>CAKKOY010000032.1 GCA_919592095.1 Ralstonia syzygii subsp. syzygii | reverse complement strand
GCGCTCCACCGGGCTCAGAAGCCCACGCAGGTAGGCCAAGGCCCGCTGCCGCGGCTCCGGACGCTTGAACAGCATCCCCAGCCGTTCGTGCAACCCTTCCAGCTCTCTCTCTCCCAGCCCCTCACCGTTCCTTGCATCGGACCATGATCGTCTCATCTCACATGGACAACATCTTAGACGATAGGTACGGCTGTAGTACTAAATGCATAGGCGCGACGCAGCTTCGGCGCGTCCGTCTGGCCGGCGTCATTGGGGTCATCGGGCATCCGCTTTATTTCGTGATCTGGTCGTATGTCTTTCCGCAGCCCTATGAGAGCGTCTGGCTGCGGCTGTTGTGTACGCTGCTGTTCGTCCCGCTGCTGTTTGCCGAGCGGGTGGCCGGATGCAGATGGCTGCCGGCCTATGTGGCGTTCGCCATCACGGCCGGGCTGCCTTTCGCGTTTGTTTTCCTGTACCTGGAGAATGCCGGGACGACGGTGTGGGCGGAGTCCCTGCTCATTGCCGCCGTGATCCTCTTTCACTTCAGCACGGCGTTTGCCCTGTTCTCGCTGGTTACGGGCGCCGCGGCCGCGATGGCGCTGTTTCTGCTGGTGGGGAAGGCGGTCGAGGGATTTCCGTGGCATGCCCTGCTGGAACAGGTGCCGATCCTGGCCTTCTTCTTTGTCGCCGGGGTGCTGGTCGTCATCCGGCTGGACTGGCAGATCCCGATCGATCAGAAGCAGCACGGCATGGCGCTGGCACTGGGTACGGTGGCACACGAACTGCGCACGCCGCTGGCCAGTCTCGCCTTGACGGCCAAGGGTATCCAGAACCGCTTGCCGGAGGCGGTGCGGGCGGATCATCCCGATCTGCCTGCGCTGCTGCAGGCCGTGGAGCGGATGCGCGCGGATGTGCTGCGCGCCACCAACAGCATCGAGCTGCTGGTGGCCAATTCGAAGGATCCGCTGGCGGTCAGCACCGCGTGGTTCGATCCGCACGAGGCGATCCGTGCGGCCATCGACGCCTATCCGTTCGAGCCGGGGACGCGCTCGCATGTGCGGATCGTGCCGAGCATGGGGTTGCGGGTGCTGGGCAACGCTGGGCTGTTCGAGCACATCATCACCAACCTGACCAAGAATGCGCTCGAGGCGATCCAGCGGGTCGGCAAGGGCGATATCCGCATCGGCTATGAGCGGATGCCGCAGGCGGTGGAGATCGTCGTCCGCGACACGGGGGCCGGTGTGCCACCGGTGGTCCTCAAGCGGATGTTCCAGCCGTTCTTCTCACACCCGGCCCACCGGGGGACGGGGATCGGCCTTACGTTCTGCAGGAAGGTCCTGCGCGGCTGGGGCGCCAGCATTTCGTGCCGGTCGGTCGAGCACGAGTTCACCGAGTTCCGGATCCGGTTCCCGAATCCGCGCTGAGGCACCGCGCCCATCAGAACTCCCATGCGATGCCGGCCCGCACCGTACGGGGTTCGGCCGGGTGGATATGGCGGTCGTTGATGCCGGTCGCCACGCCGTTGGCGTCCACCGGCGACGTTTCTCCCTTGAGCAGCGAGGCGTAGTCGTAGTCGATGTCGTTGGCCCTGCGGTTCAGCGCGTTGAGCACTTCGACGAAGATGCGCACGTTCTTCTGCACGCGATAGCCGACCTTCAGGTTGACCAGGAACGATGAGGCCGAGCGTACGCTGTTGTCTTCGATCAGCGGGCGCGGGCCGAAGTAGCGCATGCGGGCGCCGAGGGTCCAGCGGTCGTGTGTCCATGACACGCCCGCGGATGCGGTGGTCTGGATCGCCTCGGGGATGTAGTCGCCTGCCGGATCGGCATCGCGGAATCGCGCGCGGGAGAAGGCGGCATCGGCGTCGAGGATGAGATCGGGCGACGGCTTGTAGTATGCTGCCAGCTCCACACCGGTGCGCCGGCTGGGGCGGCTGGGGCGGCTGGGCTGGGTGGTGCCGGTGTCGCCGGCGAACACCAGCTCCGAGCCGATGTCCAGCCGCCACAGCGAGGCAGACAACTGCAGGTTGCGCGCCAGCTCTTTCGTTCGCACGCCGATCTCGTAGCCGGTGGCCGGCACCAGTACGCTGACCTTCTGCACCGGATTGCCCGAGACCGGATCGACGGTGGTGGTGGCGCCGCGCACGTCGTTGCTGTGGTAGCCGCGTCCCCAGTTGACGAACACGTCGGTCCTGGCCGTCGGCGACAGCACCACGCCCAGCTTGGGGCTGACGATATGCTCGGCGCCGCTGCCCGAATTGAGCGGATTGCTGCTGCCGACGCGGTACCAGAACTGGTCGGCGCGCACGCCGGCAAGAGTGCGCAGCCAGGGGCGCCACTGGATGCTGTTGCGCAGGTAGAGCGCCGTGCTGGTCTCGTTGACGGTATCGCTGCGGACCATCGCGTAGGGCTGCCGCGCCACCGTGTCGGCGAGCAGGATCGGGTCGAGCCGGTCGTAGCGGGTCTGCGAGCCGATCTCGGTTTCGCTGTCGTGCCCGGCGATCTCGCCGAACCACGTGCGCGAGGCGTTGATGCCGGTCGTCACCCGGTTCTCGAACTGGTCGCCCAGCGTGGGGTTGGCGAGCGCATAGGTGAAGTTCGAGAACAGCGTCAGCCGGCTCTTGATGACGTAGGCCTTGGCCTTGAGCTGCCCGTCGGCAAGCGGGCGCAGCCAGTCGGCCGACAGGTTGTAGCGCGAGGCCATGCCGCCGTCGGTCGGATCGATGGCGCCGAAGCGAGAGATCAGGCCCTGGTCGATGGCACGCTGCGGCACCTGGTCGGTCGATTGCCAGGCGTTCTTGTAGGCCATGCCCGTCAGGGTGACGCGCTCGCCGCCGCCCAGTGGCAGGGTATAGCGCAGCACGCCGTTGAGCTTGTGCACGCCTTCCGGCACGACCCACGGGCCGTTTTCGCCCAGCCACTCGAAGCCGTACAGCAGCGTGCCCGGCCCGATGGCGTGCGAGTCGGCGAGCAGGCCGCGCCGGTAGCCGTATTCGCCCAGTTCGAACTGGGCGAGGCCGTGCGGCAGCTTGTCGGCATAGTCGATCCGGACTGCGCCGGCGGCCGAGAAGTCGCCCTCATCGGCGAAGTAGGTCCCCTTCTTGTAGGCGATGCCGCTGACCAGCTCCGGGATGACGAAGTTGAGATCGGTGTAGCCCTGGCCGTGCGCGTGCGTGCGCATGTTGACCGGCATGTCGGCCACCGTGGTGGCCAGATCGGTGCCGTGATCGAGATTGAAGCCGCGCAGGAAGTACTGGTTGGCCTTGCCGTCGCCGCTGTGCTGCGTGACGATCAGGCCCGGGACGGTCTCGAGCAGCTCGCCGGGACGCAGCAGGGGGCGGTTCTCCAACTGGGCGTGCGGCACGTAGCCCTGGCTGGCCGCTTCGCCGGTGGCGGCGGATGCGGCGGCGGACCCGACGACGGTGGTCGTCTCGAGCTGGACCTCGGGTTGCTGAAGGCCGCCCGCGAGCGCGCTCAGCGGGCCGGCCATGCCGCATCCCAATGCCATCCACAGCACGCCGGACGGCTGCGCTCTCATGTTCCCAATCCCTCTCACGGTGTTCTTGTGGGCGCCGAGTGTATGAAAATTCCGCCAATCGTCATACCGTCAGGCGCGCTCCGTGGCGATGCATGCCCACGCCCGCGCAGCGTTTTTGACTTCCGTCCGCCTGGGGGCATAGCTTGGTCGAGGCAATCCCTTCCGCGCGCCGGCCATCGTCGCACTGTTCCATCGTCGCACTGTTCCATCAGAGCACTGGACGACGGCACCGGAAATCATGCAAACGAAGCATGGAATGGCGCAAACGCCTCCCGCAAAAGGAGCTTCTCGTGCCATGCAACCGTCTCGCCGATCCTGCCGCCTTGATCCACGCTCCGGCGCCCCCATCCGAGGCGATCGCGCGAATGCCTGGCACTTCACGCGCGTCCGCCACCCGGATACGTGAAGGTTCCGGCGGTCATGTTCATCCGGCTGCATGGCGTCCCTGGTGGCGGCGTTGGGATGTGTCCCGGCACGCAACCGATTGCCTGACCGATTGCCCACTTCCTGCAATGAGCCCTTTGGATCACGAGGAGAACTGCATGGCAGCCCAGGCTTTTTCCTTGGCGCGCGTGCGCGGCCCGCTGGCGTTGGCGGCGGCGCGTTCCTGCTCTACTGGGACGGCAAGCGCGTGCAGGCCTATGACGGCTGGGAGACCGCCCCGGCCGGCGCCGATGAGAACCTGTTCCTGCGCCCCGACGGCAAGCCGATGGGCTTCAGCGAGGCTCAGGTCGGCGGCCGTGCGGTCGGCACGCCCGGTGTGCTGCGCGTTCTGGAGCTGGCACACCGCCGGCACGGCAAGTTGCCCTGGGCCAGGCTGTTCGAGCCGGCCATCGAGCTGGCGGAGCCGGGGTTCCCGATTTCGCCGCGACTCTTTACGCAGATCGCAGCCGATCCGTCCATCGCAGGGGCACCGGAGATGGCGGCGTATTTCCTCCGCCGGAAGGCAAGCCCAAGCCGGTCGGGACGATCGTGAAGAACCCGCAACTGGCGCAGACGCTGCGCGAGATTGCCAGGCGCGGCCCCGGCGCGTTCTATACCGGGCCGATCGTGGCCGACATCGTCAAGCGCGTGACCTGCAGCGGCAATTCGGGCACGCTGTCGCTGGCGGACCTGCGGGGCTATCGCGCCAAGGCGCGCGATCCCATCTGCACCGATTACAAGCGCTGGAAGGTCTGCGGCATGCCGCCACCGTCGTCGGGCGGCATCGCCATCGCGCGGATGCTGGGCACGCTGCAGGCCCTGGAAGCGCACAATCCGAAGTGCGCGCTGGCCGCGCTGGCGCCGCGCCAGACCACGCGCGCCGCCGGCTTCGAACCCAGCGTCGACGCCGCGCACGTGGTGTCCGAAGCCGGGCGCCAGGCCGATGCGGATCGCGGCCTGTACGTGGCCGATGCGGATTTCGTGCCGGTCAACGTCCAGGGCCTGATCGATCCGGCATACCGCCGACGCTGGTGTTCGATCGCGACAGCGGCAGGCTGGTGGCGGCGCTCGGTTCGCCCGGCGGTTCGCAGATCATCGAATACGTGTCGAAGACGCGGATCGGCCTGCTGGACTGGGACATGGACGTGCAGAGCGCGATCAACCTGCCCAACTTCGGCCGCCGCAATGGCCCGACCGAGGTGGAGCGGGGCCTGGTGACGCAGACGCTGGTACAGGGCCTGAAGGCGCGTGGCCACGACGTCGCGGAGATCGAGATGACCAGCGGCACGCAGGCCATCGTGCGGCGCCAGCGCGACGACGGCAAGTTGGTTTGGGCCGGCGGCGCCGACCCGCGCCGCGAAGGGGTGGCGCTGGGCGATTGAGCCGCCTGCGCCTGTCTCGGGTAGACCGGCCGCGCGCCGCGCATGGCCGCTTTGCTTTTTGCGGCGACGGCGTCACCAGGCGTACTTTGCGGTCGCGAGCACGGTGCGCCCGTTGGCGTAGATGCACCGCGTGGCGTCGTAGCAGCCGGAGATGACTTCGCGGTTGGCCAGGTTGGTGCCATTGAGCGCCAGGCGCCAATGGCGGCCGATGTTGTAGAAGATGGCTGCATCGAACAGCGCGTAGCCAGGCACGTTCAGTGCGTTGTCCGGAGCGCCGGCCGTGGGGCTGACGTAGCGCACGCCGGCGCCGAGGCCCACGCCCTGCAGCACGCCCGAGCGGATGCGGTAGTCCGCCCACAGCGAGGCGATCTGGCGCGGGGTGGGGATGGCGATCGGCCATTTGTCGAGCGTGGCGTCGTTGGCGCGGGTGTTGCGCACCTCCTGTGTAGCTGGCAATCACATTCCAGCCCGCCATCGGCTGCACGGTGGCTTCCAGCTCGAAGCCCTGCGAGCGCACCTCGCCGGTCTGCGTGCTGTGCGTGCCGGACGGATCATCCAGGTCGGGCGTCAGCACGTTGGTCTGGTGGATCCGGAAGACCGATGCCGTGACCGAAGCCTTGCTGCCGGCCTGGACCTTCACCCCGGCCTCGACCTTCACCCCGGCCTCGACCTGCCGGCCCTTGGTCGGCTTGAAGGCCTGGCCGTTGCGGTCGGTGCCAATGGTCGGATTGAACGACGTCGCGTAACTCAGGTACGGCGAGATGCCATACGGCGCCAGGTACACCACGCCCACGCGCCCGGTGAAGGCGGAATCGCGCTGGCCGGCGGTGGTGCCGCCCAGCAGGTCCTCGGTGCGCGTCTCGCTCCAGTCGTGGCGGCCGCCCACGGTGACGCCCCAGCGCTTGCCCAGCTTGACCTGGTCCTGCAGGTAGAGGCCGAGCAGCGCCTGGCGCTGGTGGATGTCCTGCGGGAAGGCGGCCGGCCCGGTGAAGATCGACCGGTCGATGGGGAGATAGACCGGGTTGTACAGGTCGAGCGAACTCGTCTGTGCGTCGTTCTCCGGGTCCTAGGTGGTCTGGCGCTGGTATTCGACGCCGGCCAGCAGGGTGTGCCGCGCCGGGCCGGTGGCGAATCTCGCCTCCGCCTGGGTATCGATGTCCAGGCGCACATAGCTCGGCTGCGCGATAAAGGCGCGGCGCAGCATCAGGCGCTGGGTCGGGTCGTCCGGGTCCAGGCCGACACCGTAGGTCATGTGGTCGTCGAGCTTGAGGTGCATGTAGCGCGCGTTCTGGCGCACCGTCCAGGTATCGTCCAGGCGATGCTCGAACTGATAGCCCAGCGAATACTGCGTCTTCTCGTACGCGTCGAAATCCGGCGAGCCGGTGAACAGCGTGGCGGGGATCCTGCCGTTCGGGTTCGGCAGGATGGTGCCCCGCGCCGGCAGGAAGCTGTCCGACGCATTGGTTTTGTCGCGCAGGTAGCTCGCCAGCAGCGTCAGCGTGGTGTCGGCCGATGGCCTCCAGGTCAGCGACGGCGCGATCATCAGGCGCTGGTCGTTGAACGGCCCCAGCGGCAGGTTGCCGTCGCGTGCCAGGGCGGTCAGGCGGTATGACAGCTTGCCGTCGGCGTCGAGCGCGCCGCCGAAATCGCCGGCCACCTGCTTGCGCGCATGGCTGCCGTACTGCACTTCGATCTCGTGGATGGGCTCGGCGGCCGGCTGCTTGGTGACGATGTTGACGGTGCCGCCCGGGTCGCCCTGGCCATACAGCACGGAGGCCGGCCCCCGCAGCAGTTCGACGCGCTCGATCTGCCATGGGTCGACGCGCCAGCTGGCCAGGTTGATGGTGTTCGGCAACTGCAGGCCGTCCAGGTAGGTAGCTGGCACGAAGCCGCGCACGGCGGTGTATCAGTCCGAGCGGGTGCCCGCGCCGTAGGTCGATACCGACGCCGTATAGCGCAGCGCCTCGTTGACGCTCTGCGCGCCCTGGGCCCTCAAAGCGGTCGCGCGTCACCACGCTGATCGACTGCGGGATCTCTTCGATCGGCGCATCGGTCTTGGTGCCGGTCGCGCTGCGCCGGGCCACGTAGCCCCGCACCGGGCCGTTGGCGGACTCGGCTTGCGCGGCGGTGGCAACGGTGGCCGGCAGGGTGACTTCAGCGCCGGCGCCGGCCGGCTCGATGGTGAAGGTGTTGTCGCCCTGCCTGCGCGCCGTCAGCCCGCTCTGCGCCAGCAGGCGGTTCAGGGCCTCTTCGACGCTGTAGCGTCCCTGCACGCGCGGTGCCGTCTTGCCCGCCGTCAGCGCGCTGGCGAACACGAGCTGGGTGCCCGCCTGGCGCGCCAGCGCGTTCAGTGCCGCATCGAGCGGCTCGGCGGGGATGTCGATGGCCACGCGCGATTGCGCGATGGCGGTGCTGGCAAATAGCGTGGCGGCGGCCAGCGCGCCCAGGCGCGGCACGCGGGACCGGCGCACTGGTCGGCGATGTCGATTCACTGTGAAGCTCCCCGTTTGTTGGTCTAGGTCACAGGGGAGTAGACGGGCGGGGTGCCGTGCACCCCTACCTCGGCGCCGCCGAGGGTCAGCGCGATGCGTTGCGGGCCTGCACGCGGATGGCGTCGTCCGCTTCGCGCCGGATCGTCACCGGCAGGATGGAGGGCAGCAGATCGAGCAGCGTATCGGTGCGCGCGCTGTCGAAGACGCCGGAGATCTGCAGGCGCCCCAGCGCAGGCTCGGCCAGCGTGACCGGCGCGACGCGGTAGCGGTTGATGTCGGCCACGGCCTGCGCGAGCGGGGTGTGGTCGAACAGCAGCTTGCCGTCCTTCCAGGCCACGGCGGCGGCGGGGTCGGGTTCGGTGTGCGCGTTCAGCGTGCCGGCACCGGTATCGGCGGCCTGGCGCGGGCCCAGCAGCACAGCATCGCCCGAGGCGTCTTCCACGTGCACCCGGCCGCGCAGGACTGTCACGGTGACGCGCGGGTCCACCCGGCGCACGTTGAACGCCGTGCCCACCACGCGCACCGTCGTGCCGCCGGCCCGCACAATGAATGGCCGCGACGCCCGGGCCACATCGAAGAGCGCCTCGCCGTCGACCAGCAGCACCTGCCGCGAGCGCAGATGCCATTCCACCTCGGCCACGGTGCGGGTGTTGAGCGTGACGGCGGTGCCGTCCGGCAGGTCGATCTGCTGGCGCGTGCCGGCCGCCGTGGTGTACCGCTGGGTATGGAATGCCGGATCGGCCCACAGCACCGCGCCGAGCGTGGCGACAATGCCCGCCACGATGAGCGGCCCGCGGCGGCGCGGCGCACGTGCGGGCAGGGGCGGTCGGGCGAAGCGCTGCTGCAGCGCGGCACGGTGGCGCGCCAGGCTGGCTTCCTCGCGGGTGAATGCTTCGGGAGTGTGGGGCATGCTCAACGCGGTCCGGGGCGGTCCAGCGCGACGCGACAGGCTGCCATGCCCCGCCGGATGTGCTTCTCCACCGCCTTGCGCGAAATCCCCAATCTTACCGCCACCTCTGCCTGCGGCATGTCATGAATCTTGTGCAGCACAAAAACTTCCTGGCAGCGCGGCGGCAACTGCGCGATGGCCGTCGACAGCCGGTCGAGTTCGCGGCCGGCATCGACATGGCGATCATGGCCGGGCATCTCGTCGGCGCACTCGGGCAGCTCGGCCGCGCTCTCCACCCAGGCACCGCGCGTGGATTCCGCCCGGTGCCGATCGATCGCCAGGTTGATCGCCGCCCGGCGCACATAGGCTGCGGGCGCGGCCACCATCTGGCGCGGCGGTTCGGCCAGCAGGTTGACGCAGACGTCGTGCACCACGTCGCGTGCAACGCTGCGGTCGGTGCCGAAGCGGCGGCGCAGCAGGTCGACCAGCTCGTCGTAATGACGAACCAGTGCGGTGAGCAAGGGCAGGGTGGTCGGGTCGCAGGACACCGGTCGGCGGCACTGAACAGGAAAGCGCCCCATTGTAAATGAGAAAGATTCTTGTTTTCAATTCGATGCGAGGGCGCACATTTGGGGGCGCCGTGGGGTGCGCACCACTGTGGCTGATTGTCGCAGTGCAACAACAACCACTTAGGAATGGCTTACCCGCAAAGCCGCGTAAACCCTGGGCGAGCGATTCCGGCACCGCTTGTCAATTGCAGAGGTTTTTTATCTGCCTGAGCAAATTGCACGTTCCGAAGGGCCTTCTGACGGTAAGATCGCGCCCGCATTCCACTCCAACCGCGCTCCCCCAACGGGCGCCTGACGTAGTGCCTGCTCTTCATCCATCCGCGCCCGGTCCATCGTCCGCCGCTTTATGCGACGCGGCGGTGCTCGGCCTCGTCCGTGCGACCCACGGCCGAAGTCCGCCTCGACGGCGGGGCGCGCTGGGTTCAGCTTCTCCCTGACCGGCGCCAGACCTGATCCAAGGCCTGCTGCGGCACCAGGCAATACGGAGGTGCCGGATGCACGGTCTTTTTCATTTCCAGCGTTTTCTGCCTGTGGCCTGATCGGCCCCCGTGATGTCCGGAAGCATCGCCGGCGCAACTGTGCAAGACATGAAGAACCAATCCTTTCTACGTTTGAAGCGGCTTCTGGCCCCAAGCATTCCCCTGCTGCTGTCGGGATGCAACCTGACGGTCCTGGACCCGAAGGGGATGATCGGCGCCGAGGAAAAGACGCTGATCATTGTGGTGACCGCCCTGATGCTGCTGGTGGTCATCCCCGTGATCGTGTTGACGCTGGTGTTCGCGTGGAAATACCGCGCGACCAACACCAAGGCTCGCTACGAGCCGGACTGGGCGCACTCGAACGCGATCGAGGTGGTGGTGTGGCTGATTCCTTGCCTGATCATCATCGCGCTGGGCGTGATCACCTATCGCTCGACGCACGCGCTCGATCCGTACAAGCCGATCGAATCCGACGTCAAGCCGATCACCGTCGAGGCCATCTCGCTCGACTGGAAGTGGCTGTTCATCTATCCGGAACTGAAGATCGCGACCGTCAACCAGATCGCCTTCCCGGCCAACACGCCGATCAACTTCAAGATCACGTCCGATTCGGTGATGAACGCTTTCTTCATCCCGCAGCTCGGCAGCCAGGTGTACGCCATGGCCGGCATGCAGACCAAGCTGCACCTGATCGCGAATGAGACCGGCCAGTTTGACGGCATCTCGTCGAACTACAGCGGCGCTGGCTTCACCGGCATGAAGTTCGTGGCAACGTCCATGACCAACGAAGAATTCGACGCCTGGGTCAAGCAGGTTCGCGCGTCGTCGCAGAGCCTGACCAAGGAAGGCTACGCCGAGCTGGCCAAGCCGAGCGAGAAGGTGCCTCCGGCAATGTATGCCTCGGTGGACCCGACGCTGTACCACAGCATCCTGCACAAATATATGGGCGACTCGGACAAGGTCCTGACGCTCGACGAGGCGCTCGAAGGCGCCAACTGCACGACGGCCACGGCCGAGGCGGCAACGCGTCCGCTGCCGGTGCAGTCCGCCCTGCCGGCGCCCAAAGCCGCAAACGCCGCGCGCACGAATTCCTAGGAGTTGACGATGTTTGGCAAGTTGAGTCTGGAGGCCATTCCGCTGCACGAGCCCATCGTGGTCGTGACGGTGTCGGCCATTTTGCTGGGTGGTGCGGCCATGTTCGGGCTGATCACCTACCTGAAGAAGTGGTCGTACTTGTGGAATGAGTGGATCACCTCGGTCGATCACAAGAAGATCGGCGTGATGTACTGCATTCTGGCAATCGTGATGCTGCTGCGCGGCTTTGCCGACGCCATCATGATGCGCTCGCAACTGGCGCTCGCCTCGGGCGGTGGTACCGGCTACCTGCCGCCCGAGCACTACGACCAGATCTTCACCGCGCACGGCGTGATCATGATCTTCTTCATGGCGATGCCGCTGATGACGGGCCTGATCAACCTGATCGTGCCGCTGCAGATCGGCGCGCGCGACGTGGCCTTCCCGTTCCTGAACACGCTGTCCTTCTGGCTGGCGGCCGCGGGTGTGGTGCTGATCAACGTGTCGCTGGGCGTCGGCGAGTTCGCGCGCACCGGCTGGCTGGCCTACCCGCCGCTGTCGGAGCTGGCCTACAGCCCGGGCGTTGGGGTCGACTACTACATCTGGGCATTGCAGATATCCGGGTTGGGGACGTTGCTGACCGGGGTGAACTTTGTCGCGACCATCTTCAAGATGCGCGCGCCGGGCATGACGCTGATGCGCATGCCGATCTTCACCTGGACGGCCCTGTGCGCCAACATCCTGATCGTGGCGGCCTTCCCGGTGCTGACCGTGGCGCTGGCGCTGCTGGGCGCCGACCGCTACCTGGACATGCACTTCTTCACGAACACCGCGGGCGGCAACCCGATGCTGTACGTGAACCTGATCTGGATCTGGGGCCACCCCGAGGTGTACATCCTGATCCTGCCGGCATTCGGCATGTTCTCGGAAATCGTCTCCACGTTCTCGCGCAAGAAGCTGTTCGGCTACACGTCGATGGTGTGGGCGACCGCCGGCATCACGGTGCTGTCGTTCCTGGTGTGGCTGCACCACTTCTTCACGATGGGCTCGGGTGCCAACGTCAACGCGTTCTTCGGCATCGCCACGATGATCATCTCCATCCCGACCGGGGTGAAGATCTTCAACTGGCTGTTCACGATGTATCGCGGCCGTGTCGAGCTCAACTCGATGATGCTGTGGACGATCGGCTTCATGATCACCTTCGTGATCGGCGGTATGACCGGCGTGCTGCTGGCCGTGCCCGGCGCTGACTTCCTGCTGCACAACAGCCTGTTCCTGATCGCTCACTTCCACAACACCATCATCGGTGGCGTGGTGTTCGGTTACCTGGCCGGTATCACGTACTGGTTCCCGAAGGCCTTCGGCTTCAAGCTGGACGAAAAGTGGGGCAAGCGCGCCTTCTGGTGCTGGTTCGTCGGCTTCTACACGGCGTTCATGCCGCTGTACGTGCTGGGCTTCATGGGCATGACGCGTCGCCTGAACCATACCGACAACCCGGCCTGGCAGCCGTGGCTGATCGTCGCCGTGATCGGCGCCGCGATCATCGCCTGCGGTATCGCTTCGCAGCTGATCCAGATATTCGTCAGCATCCGCAACCGCCATGCGCTGGCCGACGTGACGGGCGACCCGTGGGGCGGCCGCACGCTGGAGTGGGCCACGTCGTCGCCGCCGGCGCACTACAACTTCGCGTCCGTGCCGGTCATCCGTGACATCGACGCCTTTGCCGACATGAAGGCACGCGGCGAAGTGCCGACGCAGGTGGCTGCCATCTACGAGAAGATTCATATGCCGAAGAACACCGGCGCCGGTTTCTTCATCGGCATGTTCTCGATCGTGATGGGCTTCGCTCTGATCTGGCACATCTGGTGGATGGCCGTGCTGGGTCTGGTCGGCATGATCGGCAGCTTCATCTTCCGCAGCAACAACGACGACATCGATTACTACGTGCCCGCTCAAGAGGTCCACGAGACTGAGTCGGCCTACTTCCAACGTATCGGTTCGCAGGCTTAAACCATGGCTACCAATGTTCTAGACGGCCACGCGGCGCACGCCGCGGACCACGGCCACGCGCATGACCATGCGCACCACCACGATGCCGCGGACACCAAGGTGTTCGGCTTCTGGGTGTACCTGATGAGCGACTTGATCCTGTTCGCGTCGCTGTTCGCCACGTTCTGCGTGCTGCGCAGCGCGACGGCGGGCGGCCCGGACGGCAAGGAGTTGTTCGACCTGTCGTATGTACTGATCGAGACGGGCATCCTGCTGGTGTCGTCCATCACCTACGGCATGGTCATGATCGGCCTGCAGGCCGGCCGCAAGGACCAAGTGATGCTGTGGCTGGGCATCACCTTCCTGCTGGGCGCGGCGTTCGTCGGCATGGAAATCAACGAGTTCCACCACCTGATCGCCGAAGGCGCGGGCCCGAGCCGCAGTGCATTCCTGTCGTCGTTCTTCACGCTGGTCGGCACCCACGGCCTGCACGTGGCGAGCGGCCTGCTGTGGATCGCCGTCCTGATGTGGCAGATCAGCCGCAAGGGCCTGACGGCCACCAACTCGACCCGTCTGGCGTGCCTGAGCCTGTTCTGGCACTTCCTGGACGTGGTGTGGATCGGCGTGTTCACCGTCGTGTATCTGCTGGGAGCGATGTAAATGGAACAGACCAACGTTTCCTCCAACGTCCATGCTGACGCGCACGGCCACGCGGCCGGCGGTGCCGGCCATGCCACCGTCAAGGGCTACCTGATCGGTTTCGTGCTGGCCGTGATCCTGACGGTCATCCCGTTCAAGATGGTGATGGGCGGCGGCTTCTCGCACGGCACGGTGCTGGTGACCGTGATGGCGCTGGCGGTCGTGCAGATCGTCGTGCACCTGATCTACTTCCTGCATCTGGACGGCTCGTCGTCCCAGCGCTGGAACGTGATGGCCTTCCTGTTCACGCTGCTGATCCTGGCGATCGTGATCGTCGGTTCGCTGTGGGTCATGCACAACATGAACGCCAACATGATGATGCACTGAACGCATCGTCCGAGTTGCAAGAGAGGGCGCCCGGCATGGGCGCCTTTTCTTTTGGCCGCGCGCTGTCCGATCCGGTGCGGCCTGCCTCCCGCCTTTGCTACACTCCGCGGGTTCTCAAAATTCCAGCGCATGACCCCATGTCACAGTACGTTTTCACCATGAACCGCGTGGGCAAGATCGTTCCGCCCAAGCGCCAGATCCTCAAGGACATCTCCCTGTCGTTCTTTCCCGGCGCCAAGATCGGCGTGCTGGGCCTGAACGGCTCGGGCAAGTCGACCGTGCTCAAGATCATGGCCGGCCTCGACAAGGACATCGAGGGCGAGGCCACGCCGATGCCGAACCTGAATATCGGCTACCTGCCGCAAGAGCCGCAGCTCGATCCGGCCAAGACCGTGCGCGAAGAGGTGGAGAGCGGCATGGGCGAGGTCATGGATGCCCACAAGCAGCTGGACGCCATCTACGCCGCCTACGCCGAGCCGGATGCCGACTTCGACAAGCTGGCCGAAGAGCAGGCCCGCCTGGAGGCCATCATTGCCGCCGGTGCCGGTGACAACATCGAACTGCAGCTCGAAATCGCCGCCGATGCCCTGCGCCTGCCGCCGTGGGACGCGCGCATCGAGCACCTGTCGGGCGGCGAAAAGCGCCGCGTGGCGCTGTGCAAGCTGCTGCTGTCGCGCCCCGACATGCTGCTGCTCGACGAGCCGACCAACCACCTGGATGCGGAATCCGTCGAGTGGCTCGAACAGTTCCTGACCCGCTTCCCGGGCACCGTGGTGGCCGTGACCCACGACCGCTACTTCCTCGACAACGCCGCCGAGTGGATTCTCGAACTCGATCGCGGCCACGGCATTCCCTGGAAGGGCAACTACAGCTCGTGGCTGGACCAGAAAGAGACGCGGCTGAAGCAGGAAGAGTCGTCCGAATCGGCCCGCCAGAAGGCGCTGAAGAAAGAACTGGAATGGGTGCGCCAGAACCCGAAGGGCCGCCAGGCCAAGTCCAAGGCGCGTCTGGCCCGCTTTGACGAGCTGAACAGCCAGGAATATCAGAAGCGCAACGAGACGCAGGAAATCTTCATCCCGGTCGGCGAGCGCCTGGGCAACGAGGTCGTCGAGTTCGTCAACGTCAGCAAGGGCTACGGCGATCGCCTGCTGATCGACAATCTCAACTTCACGATCCCGGCCGGCGCCATTGTCGGCATCATCGGGCCGAACGGCGCCGGCAAGTCGACGCTGTTCCGCATGCTGACGGGCAAGGAGCAGCCGGACACGGGCGTCATCAAGATGGGCCCGACCGTCAAGCTCGCCTATGTGGACCAGAGCCGCGATGCCCTGGACGGCAGCAAGACCGTGTTCGAGGAAATCTCGGGCGGCGCCGATATCCTGACGGTGGGCCGGTACGAAACGCCGTCGCGTGCCTATATCGGCCGTTTCAATTTCAAGGGTGGCGACCAGCAGAAGCATGTCGGTACGCTGTCGGGCGGCGAGCGAGGCCGCCTGCACCTGGCCAAGACGCTGATCGCCGGCGGCAACGTGCTGCTGCTGGACGAACCGTCCAACGACCTCGACGTGGAAACGCTGCGCGCGCTGGAAGACGCGCTGCTGGAATTCGCCGGCTGCGTGATGGTGATCTCGCACGACCGCTGGTTCCTGGATCGCATCGCCACGCACATCATCGCCTTCGAAGGCGACTCGCACGTCGAATTCTTCCCGGGCAACTACCAGGAATACGAGGCGGACAAGAAGAAGCGTCTGGGCGAGGAGGGCGCCAAGCCCAAGCGCATCCGCTACAAGCCGGTCATCCGCTAAGCCGGAGGCTCAGGCGTCGCCGCGGGCGTGTCGAGATTGCTGTCGAACTCGACGCGCTTGTGCGAACCGTCGCAGAACGGCTTGTTCAGCGAATGGCCGCAGCGGCACAGCCAGACCTGTCCTTGTTCCACCGGTAGTTCGCGCCCGCCCTGGGTGACGATGCGGAAGCTGCCCTTGATGTGATACGGCCCGTTGTTGCGGGCCGTGATGACGACGTCGTCGGCCATGGCCGTCTCCCGTCTCTCGCCGGTGTCAGAACAGGATGCCCTGCATGCGGTGGGCGAAGTGCGCGGTCTGCGCGTCGCGCATCAGGGCCATGAACTGGTCCATGTCCATGTGCACCAGGTTTTCGTGGTCGCCGGCCTCGAAATAGACGTCGCGGTGCTGCATCAGGCTGTCGTCCACATAGGTGGGCATGCCATAGGCCATGCCTACCGGTGGTACTGCGCCCATATCGCAGTCCTTGAAGACTTCGCGCAGTTCCGATTCGTCGGAGAGTGTGAGCTCGTAGCGGCTGGACTGCTTTTGCAGCTCGGACAGGTGCAGGTGGTAGGTCGATGGCAGCACGGCGGCGACATAGCCGTACTTGTCTTCCAGCAGCAAGGTCTTGGCAAGACGGTCGCCGGGGATGTGCGCGGATTGCGCCGTCTCCGTGCTGGTGTGCGTGTGCGGATGGCGGACGACCTCGTACAGGCAGCCTTTGCTGCGCAGGCAGCTGTCGAGGGTGCTGGAAATCGACATGGCGTTCTCCTGGATACGGTTTACGGCAGGCAGGTTTGCGATTGCCGCTACGCTCAGGATAGGTCGGATTCCACGCCGCGAGGGGCGGATGCCATGCATGCAAACCGGGCGCACGCGGCGCCCGGCAGAGGAGAGGTCCAGTCCGGCTGTGGTGTGCCGTGAACGTTAGTCACGGTCCCAGCCGCGGCGGTGGTGCCACTCGCGCTCACGCCATTCGTGTTCGCGCCACTCGCGGCGGCGCCATTCGCGCTCACGCCAGTACGTATCGCGGTAGTAGCCGCCGCCCACCACGACCGGTGCCGGTGCATAGACCGGTGCCGGCACGCCGATCGACACGCCGACGTCGACATGGGCTAGCGCTGCCGTCGAGGCGCACAGTGCAGCTCCACCCAGAACGAATGCGAGCAGTGTGCGTTTCATGATGCTTCTCCTTGCGGTTGCGAGGCCGGCGGAGCCAGGCGCCGCGTCGACTTCGTACATCGGGTATGTGAAGGCATTGTACGAACTGCGCCACGGCAACGGTGATACGCAATTCCTACGGCTGTAACAGAAAGTAAAGGCCCCGCCGGAACGCAGGCGGGGCGTAGTGTTTCAGGCCGCAGCCTGCGAGACGGGCGCGTCGGGCGGCAGCCAGGCCGCACGATGTGCCTCGGACGCCCACACCGCGAGGTGCAGTGCCGACAACGCCAGCGGATCGGACAGCAGCACCAGCTTCTGCTTGTTGGTGAGCTGGTCCGGGCCGACTGCCAGTGCCTGGCGCACGGTGGCATCGCGCACGTCCAGCAGCTTCGGATCGTGCGGGAAGCGGGCCGCACCGATCGCGCACATCAGCGCATTGGTGATCGGATCGACCACGGCCAGGCGGAAGTCGGGCGTTGGCGGTGCATTGCGCAGGTGCTTGCGCATCGCGCGCAGCTCGCGCGGCGGGCGGACTTCCTCGGGGATCATGAACAGGCGCCAGCGGCGCATCCACCGCCCGAGGCCCACGCGGCTGGAGAACACCGACAGCGGGATCGACACGATCAGCGCGCCCACCACCGGCGACAGCCACCACAGGAAGCTCGGGTTCAGCCAGTACACCAGTGCGGCCCAACCCAGGCCCAGCAGCGTGTGCAGGCCATGACGGCGCACCGCATCGCCCCAGTGCGTCTGCGCATCGTCGCGCGGCGGCGACTTCCAGTGCACCTTCCAGCCCAGGAACGCGGCCGACACGAAGCGCGTGTGAAACAGCATCCGCACCGGTGCCGCCAGCACAGAGAACGTTGCCTCGATCACCATGGAGAGTGCCAGATGCACCGCGCCGCCGAAGCGCCTCGGCCCCCGCGCCCACAGCACCAGCACGCTCAGGATCTTGGGCAGGAACAGCACGGTCGCGGTTGCCGAAAACAGCGCGGCGGCCTTCTCCGGATGCCACTCCGGCCAGATCGGGAAGAGCTGGCGCGGCTGCGTGAAGTATTCCGGCGCGATCAGCGTGTGCTTGGCCAACAGCGCTGTCGATAGCAGCAGGAACAGGAACCACAGCGGCGCCGACAGGTAGGCCATGACGCCCGTCACGAACACCGCGCGATGCACCGGGTGGAAGCCCGGCGAGCCGAACAGGCGGAAGTTCATCAGGTTGCCGTGGCACCAGCGCCGGTCGCGGCCCAGTTCGTCTAGCAGGTTGGGCGGCATCTCTTCGTAGCTGCCGTCCAGGTCGTACGCGATCCACACGGCCCAGCCGGCACGCCGCATCAGCGCGGCTTCGACAAAGTCGTGCGACATGATTTCGCCGGAGAGCGACCCTTTGCCGGGAATCGGCGCCAGCGCGCAGTGCTTGATGAACGGGTCCAGCCGGATGATGGCGTTGTGGCCCCAGTAGTGCGATTCGCCCAGTTGCCAGTAGTGCAGGCCGGCGGTGAACAGCGGCCCGTACACGCGCGTGGCGAACTGCTGGATGCGCGCGTACAGCGTATCGCGGCCGGCGGCCAGCGGCGCGGTCTGGATGATGCCGGCGCTCGGGGCGCCCTCCATCAGTTGCACCAGGCGCGTCAGGCAGTCGCCGTTCATCACGCTGTCGGCGTCCAGCACGATCATGTAGCGGTATCTGCCACCCCAGCGCCGGCAGAAGTCATCGATGTTGCCGCTCTTGCGCTTCACGCGGTGACGGCGCCAGCGATAGAAGATGCGCCCGAAGCCGTCGAGCGCGCGGCAGAGGTGCAGCCAGGCGTCGGCCTCGGCTGTGCGGATGTCCGGATCGCCCGAGTCCGATAGCACGAAGCAGTCGAAATGCTCGAGGTGGCTGGTGCGCTGCAGGGACTCATACGTCGCGCGCAGGCCTGCGAAGACGCGCTGTACGTCCTCGTTGCAGATCGGCATGACGATGGCGGTGCGCGCGTCGTCCGGGATGGGGGCGTTGGCGGTCGCACGGCGCGAGATGACAAAGCGGTCGCCGTGGAAGGCCAGCAGCAGGAAGCCGGTGATCGCCGTCCAGAAGCCCGCCGACACCCAGCAGAACAGCAGGGCGAACAGCGCGATGATGATGGCTTCCAGCCAGTCGCGGCCATGGTACGGCAGCACGGTGCTCATGGCCCAGGTGGCCGCCACTGTCTGCGCGATCATCAGTGCCAGCAGCGTCAGGCGCCGGCGCGCGCCGACGAAGCGCCAGATGCCTTTCGGATCGGGCGAATCGGGCTTTTCATAGGGCACGGGGGCCGTCCCGCCGGAGAACAGTCGGCCGATGGCGCGGCGCGCCCGCCAGATCGGGCCCAGCACCCACGGCCACGGCACCATCGAACGGCGTGCGGGCTCGGGGCCGGTGTCCAGGTGGATGCGGCCCGCAGGATCGTGTTCCAGCGGCGGGGCAGGCTCGGGGGTCGCGGTGCGCGCGTGGGCCGTGCCATAGGCGGTGTCGAGCCGCGAGCCGATCGATGCATAGGCCGGGGCGCTGCCTTCGAGCGAGGCGGTCTGTGCAGCGTCGAGCCTGGCGAGCGCGCGGTGCAGCTTGGCCAATGCTGCCGTGTCCTCGTCGGCCGGCACGATGCCCGCCTCGCGCCGCAGGGCGGCACGTGCCTCGGCCGGCAATGGGAGCGCCTCGAGATAACGCTCGGCCACGGACAGCGCCGTGGTCGGGCGGGTGGAGGCGGTCGTGCCCTCAGCGTTGCCCGGCTGGGCGTTTAGCCCGGAGGTAGCAGGTAGCTCCACGTCTCAGAAAGTCCGGTACCGCCGTTGCGCAGGTAGCCGCGCAGCTCGATGGGTTTGTCGTCGTCGATCCGCTTCAGGCGCACGGTCACGCGCCAGCCGCCGGTCGCGGTGTTGGGTTGGCCGAAGATCGACTCGATCTTGCCGTTGGCATCCGCCGTGAACACCGGTTCGACCGGTGCGTTGGGCGGCAGCTTCGCCAGGGCCGGGCCCTCGAAGTCGATCACGAGGGCGATGGTGTCGTCCGGCTTGCGCTCGTCGGGGCGCTTGGTGGTCCAGCCGTGCGAGCGGCGCGTCTGCGTGACCCACGACAGGCCGGGCTTCTTGTCACCCTCCTTCTGCCACAGCAGGCGGTACTCGAGGTTGAACGGCTGCTGCGGCTTGGGCGGCGTCTCGGGCACCCAGTACGCGACCACGTTGTCGTTGGTCTCGTCCGGCGTCGGGATCTGTACCAGTTCCACGCGGCCGGCGCCCCATTTGCCGACCGGTTCGACCCACGCGCTCGGGCGCAGCTCGTAGCGGTCGCCGATTTCCTGGTAGCTGGAGAAGGCGCGGTCGCGCTGCATCAGGCCGAAGCCGCCGGGGTTGGTGGTGCTGAAGGAGCTGACCAGCAGGCGCTTCGGGTTGGTGAGCGGACGCCAGATCCATTCGCCTGTGCCCGACAGGATCGACAGGCCGTCGGAGTCATGGACCTCGGGGCGGAAGTCCAGCGCGCTGGACGGCTGGTTCGCGCCGAAGAAGAACATGCTGGTCAGCGGTGCGATGCCCAGCTTGCTGACGTTCTCGCGCATGTAGAGCTGCGCCTTCACGTCGACCGCGGTGTCCGCGCCCGGCTTGATGACAAAGCGGTACGCCCCGGTGGCGCGGCGCGAATTGAGCAGGGCGTAGATCGTCAGCTCCTTGGCGTTGGGTGCCGGGCGTTCGATCCAGAAATCGGTGAAGCGGGGGAATTCCTCGCCGGAGTTGAGCGCGGTATCGATGGCCAGGCCGCGCGCGGACAGGCCATAGACCTGCCCCTTGCCGATGCCGCGGAAGTAGGACGCGCCCAGGAAGACGATGACTTCGTCCTTGTACTTGGGCGTGTTCATCGGGTAATGCACGCGGAAGCCGGCAAAGCCCAGGTTGCGCAGTTGCTTCGGGTCGAGCCTGACTGAGCCGTAGTCGAACAGCCTGGGGTCGAAGCGGATCTCGCGCACGCCGGCAGGGGAGACCTCGTTGATCTTCACCGGCTGGTCGTAATACGAACCTTCGTGGAAGAAGCCGAGCTCGAACGGCAGCTTGTCGCGGCGCCAGTAGGCCTGGTTCGATTTGAAGCGGATTTCGCGGTACTGGTCGTAGCGCAGTTCGCGCAGTTCGTGCGGCAGCGTGTCGGCAGGCGCTTGATACGGCTTGGCCGCCAACTGCTTGGCGCGCGCGGCCACGTCGTTGAGGCCGAAGGCCAGCGCTGCCTGTGCCGAGGCCAGCATCAGCAGGCCGACAGCCAGCCGCATGCCGCCGGCCATCGCGCGCGACCGGCGGGAATGGGGGGGAACAGCGTGTGGAATGGTCAAAATGGAATCGCGTGTCTGGCGGCGAGGGGAACGAAAGCAACGTCCGGACTCACCGCACGTTCGTCTGTGCCGCCGAGATTCTACCCGTCTGCCCTTTGGCAGATCAAAACCAGCAACATTTTGATAACGTTTATGGCCCTCCATTTCGCCGATCACCGCGGCAATCTGCGCACGAACCTGCGTTTTTCGGCGGATCCGCTATCCGACGGACGGGGGAACGCGGCGCCGGCGCCGGGGTCAGAACCGCTTCCGCCGCGCCTCCATGGCACACTTTCGGCTATCTTCCTGACAGGAGTTCGCATGACCCGCTGGACGCAACGCGCCGCCGTGCTCGCTTTTTCCACTTCGCTGCTGGCGCCGATGGCACTGGCGGCACCGGCAACACCGGCGGCCAAGGACGCAGCCCGGCAGGCACCGGCCAAGGCCGTGCGCGACCCGGGTGACGTGGCTGCACTGCTCGATGCCTTCCCGCTCGGCAAGCCGTTGCCCCAACTGCCGTCCTGCGAGGATGTGCGTGTCGGCGGCGGCAAGGACGTTTCCGCCTACTGCTCGGACGCGCTGGAGTCACACGGTCGTACCCGCTCGCTGGGCGTGCCTTCGGCCAAGCGGCCCGAGCTGATGGACGGTCCGCAGGCGGTGCTGCTGGTCGATCAGGGCAACCTCGCCGGTCTGTTCGTGCCGACCCGCGGCGTGGACACCGAGCAGCGGGTCTATCAGGCACTTGCCGATCGGTATGGCAAGCCTGTGCAGGAGGCCAAGGTGGCCCTCCAGCTCAAGTCCGGCAAGACGGTCGACTCCCTGCGCGCGCGCTGGGCGGCGCACCAGACCGTGGTGACGATGTACGCGATTCCCGAGGAGCCGCAGAACGGCACTGTCGAATTCCTGTGGGCGCCGCGGGCCGGTGCCGTGATGGAGCAGATGCGCGCCGAGGTGGATCCGGACGCGCCCAAGCCGGCGTCCGGCGTGGCTGCATCGGTGCCTGCGGCCGCCGGCAAGCCGGCTGGTGCGAGCCCGGCGTCACAGCGGTGAGCTTACCGACACCTGCCCGTAGTGTTCCGTTACAACGCTTACACCCGCATGACTCCGGTGCCGCGCAGCGGTGCTTATAACGTCCGCATGGCCTCACTGGAGGGGCCAAAGGACGCAAATCATGAAAATCGTGGCTTTGGCCTTGTTGGCCGCGACACTCGGGGGATGTGCGGTGTATCCGGCACCGGTGGCCGTGGCGCCTGAACCGGTCTACGTTGCGCCAGTCCCCGCTTACTACGGCTACTGGGGGCCATCAGTCCGCTTTAACTATTATCACCGCTGATCGGCGGTGGTCTCTCGCGGTTCCGGTGGCTATTCGGCCGAGTACAGCCCCGGCCAGCTGGCCGCCAGCGTTTGCGGCAGGCCGAGCAGGTCGAGCACGCGCCCGATCGTGTGGTCGACGAGGTCGTCGATGGTCTTGGGCCGCTGATAGAAGCCGGGCATGGGCGGGAAGACGATGCCGCCCATCTCCGTGACCGCAGTCATGTTGCGCAGGTGTGCGAGATTGAGCGGTGTTTCCCGCACCATCAGGATCAGCCGGCGGCGCTCCTTGAGCGTGACGTCCGCCGCACGGGCGATCAGGTTGTCCGACAGGCCGTGTGCGATGGCCGCCAGCGTTTTCATCGAACAGGGCGCCACCACCATGGACCCGGCGGCAAACGAGCCGCTGGCGATGGTCGCGCCGATATCACGCACATTGTGCACCACGTGCGCCAGCGCTTCCACTTCCTCGCGGGTCATGTGCAGCTCATGCTGCACGTTCATCAGGCCGGCGGGCGACATCAGCAGGTGCGATTCCACCCCCGCCGAATCGCGCAGGCCCTGCAGGACCTGCAACAGCCGCACGCCGTAGATCGCGCCGGACGCTCCGGTGATCGCGACGATGATGCGCCGCGTGCGCTGTGCGCCGGCCGTGGCCGGCTGGGCAGATGCCGCCGGACCGAAGCCGACGTCCAGGGGCGAAGTCACGCAGAAACCGGGACGGGGTTCAGGCGGCCAGCAGCGGTTGCAGTTCGCCGCTCTGGTACATCTCCATCATGATGTCCGAGCCGCCGACGAACTCGCCCTTGATATAGAGCTGCGGGATGGTCGGCCAGTTGGCGTATTCCTTGATGCCCTGGCGGATCTCGTCGTCTTCCAGCACGTTGACGGTGTAGGGCTGGTCCACGCCGCAGGCCTTCAGGATCTGGACCGCGCGGCCGGAGAAGCCGCACATCGGGAACTGCGCCGTGCCTTTCATGAAGAGGACTACAGGGTGGCTCTTGACGATCTGGTCGATCTTTTCGTGCGTGGTGCTCATGGGGAGGCTCGATTCGTTGAGGGCGCGGGCAGGGCCCCGGGGCCGCATGGAAAACCCGTCTATTCTAGCGAGGTTCGGCAAGCGGCGTCCTGCGCCGCCGGGCGCCGACCGCCGCTGCAGCGATCGTGGCCGGCGAGGTCCTGCGCGGTGAAGACATCGGCGAAACCCGCTTCGGCCAGCAGCGCGCGCACCGCGGGGCCCTGGTCGTAGCCATGCTCCAGCAGCAGCCAGCCGTCGGCCGCCAGCCGCGCCGGCGCGCCGGCGACGATGGTGCACAGATGGCGCAGCCCGTTGCCGTGGTCGGTGAGCGCGCCGGCGGGTTCGAAGCGCAGATCGCCCTGGTCCAGGTGTGTGTCGGTCGACGCAATGTAGGGCGGGTTGCTGGCGATGAGGTCGAACACCGGCGGGGCGTCGTTCTCGGGCAAGGCGGCGTACCAGTCGCCCAGGGCGACATGCACGTTGGCGGCACCAAGCGACTGCGCGTTGCGGACAGCCACGGCCAGCGCGTCGGTGGACGTGTCGGTGGCCCACACGCACGCATCGCGCCTGGCCAGCGCAATGGTGACGGCGATGATGCCGCTGCCTGTGCCGAGGTCCAGCACGTCGGGCGCGTCGCGGTCGTCGATGCGGTCGAGCGCCTGCTCGACCAGCAGTTCGGTGTCCGGTCGCGGGATCAGCACGGCCGGCGTCACTTGGAACATGCGCCCGAAGAATTCGCGTTCGCCCAGCAGATAGGCCATCGGCTCGCCTGTCAGGCGGCGGGTCGCCAGCTCGGCCAGGCGCGCGCGCGCGCCATCGTCGATGCTGCAGGTGTCCTGCGTGATCAACTGCACGCGCGACAGGCCGGTCACGTGCGACACCAGCATGCGCGCTTCCAGGGCGGGCAAGCCGGCGCCGGCTAGTGCGGCGAGCGCATCGGCCACGCGGGGCAGCGCATCGGGTGGAATCGCGGAGGTGGAAGGCACGGCAGGTCTGTTGTTGCGCAGGGCGGGGCGCACAAAATAACACGGGCCCGGCCGTATCGGCACGGGCCCGTGTCGGGCAGAGGCGAGAACGAACGCGCCAGGCTTACTGCTTGGCGGCTTCCTTGACCTTGTCCGCGCCTTCCTTGGCGGCGTCGGCCACCTTGTTGGCGGCGTCCTTCGCGTCAGCCATGGCGCCCGAGGCGGCGTTCACGGCGGCCTGTGCGCCCGAGGCGGCTTCGGCTGCGCTGGACTTGGCGGCATCGGCGGCTTTGTTGGCAGCGGCGCTGGCGCTGTCGACGGCCTGCTTGGCGGCGTCAGCCGATTGCTGGATTGCGTTCTTTGCGGCATCAGCCGGGGTGCCTTCCTGCTTGCCGCAGGCGGCGAGGCCCAGGGCCAGCGAGGCGGCGACGGCGAGAGTCAGTAGACGGGTTTGCATGCGATTTCTCCTAATCGTAGTGACCGCCGCGCCTTTGCCTTTAAGGGCAGGGTGGTGGCATCGCCGGATGCGACCGGCGACGCACTCACGCGGTCGGAACGATGATTATAGGAAGGGGTGGTCGGTGTGCCACCGTACAACCTTGTTTCAAACGCAAGCAGATGTTACGAAGCCGGCGCTTTTTAACAATCAGGCCTCTTCGCCGAGGGCGGCAAGCTGTTCGGCCTGATGCTCGGCGGCCAGCGCACCCAGCAGCTCGTCCAGGTCGCCGTCCATGATTGCGTCGATCTTGTACAGCGTCAGGTTGATGCGGTGGTCGGTGATGCGGCCCTGCGGGAAATTGTAGGTGCGAATGCGGTCGCTGCGGTCGCCCGAGCCGATCAGGCTTTTGCGCGCGCTGGCTTCCTTGGCCTGCGCCTCGCGCTCCTGGCGGTCCTTCAGGCGCGCGGCCAGCACCTGCATGGCGCGGTCCTTGTTGCGGTGCTGGCTGCGGTCGTCCTGGCATTCCACCACCAGGCCGGTCGGCAGGTGGGTGAGGCGCACCGCCGAGTCGGTCTTGTTGATGTGCTGGCCGCCCGCGCCCGATGCGCGGAAGGTGTCGATGCGCAGGTCGGCCGGGTTGATCTGGATGTCGGCGAGCGGGTCGGCCTCGGGCATCACGGCCACGGTGCAGGCGGAGGTGTGGATGCGACCCTGCGCTTCGGTGGCCGGCACGCGCTGCACGCGGTGGCCGCCCGACTCGAATTTCAGCCGCGAATAGGCGCCTTCGCCCACCAGCCGGGCGATCACTTCCTTGTAGCCGCACAGGTCCGACGCCGATTCGCTGACGAGTTCCACCTGCCAGCGCTGGCGTTCGGCGTAGCGCGTGTACATGCGCAGCAGGTCGCCGGCGAACAGCGCGGACTCGTCGCCGCCCGTGCCGGCGCGGATTTCCAGAAAGATGTTGCGATGGTCGTTCGGGTTCTTGGGCAGCAGCAGGCGCTGCAGCTCGGCCTCGAGCGTGGTCATGCGTTCCCGTGCCGCCCGGATCTCGTCTTCGGCGAACGCTTTCATGTCGGGGTCGACCAGCAGTTCCTGCGCGGTGGCGACATCCTCCTCGGCCTGTTTCCAGGTGGCGTACTGCGCGACCACGGGTTCGAGCTCGGCGTGTTCGCGCGTGAGCTTGCGGTACTGGTCGAGATTGGCGGTGGCGTCTTCGCGCGCGAGCAGCGCGTTGATTTCGACGATGCGCTCGGCCAGTTGGTCGAGCTTGGACAGCATGCTGGGCTTCATTCGGGCAGTCGCGGAAGGGAACGCAGTAGGCGGGCGGCGCATGATACCGCGCCGAAGGGGGCACGCGCCGGCGGCGCGTACGGCGGTGGCAAGCGCCGCTAGCGCTCGGAGTGGCTGGACTGGCGGAACAGGCCCGGCAGCAGGTCGATCAGCTGCTCGCGGCCCTCGCCCTGCGCGTGGTTGAGCGCGTGGGTCGGACCGTGCAGGAATTTCTTGGTGAGCGCTTGCGACAGCGCTTCGAGTACCAGTGCCGGGTCATCGCCACGCGCAAGCATGCGCTGCGCGCGTTCGAGTTCGCCCTGCCGCAGTGCCTCGGCGTGCGCGTGCAGGTCGCGGATGACGGGTACCACGCTGCGCGCATCGAGCCAGTGCATGAAGTTCTGCACGCGCGTCTCGATGATGGCTTCGGCTTGTGCCACCGCGGCCTGACGCAGCGCGTTGCCCTCGCGCACGATGGCGCCGAGGTCGTCCACGGTGTAGAGGAACACGTCGGACAGGCGCGCGACTTCCGGCTCGATGTCGCGCGGCACCGCCAGGTCGACCATGAACATCGGGCGGTGGCGGCGCTGCTTGATGGCGCGCTCGACGGCCCCCAGGCCGATGATCGGCAGCGTGCTGGCCGTGCACGACACGACGATGTCGAACTCGCCGAGCCGGGCCGGCAGTTCGGCCAAGCGCACGGCGCGGGCATTCAGG
Source organism: Ralstonia syzygii subsp. syzygii (assembly GCA_919592095.1). GTDB lineage: Bacteria > Pseudomonadota > Gammaproteobacteria > Burkholderiales > Burkholderiaceae > Ralstonia > Ralstonia syzygii. The sequence continues at coordinate 3,223 of CAKKOY010000032.1, read as the reverse complement.
CCTTGGTTCGACAGCGCCTCGGCCAGCTTTTCGCCGCGCTCCAGTGTGCGGTTGGCGACCACCGCTTCGCGTGGCTTCTGCGCGGCGAAGTGGGTGGCGCACAGTTCGATCATCTCGCCGGCGCCGATGAAGAGCACGCGCTGCTCGGTGATCGATTCGAAGATGCGTTGCGCCAGCCGCACCGCCGCCGCGGCCATCGACACGGAGTGCGCGCCGATCTCGGTGGTGCCGCGCACCTCCTTGGCGACCGCGAAGGTGCGCTGGAACAGCTGATTCAGGTACGTGCCCAGCGCGCCGGCCTCGGTGGCGGTGCGCACGGCGTCCTTCATCTGGCCGAGGATCTGCGTCTCGCCCAGCACCATGGAATCGAGCCCGCTGGCCACGCGGAAGGCGTGGCGCACGGCTTGCGACTGGCCCAGTGCATATACGTGGGGCGCCAGTTCGCTTGCGTCGATGTTGTGGTGGTGGGCCAGCCAGCGGATCGCGTGCTCATGGGCGGTGTCTTCGGGCAGGTTGCCGTCGGTCGCGCAGTAGAGCTCGGTGCGGTTGCAGGTGGACAGGATGGCCGCCTCGGCTGTGCTCTTGCGGTGCGGCAGATGCTGGCGCAGCGTGCCCAGCGCGGGTTTGAGCTGCTCAAGCGGAAACGCCACCTTCTCGCGCAGGGAAAGCGGCGCCGTATGGTGGTTGATTCCGAGGGTAAGCAACTGCATGTGGGGCGGCCGGCCGATGGAGAAACGGCACGAATTTTGAGCACTTCGAATTATAACGTCAGCCCTCATTCTCGGCAGGACACCTGTCAAAGCGGAAGCGAGTGGCCGTTAATATGGATTATGCGTCATATTTCCTGCTGTGGCCTTTCGCCGCGCCTTGCGCTAAGGTACGCGTCCAATCGAACTCGGCAACTCGGAGAACACTGCGATGGGGTGGATCGGGCCGCTATGGGTGGGGCTGGCCGTCGGCGCGGCGGCGCGGTGGCTGCATCCGCACGGGACGCGGCTGGGCCTGCTGGCGGCGATGCTGGCCGGTGCCGTTGGAGCGTTGCTGGCGTACTACGGCGGGCAGTTCGCCCATCTGTATGCGGATGGCCAGGTCCTCGCCTGGACGGCGGCGGTGGTCGGCGCGATGGTGGTGCCGGCGGCCTGGGGGCTGCTGCGCGGCTAGCGGGCACGGGTGGTCGGCGGAACGCGTCGACGGAAAAAAAGCCCCGCGATGCGGGGCTCGATAGCGGCAGCCGGGGACTCAGACGTTGAACAGGAAGTGCAGCACGTCTCCGTCCTTGACGACATAGTCCTTGCCTTCGGCCCGCATCTTGCCGGCTTCCTTGGCGCCCTGTTCACCCTTGTACTGGATGAAATCGTCGTAGGCGATGGTCTGCGCGCGGATGAAGCCGCGCTCGAAGTCGGTGTGGATGGCGGCGGCGGCGCGCGGGGCCGTGTCGCCGATGTGGATGGTCCAGGCGCGCACTTCCTTCACGCCGGCGGTGAAATAGGTCTGCAGCCCGAGCAGCTTGAAGGCGGCGCGGATCACGCGATTCAGGCCCGGCTCGTCCATGCCCATGTCGACGAGGAACTCGGTCTTGTCGGCATCGTCCAGGTCGGCGATCTCGGCCTCGATGGCAGCGCACACGGCCACCACTGGCGAGCCGGTCTGCGCGGCATAAGCGCGCACGGCATCCAGGTGCGGGTTGTTCTCGAAGCCGTGGTCGAGCACGTTGGCGACGTACATGGTCGGCTTGGCCGTGATCAGGCACAGCGGCTTGAGCGTCGCCCATTCCTCGTCGGTCAGGTTGAGGCCGCGCACCGGCTTGGCTTCGTCCAGCACCTTTTGCGCCTTTTCGAGCACGGCGACCAGCTTGGCTGCCTCCTTGTCGTTGCCCGACTTGGCGGCCTTGCTGTAGCGCGCCAGGGCTTTTTCCACCGTGGCGAGGTCGGCCAGCGCCAGCTCGGTGTTGATCACTTCGATGTCGGCGATCGGGTCCACCTTGCCGGCCACGTGGACGACGTTTTCATCTTCGAAACAACGCACGACGTGGGTGATGGCGTCCGTTTCGCGGATGTTGGCCAGGAACTGGTTGCCCAGGCCTTCGCCCTTGGATGCGCCCGCCACCAGGCCTGCAATGTCGACGAACTCGACCACCGCCGGCAGCACGCGCTCCGGCCTGACGATGTCTGCCAGGGCGGTCAGGCGCGTGTCCGGCACCTCGACCACGCCGACGTTGGGCTCGATGGTGCAGAAGGGGTAGTTCTCGGCGGCGATGCCGGCTTTGGTCAGGGCATTGAACAGGGTCGACTTGCCGACGTTCGGCAGACCGACGATGCCGCATTGGAGGCTCATGGTAAGGGTAAAAGCTTCTTGATCAATGGGTTAGGCCGTAAGGGCGGTCGGGCTGCATTTGGGCAGCCGGCGCACGGCGGGAGGCTGCGCGGACGGGCGGCACAGCACATCGGGCATCGGCCCGGGGCCTGGAAACGTGCGATTGTAACCCGTCCGGATGCCCGGATTGCGCGGCTTCGGAATGGGCGACGGGGGGGCGGGTGCGCTACGGGCGCTCTTACACGTTACGTTCAAAATCGTAACAACTTTGCGCGGCGGGACGGATGCGGGCGGTTGCCTGTGCAGGGCGGAACACCGCTCCCGGCCCCAGCAAATCCAGTCGGGACAAGGCGTTGGGCCGCGCGCCCAGTGGTTTGCGGCGGGTGGAGCGGGCAGCGGGTATGCCAATTGCCTCGTTCTCCCCACGCGCACCCTCGACTCCCCCCGTCTGAACCTGAAACCGGAGTGCAGCATGTCCAGGACCCTCGCCACCACCCGCACGCCGCGCCCGCAGCAAGGCAACGATACGCTGTTTGCCAGCTATGAGGCCATTGCCTGCCTGTCGGAGGAGATGGTCGGGGCGGCCGAGGCCGAGGCCGGGGACTGGGCGGGCGTGAGCGCCCTGGAGCGCGAGTGGGCTGTCTATATGGAGCGGCTCGGCCGCCCGCCCTCGCGTCCGGTGCTGTCCCAGGCGGAGCTCCAGCGCAAGCGCGACCTGATGATACGCATCCTGGCCAACGACGCTCGTGTCCGGGCGCTAGTACCTCTGCACAGAGGGGCTATGACGGTTTGTCAGAGATGGTTACAGGGTAGGCTTTGGCCAATTTTTTGCGGGCCGTTTCAGTAGAGAACATCCAGTTGATGCGAGCGCCGCTGGCGTTTCGCAGTTGCTCCCAAGCCGCGACCTAGG
>CAKKOY010000031.1 GCA_919592095.1 Ralstonia syzygii subsp. syzygii | reverse complement strand
CGCTCGCATCAACTGGATGTTCTCTACTGAAACGGCCCGCAAAAAATTGGCCAAAGCCTACCCTGTACCCACCTCTGACAAACCGTCATAACCCCTGTGCAGAGGTACTAGAACACCTTGACGACGACGATCGTCAACAGCGCCATCACGAGCCGCGACACCGCGTAGCCGGTCGCATACCCGATCACGGGCACGTTGGACTTCGCCACTTCCTGCAGCGAACCGAGCGCGGCCGTCGTCGAGCGCGCCCCCGCGCACACGCCGAGCAGGATGCCGGGATGGAACCGGAACACATACCGGCCGAGCACGAGGCCGACGATGAGCGGTACGGCCGTCACCAGCGTGCCGGCGAGGAAGAGTGTCAGGCCGTAGTGCTGGATGCCGCCGACGAACCCGAGCGCGGCGTTGAGCCCCACGCACGCAATGAACCCGTTCAGGCCGACGTTGTTGAACACCCAGATCGCCGGCCCGGGGATCTGGCCGAAGGTGCGCATGGTCGAGCGCAGGTAGCCGCAGATGATCCCGGCGACGATCGCGCCGACGGCGGTGCCCAGGCTCAACGGGACGCCGCCGAGTCGGATCGTCAGCGCGCCGACAAGGCTGCCGGCGACGATGCCGAACGCCATGAACGCCATGTCGGAACCTTCGACGGGGCGGTCCGCGTAGCCGAGCACCTTCGCGATCTTCGCGACGTCCTGGCGCGCGCCGAGAATCTTCAGCACGTCGCCGCGCTGGACCCTGAGCTCGCGCTGCATCGGCAGCGATACGTCGGAGCGCGTGACCTGCGTCAGGAAGACGCCGCGGCCGGGTTCGCCGAACAGCGAATCGACGATCTCGCCGAGCGGTTTGCCGGCGTAGCGCTTGTTCGTCACGACCAGGTCGAGCAGTTCGGTCGGGAAGTCGAGCAGCGGGACGTCCTTCACTTCGGGCCCGAACTTGCCTTCGTATGCAAGCAGCGATGCCAGACCGCCGGATACGGCGAGCACGGCGCCTTCGGTCAGCACGGTTTCGCGAGTGCAGTCGATGACCGCCGCGCCTTCGGTCACGCGCATGCGCCGCACGAATATCTCATGATTGAAGAGCGTCTCGACTTCGAGCACGGTCTTGCCGATCAGCTCGACATTGGACAACCGGAACGCGCGTGCCGAGTATTCGCGGTAGGCGGTGGGGCCGATCGCGGTACCGCCGCCGTGCTCTCGCTCATATCGTTCGCATTCCTTCGCGAGGTCGAAGCGCAGGACCTTGGGCGCGATGTTCGCGAGCAGGTAGGCTGAGCCGATCGTGCCGAACGGGTACGTGACCGCATACGCGATCGGCAGCAGCGCGAGCGCGCTCTGCAACTGCGCGTCGGGCAGGCCGGACTGCTGGATCAGGTCGGTCGCCACGCCAAGCACGGTCGAGTTCGTGTAGCCGCCCGATAGCAGGCCGGAGGTGAGCGCCGCGTTGTAGCCGAACAGCTTGCCGAGCCCGATCGCGGTGGCCACGCCGACGATGCAGAGGAGGATGGAGAAGACGACCTGCGGCAGACCATCGCTGCGCAGGGCGCGGATGAACTGCGGACCGACGGCGTAGCCGACGGAGAACAGGAACATCGCGAAGAACGTCGATTGCAGCGCGGCCGGCAGCTTGGTGCCGATCTGGCCGATCAGAAGCCCGGCGAGCAGCGTCGAGGTGACGACGCCGAGATTGAACTTCCCGAGCCTCAGGTTTCCGATCCAGAAACCAACGCCGATCGTGACACGCGCGAATCTCGCGGGGGCGCGGCACCTGGGCAAGGCCGGCATCAAACATGTACTCGGCGATGCGGCTGGCCGTCGTGATCTCCGTCTCCAGGATGTGCTCCTGGCTCGGGAACAGCATCCCCTTGGCCTGCAGCGACGGGCTGACCTGGTCCGCCGTGGCATGCGCGGCGACGATGAAGCACTCGTCGTTGAGCCGTGTCGGACGGCACGCGTAGGTCGCCAGCCCGATCGCGGGGTAGATGTAGAAGTTGTTCGCCTGGCCGGGCCGGTACGTGTGGTCGTCCATCTCGAACTCCGGGAACTGCACGCCAGCGGCGAACAGCGCGCGGCCCTGCGACCACGTGTAGGCCTGTTCCGCCGTGCATTCGGCCTTTGTCGTCGGGTTCGACAGCGCAAAGATCACGGGCCGCTCGTTGAGCCGAGCCATCGCCTCGACGATGTCCTTTGTGACGGCGCCGCCCTTGGTCGACACGCCGATCAGGATGGTCGGCTTGACGTGCTCGATCACGTCGAGCAGGCGATTCGTCGGCCTGTCGGCGTGCGCCCACGGCTTCTGCGCGTCGGTGAGGTCGGTGCGCGATGCCTCGATGAGGCCGTTCACATCGAAGAGCCGGATGCGCTCGCGTGCCTGTTCGGCCGACAGGCCCTTGGTCTGCAGTTCCGCCGCGATCAGCTTCGCAATGCCGATGCCGGCCGAGCCCGCGCCGAGGAACAGGATGCGCTGGTCGGCGAGGCGGCTGCCGGTCTGGTTCATCGCGGCGGCGATACCGGCGAGCACGACCGACGCGGTGCCCTGGATATCGTCGTTGTAGCAGAGGATGCGGTCGCGATAGCGCTCAAGCATGCGGATCGCGTCGGTGCCCTTCCAATCCTCGAAGTGGACGCAGCAGTTCGGGAAGACTTCCTGCACGGCCTGGATGCACTCTGCGGTCAGCGCGTCGAGCTCGGCTTCCGGCAGCGGCTGCTCGCGCGTGCCCATGTAGAACGGATCGGCGCGCAACTGCTCGTTCGTGGTGCCGATGTCGAAGAGCACCGGCAGCAGGCACGACGGCGGGACGGCTGCGCATGCGGTGTAGAGCTGCAGCTTGCCGATCGGGATGCCCATCCCGTTCGCGCCGATGTCGCCGAGTCCGAGAATCCGGCCGCCGGTCGACACGCAGATGAAGCGCACATCGCGCTCCGGCCAGTTGCGCAGCACGTCGGCGATCCGGCCTTTCATATCGCGGGTAATGTACATCCCGCGCGCGCGGTGATACAGGTTGCCGAACTCCAGGCAGGCATCCGCTACGGTCGGATCGTAGCGGATCGGGATGAAGCGCCTCGGGTCCGACATGATCGTCCTGTAGAACACCGTCTCGTTGCGCGCTTCGAGATCAATCAGGTAGACGTAGCGCGCGAGATCGTCGCTGAGCCCGTCGAGGTGCGACAGCACGCGTTCGACCTGGCGGTCGAGCGGCTCGACCGCGTGCGGCAGCAGCCCTTCCAGCCCGAGCCGGCGACGCTCCTCGCGCGTGAAGGCCGACCCTTTGTTGAGCGCCGGGTCGTGCAGCAGCGCGGCGCCGGCCAGCGGCGCGATGGGATGGGCAACGGCAGGCTTCTTGTTTTCGATAGCGTGGCTGGTAACCATGTTTGCAAATCCTCTGGATGTTTGACGAGGGGTTCGACACAAGCCCCACTGGGCTCCCGCATCCTGTATTTCAAGGGGTGTGCCATCTGCGCGCGTTGCTCTAAGTCGTTGTTTTGAAAGCGCTATTGCCGGGATGCGAAGGATGCCGCCGCGGCCTTCGTTCGGTTTCCGGAAGAGCGGCTATGGATGCCGTTCGGCATATCGAACGAGCGGGGGCGCAGGCGCGTGCGCGCCATGGCGCGCAGCCGCGACAACGCCTCGCGCAAGCGGCTTGGAAAGGGAGGGCGGGTGGATCGCGTTGTCCGATCAACCCGGAAGATGGCGGCCGTGGAAAACGCGCGCGCCGCAGTCAGCGTGGCGACTGCGGCGCGAATGGCTTGCGGAGGATGGCGCTGCAAGGGCTTAACGCACATCACCCATGGATGCCGCCGTATCGAGCGCCAGCGCATCGGAGGCGGCAACGCGGCGCGCGCTGTGGCGCGCCGCGCATCGACATCGGGTCAGCGGCAAGGGCCGCGGTCGACGAGCACCGGGCGATCGACGTCGGTAATGACCCGCTTGCCGGTCAACGCCATCGTGACGTCGAGTTCGCTGCGGATGATCTCCAGCGCGCGCGTCACGCCGCGCCGGCCGCCCGCGCCGAGCCCGTACAGAAACGGTCGGCCGATGTAGACACCGCGAGCGCCGAGCGTGACCGCCTTCAGGACGTCCTGCCCGGAGCGGATGCCGCTGTCCAGATGCAGCTCTATACGATCGCCGACAGCATCGACGATACGCGGCAGGACCTCGATCGACGACGGCGCGCCGTCGAGCTGGCGTCCGCCGTGATTCGACACGATGAGCGCGTCGGCACCGCTTTCAACCGCCGCGCGCGCATCGTCTTCGTCGAGAATGCCCTTGAGGATCAGCTTGCCGCCCCACCGTGACTTGATCCACTCGACGTCCTTCCACGACAGCCGCGGATCGAACTGCTCGGCCGTCCACACCGACAGCGACGACAGGTCGGACACGTTCTTGGCATGGCCGACGATGTTGCCGAACGAGTGGCGCTTTGTGCGCGCCATGTTCAGGCACCAGCGCGGGCGGCATGCCATCTGCCACAGGTGAAGCGGCGTGATCTTCGGTGGCGCGGACAGCCGGTTGCGCACGTCCTTGTGGCGCTGGCCGAGGATCTGCAGGTCGAGCGTGACGATCAGCGCGGAGCAGCGCGCGGCCTTCGCCCGCTCGATCAGCGCCTCGATGAAGCTCCGATCCCGCATCACATAGAGCTGGAACCAGAACGGCTGCGTGGTGTGCGCCGCGACGTCCTCGATCGAGCAGATGCTCATCGTCGACAGCGAGAGCGGCACACCGAACGCTTCGGCGGCCTGCGCGGCGAGAATCTCGCCGTCCGCGTGCTGCATGCCGGTGAGGCCGGTCGGCGCGAGGGCGACCGGCATCGAAACAGCCTGCCCGGCCATCGTCGTGTCGAGCGAGCGGCCGCTCATGTCGACCAGCACGCGCTGGCGCAGCTTGATCGCGCCGAAATCGGCCTCGTTCGCGCGATACGTCCCTTCGGTCCATGAGCCGCTGTCGGCGTAGTCGAAGAACATCTTCGGTACGCGGCGCCGCGTTGCAGGAAGCGCACGGCGTTTTCCGACAGCGTCGCCATGGCCGCGAGCGGCTGGTTGATCTCGTGCGCGAGCCCCGCGGACATCTGGCCGATCACGGCAAGGTTCTCGGTGCGGATCAACTCGTCCTGATAGCTGCGCAGCTTGCCCTCGGATTCGACCCGCTCGGCGACCTCGCGCCGCAGCCATTCGTTTGCGACGCGCAGCTGCTCGCTGACCCTTCAGCCGCTCGTACGCCACGTGCAGCGCTTCGCGCGACAGCCGTTGTTCCTGCACGGTCAGCCGCTTCTCGTAGTCGATGTGCATCGATAGCGCGATGAGCGCGACGAGGATCGCCACCAGGCCTGCCTCCGCGAACGCCAGACGCCGCGCGTCGGTCGGATCGACCAGCACGACGAGCTGCATCGCGAGGCCCGGTGCGACCGTCGATACCGCCAGGTAGTCTTGCGTGCTGTTGTCAAGCCCGACCCGCACGAACCGCTTCTCGCCGAACGTGGGCGCAACGCGTTGCCATACGAGCGTCGCCATCGTCGCGCGGTTGTACTGCTGCGTGTCGTACAGATGCTGCCGTTGCCCGTCGGTCAACGCGCGGGTGACGCGGCCTTTCCATTCGGGGCGCGACGACAGCACGACGACGCCGTTCTCGTCGAGCACGACCACCCGGCGCTCGATGCCGCCGAGCCAGTAGTGCTCGAGCCTGTCGAGTCCGATCTTGGTGGCGACGGTGCCGAGCCGCCGCCCGTTGTTCTCGACCGCGGTCGCCAGGTAATAGCCGGCCGTGTTGCCGGTGGTACCGACCGCGTAATAGCCCTCGACGTGTCCGGCCTTGGCCCGCTGCACGTACGGCCGGTACGACAGGTCGCGGCCGATGAAGGTGCCCGGTTCGCCGCCGTTTGAGGATGCGATCACGTGGTCGGTCGAGTCGATCACGTAGGTCTGCAGGGCCCCCGTGCTGTCGTTGAGTGCGCGAAGCGTGCGCGTCAGTGCTTGGCCGCGTGCGGGCGAGCGGTCGCCGCTGAGATAGTCGATCACGTCGCGGTTCATCGACATCGCCAGCGGCAGCATGCCGAACTTGTCGATCTCGCGATCGAGCCGCTGTGAGTACAGCGACAACGCGCGGCCGGCCGTTGCGTCCAGGGCGCCGATGCCCTTCGTGAAGAAATAGCGGTAGGCGCCGACGAAGCACAGGACAGTGACGACGGCTGTCAGCGCGAGATAGACGATGACGTCGCGCAGCCGGAACGAGCGGATGCAGTCGAGGTCGGCGAGTTCCGCCGGATCGGCGACGTCGGTCGCCAGGCGCTGACACGGCCCCGCACAGCGTCCCCGGTAGCGGCATACGGCACCCGCATCCACCTGCGTGTCGCCGCGCTCTTCATCGTTCATCGCCGCCATCTCGCCTCGTTCTTCACCCGCGCAGAGCGCGGCTTGCGGACGTTACTGCATCGGCTGCCCGAACGACTTGCCTGAGATCAAATAGACCGCACGCTGTGCATCACGATGCCTTTCGCACGTTTTTTCGCGTATTTTCATGGCCTGGGCAATGTCTACGTCAGCGTTCGGTTTTTTGCGCGGCGGCGAGGGGCAGCGTTCGGAAATCCGAACGCATGCGATGTGACGGTATGGCGCAGCGATCGGGTCCGTGTACCTGTCCGCCGCATTCGGCAAGGCTTTCCGTCCGGTGGCAGGCGACCGGGCATGGTGCGCGAGCGCGATGGCTCGGTCCTTGCTCTTCCCCTCGTGACTGCCTTCGGGCAAGCGCTTTTCTATAGGGGTTCGCGATGACAGAAGAGGAACGCATCACCGTCACGATCGACGGCCGCACCATCGACGTGGAGCCAACGCTTTCGATCATCGAAGCGGCCGCGCGCTGCGACGCATTGACCGCGAACGTGGGTTGCATGGGGCAAGGCGTCTGCGGTGCCTGCCGCTGCCTGGTGAGGCGCGACGGCGAGCGCGAGGTGCGCACGCGGCTCGCATGCGAGACACGCGTCGAGCCCGGCATGCAGGTGAGCTTCATTGACTACTTCACGCCGGAGCGGCCGCACCGCTATGACATTGGCCAGTTCTCCGACGGCTGGAGCGCGCATCGCGAGCTGATGCAGGTATTTCCGCAGGCGGCCGCCTGCCGCCACTGCGGCGGCTGCGACCGTGCGTGCCCGAAGGGCATCGAGGTGCAGCGCGGCGTCGCGCTCGCGGTCGCGGGGGACCTGCCCGGCGCGGCGACCGTCTTCGACCCGTGCGTGATGTGCAACCTCTGTACGCTCGCCTGCCCCGAGCACATCTGGCCGAACCACCTGGGCCTGGCGGCACGCCGTGTCCATACCGCGCTTTCTCTGCGCCCCGTCGACTTGATCGCGCGGCTTGCCGGAATCGAAAGCGCGGACGGTTCACCATCGAAGGAGTGAGGACGATGAAACATCGGATCGATTACGACGCCGCATGCGGCCGGCTGCGCCCGGGTGCCGACGTTGCCCTGCGCGAACACGGCGAAGATGCCCAAGCCCTGCTCGCCGCGTGCCACCCCGACCACCGGGCCGGCGCGCGCACCACGCTTGCGGTCGGCCCGAACGCGGGCGAGCCCTGCCATCCGGCGCTCGCGCGGCTGCTCGAAGCCGACGCGCTGATCGACGAGGTCGATCTCGCGGGCCTGCCGGTCACCCACACTGACGTGCTTGTGATCGGCGGGGGCGGCGCCGGCGCAGCGGCCGCGATCGAGGCAGCGGCCGCCGGCGCGGACGTGATGCTTGTGGCCAAGTTGCGCATCGGCGACAGCAACACCGTCATGGCCGAGGGCGGTATCCAGGCTGCGGTCGGCAGCGAGGACAGCATCGGGCAGCATTACAACGACACGCTGCGGGCCGGCCATGGCGTGGGCCGCCCCGACCTCGTCGCGCGGCTCACCTCGGACGGGCCCGAGGCGATCCGCTGGCTGATCGGGCTTGGCGTCGCGTTCGATCTCGACGATAGCGGCACGCGCCTGGCGCGCAAGCGCGCGGGCGGCACACGCACGCCGCGCATCCTGTCGCATCGTGACTTCACCGGGCTGGAAATCATGCGTGTGCTACGCGAGACGGTCGAGCTGGATCGGCGGATTGCCGTGCTCAACCGCGCCCCCGCCGTCGAGCTGCTGACCGACGACAACGGCGCTTGCGCGGGGGCGGTGCTGTACGACGTCGAGCAGGGGCGGCTGCGGCCGGTGCGAGCGCGTGCCGTCGTGCTCGCGACGGGCGGCGCGGGCCGGCTGCACCTCGAAGGCTTCGCGACGTCGAACCACTACGGCGCGACCGCGGACGGGCTTGTCATGGCGTATCGTGCAGGCGCGCGACTCACCGACGTCGACAGCTTCCAGTATCACCCGACCGGCATCGCGTGGCCGCGGCACCTCGCGGGCGGGCTCGTGTCCGAAGCCGCGCGCTCGCTCGGTGCGCGGCTGGTCAACGGACTCGGCGAACGTTTCGTCGACGAACTGGCACCGCGCGACGTCGTCGCGGCCGCGATCCTGCGGGAATGCGCGAACGGCCGTGGCATTGGCCGCGACGGCGTGACCGGCGTGTTCCTGGACACGCCCGATCTGCTTGCGCGGCAACCGGATGTGCTGCACACCCATCTCTTGTCGCTCGCGCATCTCGCGAAGAAGTGCGGGATTGATCCAGCCCGGGAGCCGCTGCTTGTCTATCCGACACTCCACTACCAGAACGGCGGCGTTGTCATCTCACCGGAGGGCCTGACCGGCGTGCCGGGCCTCTATGCGGCCGGCGAAGTCGCGGGCGGCATTCACGGCCGCAACCGGCTGATGGGCAACGCGCTGCTCGACATCATCGCGTTCGGCAGACGCGCGGGCCGGTATGCGGCCGCGCACGCGGTGCAGCGCGGCGAGCGCAGGGGCAGTGCGGGGCTCGGCCACCTGAGCCGCTTTCGCCGAGCGCTCGCCGGGGCCGACAGAGCACCGTCGATGCGGGCGCCGCTGCTTTACCCCGAATACGGCAATTTCGATCTACGCCGGCACATGCGTGCCGCGGCCAATCTGGGCGCCGCCGGCTGAGCGCCGCCCGACCACACACACAGGATGCCATCATGGAACGGCTGAACCAGCGACTTCTGCATCCCGCCTTCAACGTCGGCGCTGACTACGACCGATGGATCGCCGCCGGCGGCGGTGCGGGCCTTGAGATCGCGCTCGCGAATCCGGCGTCGATCATCGACACGATCGAATCCGCCGGCCTCGCCGGCATGGGCGGTGCGGGCTTTCCGACACACCGTAAATGGCGTGCGGCGGCGTCCCTGAGCGCCAGCGTGAAATACGTCGTCGTCAACGGCAACGAGGATGAGCCCGGTACCTTCAAGGACGGCCTGCTGCTCGCGCGCACGCCGCACCAGGTGGTCGAGGGCGCGCTGATCGCCGCGCTTGCGATACGCGCGACACATGTCGTGTTCTACGTGAACCCCCGCATCGCGGATGGGCTCGCCGCACTGGATGAAGCCATCGCCCAATGGCGCGCGAGCCCGCTCGTCGAATGCCTGGCGGCAACGCTCGGGCACCCGGTGGCACTTGCGGTCGCACGCAGCTCGGGCCGCTACATCGGCGGTGAGGCAACGGCGATCGTGTCATCGCTCGAAGGCGGTTTCCCGTTCCCGCGCCGCAAGCCGCCACACCCCACCGAATTCGGCATCGGCGGTGCGCCGACGCTCATCAACAACACCGAGACCATCGCGAACGTCCCGCATATCCTGCGCGAAGGGCCCGCCGCGTACCGCGCGCTCGGAGTCGGTGAGGCATGCGGGACCAAGCTCTACTCGCTCTCCGGCGATGTGCTGCGGCCCGGCCTCTACGAACTGCCGATGGGGACCTCCCTGCGCGAGCTCGTGTTCGCGCAGGGCGGCGGGATGCTGGGCGGCAAGGCGTTCAAGGGCGTGTTCACCGGTGGTCCGTCCAACACGCTGCTGACCGCGGCGGACCTCGATGTGGCGCTCGACTTCGCTTCGGTCCGCGCGCGCGGCTCGAATCTGGGCACCGGCGCGATGATCGTGATCGGCGAGGGTACGAGCATCGTGCGCGAAGTCGCACGCTACGTCGAATTCTTCGCCGCCGAATCGTGCGGCCAGTGCCCGCCGTGCAAATGCGGGACGTTCCAGATGGCGCGGCTGCTGCATCGGATCGATACCGGCGCCGCCAGCCGCCGCGACGTCACCGCGCTCAAGAGCCTGTGCGAGACCCTGCCGGGCTCCGGCCGCTGTGCCCTGATCGATGGCGCCGTCACGGTCGTCGAAAGCTCGCTGCGCACGTTTCCGCGCGAATATGGGCTCGACGGTACACAGGGGCAGCGTGACATCACGCGATGATGCGGGAGGCGCCCGTGGGCATGATGCCGCTGGGCTCAGGCCGGGTTGACGCGCCAGAAACCGGCAGCCATGACGATGGGGGTGGTGTTCCAACCTGAGCCGGATGCGCCGTGGCGACATCCGCTGTCCGAGCGTTGCCGGCGCGGCCGGGGAGGGGTTCAATCGCGCGTTCATGACACCCAGGCCGGGGCGTTGAGGCGTTCAAGCGGCGGGCCCAAAGGCGAACAATACTCGGGAGGATGCGCATTGAGCGGAAATACCCACACCGTGCCTGCATGGGCCGCCGCGCAAAGCAAAAAGCCCAGCCGGATAGGCTGGGCTTTTTGCTTGATCTGTCTGGTGCCGAAGAGAGGAATCGAACCCCCGACCTTCTCATTACGAATGAGCTGCTCTACCGACTGAGCTACTTCGGCATCGGAAACGGCGATTTTAGCAGAACTTTTTGGCGCTCTGCAAGAGCCGCCGAAACAACAGGCTCAAGGGCCGTGTCAGGCGGCTTTCTGGGCCTCGTGGTGGTACTGCGTGACGCGGTCCACCTCGTTCTTGGAGCCCAGGATGACCGCCACGCGCTGGTGCAGCTTCTCCGGCGGGATATCGAGGATGCGCTGCTGGCCGTTGGTGGCCGCGCCGCCGGCCTGTTCCACCAGGAAGGCCATCGGGTTGGCTTCGTACATCAGGCGCAGCTTGCCGGCCTTGCCCGGCTCGCGCTTGTCCCACGGGTACATGAAGATGCCGCCGCGCGTGAGGATGCGGTGCACGTCGGCCACCATCGAGGCGATCCAGCGCATGTTGAAGTCCTTGCCGCGCGGGCCCTCGGTGCCGGCCAGGCATTCGTCGATGTAGCGGCGCACGGGCGGGGCCCAGTGGCGCATGTTCGACATGTTGATGGCGAATTCCTTGGTGTCGGCCGGAATCTTCACGTCGCGGCTGGTCAGGATGAAGCTGCCGACTTCGCGGTCGAGCGTGAACATGTGCACGCCGTTGCCGACGGTGAGCACCAGCGTGGTCTGCGGGCCGTAGACGGCGTAGCCGGCGGCGACCTGCTTGACGCCCGGCTGCATGAAGTCGGCCTCGGTCACGGTCTGGCCCGGCTTGGGCATGTGCAGCACCGAGAAGATGGTGCCGATCGACACGTTCACGTCGATGTTGGACGAGCCGTCGAGCGGATCGAACAGCAGCAGGTATTCGCCCTTCGGATAGCGATGGGGTATCTCGTAGAACGACTCCATCTCTTCCGAGGCCATCGCGGCCAGGTTGCCGCCGTATTCGTTGGCTTCGAGCAGGACTTCGTTGGCGATCACGTCCAGTTTCTGCTGGGTTTCGCCCTGCACGTTGCCGGTGCCGGCCGAGCCGAGCACGCCGGCCAGCGCGCCCTTGTTGACGCTGTGCGAAATCGCCTTGCAGGCGCGCGCCACGACTTCGAGCAGCAGGCGCAGCTCGGCGGGAATGGTGTTGTGCTCGCGCTGCTCTTCGATCAGGTAGCGGGTGAGGTTGATGCGCTTCATGGGTTCTCCTGGGACGGGCGCGATTTTACGACAGACCGGGTGACGGTCATCACGCCAGCGCCTTGCCGACAATCTCACGCACGTCGCGCGACAGGCTCGGATGCGCGGCCACGCGCTTGAGCGCGTCGTGCATCGCGTCGCGCAGCGCGGGGACGTACTTGCGCCAGCGGTCCAGCGCGCGCGCCAGCCGCGCGGACACCTGCGGGTTGATGGCGTCGAGCGCCAGCACCTGCTCGGCCCAGAAGGCGTAGCCGGAACCGTCGGCGGCGTGGAACTGTGCCGGGTTGCCGGAGCTGAAGCTGAAGATCAGCGCGCGTGCGCGGTTCGGGTTGCGCAGCGTGAAGGCCGGGTGCGCCATCAGCGCGCGCACTGTCGCCAGCGTCGGCTTGCCCGCGCCGCCCGGCTGCATGGCCTGCAGTGCGAACCACTTGTCGATGACCAGCGCATTATCGGCGAAGCGGGTGTAGAAGTCGGCCAGCGCGGCCTCGCGGCCCGGGGCGTAGCTGTTGACCAGCGCCGCGAGCGCGCCCATGCGGTCGGTCATGTTGGTGGCGGCGGCGTATTGCTGCTCGGCCAGGGCCAGCGCTTCGGCCGACTCGGTCTCGACCAGGTAGCCCAGGGCGATGTTCTTGAGCGCACGCTTGCCGGCCGACACGGCATCGGGCGTGTAGGGGCCGTCGGTCGTGTTGTCGTGATGGGCGCGCAGGAATTCGGCGTTGAGCGCTTCGGCCAGCGTGCGGCGCAGCGTGCGGCGGGCGGTGTGGATGGCGTCCGGGTCGGCGACGTCCATGCGCTCGGCCAGGTAGGTCTCGGCGGGCAGGATCAGCATCTGCTCGCGGAAGGCCGGGTCGAGCGAGGCATCGGCCAGCACGGCGCGCAGGGCTTCCACCAGGGCCGGGTCGACCTGCGGCGCGCGGCCCTGCTGCACGTCGGCCACCATGCGCAGCAGCGCGTCGGTGGCCAGGCGCTGGCCGGCTTCCCAGCGGTTGAACGGGTCGGCGTCGTGCGCCAGCAGGAAGGTCAGCTGCTCGGTGGTGTAGCCGTATTCGACGATGACCGGCGCGGAGAAATTGCGCAGCAGCGACGGCAGCGGGGCCTCGGCCACGTCTTCGAAGACGAAGGTCTGCTCGGCTTCGGTGAAGTCCAGCACGCGCGTGGTGAGCGGCGCGGCGCAGGCCGGCTCACCGCGCAGGCGCAGCGGCAGGTCGCGGCCTTGCGCATCGAGCAGGCCGATGGCGAAGGGGATGTGGAAGGGCTGCTTGCGCAGGCTGCTGTCGGCAGTTTCGATGCCGACCGGCTCGCAGCGCTGGCGCAGCGTGAGCGTATAGGTGCGGGTGGCGGCATCGTGGCGGCCTTCGACCGTGACGACCGGCGTACCGGCCTGGCTGTACCAGCGGCCGAACCGGGTCAGGTCGCGGCCGTTGGCGTCGGCCATGGCGGCGCGGAAGTCGTCGCAGGCGACGGCCTGGCCGTCGTGGCGCTGGAAGTACAGGTCCATGCCCTTGCGAAACGCCTCGCGGCCCAGCAGGGTCTGGTACATGCGCACGACTTCGGCGCCTTTCTCGTACACCGTGACGGTGTAGAAATTGTTGATTTCTTCGTAGCTGTCGGGGCGCACCGGGTGGGCCATGGGGCCGGCGTCTTCGGGAAACTGTACCTGGCGCAGCATGCGCACGTCTTCGATGCGCTTGACGGCGCGGGCGCTGGCGGCGGCCGCTTCGTTGCCGGCCCGTGCCGCCGCTTGCGCGGCCATGTCGGCCGAGAACTCCTGGTCGCGGAACACCGTCAGGCCTTCCTTCAGGCTCAGCTGGAACCAGTCGCGGCAGGTGACGCGGTTGCCGGTCCAGTTGTGGAAGTACTCGTGGCCGACCACCGATTCGATGTTGGCGAAGTCCACATCCGTGGCGGTCTCGGCATTGGCCAGCACGTACTTCGTGTTGAAGATGTTCAGGCCCTTGTTCTCCATCGCGCCCATGTTGAAGTCGCCCACGGCGACGATCATGAAGCGGTCCAGGTCCAGTTCCAGGCCGAAGCGCTGTTCGTCCCAGCGGATGGCGTGGATGAGCGAATCCATCGCATGGCGGGTCTTGCCCAGGTCGTGCGGCTCGACCCAGACCTGCAGCAGTTTCTCCGGGCCCGAGGCGGACCGGATGTGTTCCTCGATGCATTCGAGCGTGCCCGCCACCAGCGCGAACAGGTACGACGGTTTCTTGAACGGGTCGTGCCAGATGGCCTCGTGGCGGCCGTCCGGCAGGTCGCGCTGGGAGACCAGGTTGCCGTTGGACAGCAGCACCGGGTAGTCCGCCTTGGCGGCGCGCAGGGTGACGGTATAGACCGCCATCACGTCCGGACGGTCGAGGAAGTAGGTGATCTTGCGGAAGCCCTCGGCTTCGCACTGCGTGAAGAAGTTGCCGTGGGAGACATACAGCCCCATCAGCGACGAATTGGCTGCGGGGTTGCAGAAGGAAGTGATCTCCAGCGTGAAGCTGGTGTCTGCCTGGGCAGGGGTCGCCTCGATGGTGAGCGTGTCGCCGTCTGGCCGGATGCCGGGCAGGGCTTGGCCATCGAGCGTGATGCCCGCCAGTTCCAGGCCCTCGCCGACCAGCGTGAGCGTGTCGCCGGCGCGGATGCGCGTCATGCGCAGGCGGCTGACGACGCGGGTGCGCTCCTGCACCAGGTCGATGTCCAGCGCCACGTCGTCGATGCGGAAGGCGGGGGCGGCGTAGTCCTTGCGGTAGATCGTCACGGCGGTATCGGTGCGCAACATCGGTAACATCCTCGCATGCGAAAAAGCCATTGTAGCCAAGGGATGCCCGCCGGGCCGCCGGCCGGGAATCTTCCTGGCGTGGCCTGACTCTGAGTAAACAAGCGGTGCGCCCGGCCCGGCGGCCGGCATGTGCGCCGGTCTGATCGTGTTTTGGGGGAAAGCATCCATGTGGAACGGAATCAAGATGCCCGTGCGCTGGGCGCTGGCGGGTGCATTGGCCGCCGTCGGCCTGCTGGCCGGCTGCGCCAGCACCGTGACCAGCCAGGTGACGGCATTCAGGCAGCCGGGCTGGACCGACAATCCGCCGCGCACCTACGCCTTCGAGCGTACCGCGGCGCAGCAGAACGACCTGGAGCGCCAGACCTACGAGGCCTGGACCACTGACCAGCTGGCCGCGTACGGTTTTGCCTCAGCGCCGCGCGGCAGCGCCCGCTACCTCGTCCGGCTCGACTATTCGGCCGCCACGCGCCTGATGCAGGTGCGCCAGCCGGTCTACCCCGACCCGTATTGGGGCCCTGGCCCTGGGCCCTGGGGACCATGGCGCGGGCCGTGGGGGGCCTGGGGCCCGTGGGGTCCGCAATATGTCGATACCACCGTGCAAGTGCCGTTCTATGCCTATCACGTCGAGATCGACGAGGCGGCGACGGGCAAGCGTGTCTATCAGGTGACCGCGCAGACACAGGGCGGCGACGGCTCGCTGACGGGCGTGATGCCTTACCTGATCCGCAGCGCCTTTGCCAATTTCCCGGCGCCGAATGCACAGCCGGTCTTGGTGGAGTTGCCGATCGATTCGAAGGCCAAGCCGGCCAAGTAGGCGGCCGGTGGGCTGGGCGGCCGGTCTACGTTAGAATGCCTCACCTAATTTGCGGGCCGACCAGCCGTACCCTCGCTTGAGCGCTGTGATCCCATTCCATTCCGCGCCGACCGCCACCCCTGGCCGGCGCCTCCCGCGCGCCGTCGCTATCGCGATGACGGTGTTCCCTGCCTCCTGCGGCCCCGCTTGCGGTTTTTCCGTGTTTTTCTCTTCTCCTCCGTACCAGGACGCCTTCGCCTGAAGCGCTTGCCAGCGCTGGATCCGCGGAACGTTCCTTCAGGATGTCATCGATATGAACGACAAGCTTCACGACGCCTCGCCCGATACGCTCGACAAGGGGGCCGAGGCCGAACTGCGCCGCGCCGCACTCGAATACCACCGCTCGCCGACGCGCGGTAAGATCGAGGTCCGCTCGACCAAGACGCTGATCAACCAGCGCGACCTGTCGCTGGCGTATTCGCCGGGCGTGGCCTACGCGTGTACCGAGATCGAGCGCGATCCGTCGCTGGCGGCCGAGTACACCTCGCGCGCCAACCTGGTCGGCGTGATCACCAACGGCACCGCGGTGCTGGGCCTGGGCGACATCGGCCCGCTGGCCGGCAAGCCGGTGATGGAAGGCAAGGGCTGCCTGTTCAAGAAGTTCGCCGGCGTGGATGTGTTCGACATCGAGCTGGCCGAGCGCGATCCGGACAAGCTGGTCGACATCATCGCCTCGCTGGAGCCGACGCTGGGCGGCATCAACCTCGAGGACATCAAGGCGCCGGAGTGCTTCTACATCGAGCAGAAGCTGCGCGAGCGCCTGAACATTCCCGTCTTCCACGACGACCAGCACGGCACGGCGATCATCTCGTCCGCCGCGCTGCTCAACGGCCTGAAGGTGGTCGGCAAGCAGATCGGCGAGGTCAAGGTGGCGGTGTCGGGCGCGGGCGCGGCGGCCATCGCCTGCCTGGACCTGATGGTGAGTCTGGGCGTCAAGCGCGAGAACGTGTTTGTGGTCGACTCCAAGGGCGTCATCTATGTCGGCCGCGATGCCAAGATGGAGCCGAACAAGGCGCGCTATGCGCAGGACACCGCGGCCCGCACGCTGGCCGACATCGTGCGCGATGCGGATGTGTTCCTGGGCTGCTCGGCTGCCGGCGTGCTGACGGGCGACATGGTCAAGACCATGGCACCCAACCCGATCATCCTGGCGCTGGCCAACCCCGAGCCGGAAATCCGCCCGGAAGTGGCCAAGGCCGCGCGCCCGGACTGCATCATCGCCACGGGCCGTTCGGACTATCCGAACCAGGTCAACAACGTGCTGTGCTTCCCGTACATCTTCCGCGGCGCGCTCGATTGCGGCGCCACCAAGATCACGGAAGCGATGAAGCTGGCGTGCGTGAAGGCCATCGCCGAGCTGGCCGAAGCCGAGACCAACGACGCCGTGGCCCAGGCCTATGCCGGCCAGGAACTGAACTTCGGTCCGGACTACATCATTCCGAAGCCGTTCGATTCGCGCCTGATCGAAAAGATCGCGCCGGCGGTGGCCAAGGCGGCGATGGAATCCGGCGTGGCGACGCGCCCGATCGCCGACCTGGACGCGTATCGCCACCAGCTCAACGATTTCGTCTACCACACCGGCCTGACCATGCGCCCGGTGTTCTCCGCCGCCAAGGCCGCGCCCAAGCGCGTGGTCTACGCCGAGGGCGAAGAGGAGCGCGTGCTGCGCGCCGTGCAGACCGTGGTCGACGAGGGCCTGGCCAAGCCGATCCTGGTCGGCCGCCCGCACGTGATCGAGATGCGCATCCAGAAGGCCGGCCTGCGCCTGAAGCCGGGCGTGGATTTCGAGCTGGTGAACCCGGAAGACGATCCGCGCTACCACCAGTACCACACCGCCTACTACGAGCTGATGGGCCGCAACGGCGTGACGCCCGACATGGCGAAATCCGCGCTGCGCCGCTCCAACACGCTGATCGGCGCGCTGCTGGTGCGCCTGGGCGATGCCGATGCGATGCTGTGCGGCACGGTGGGCCGTTTCGACGCGCACCTCGAGCACGTGCGCGACGTGATCGGCCTGGCGCCCAACGCCAAGGTGTTCGCCGCCATGAACGGGCTGATGCTGGAGAAGCACACGCTGTTCATCACCGACACCTTCGTCAACGAGGATCCGACGGCCGAAGAGCTGGCCGCGATCACCGAGCTGGCCGCTGAAGAAGTGCGCCGCTTCGGCCTGGAGCCGAAGGTGGCGATGCTGTCGCACTCGATGTTCGGTTCATCCAAGCGCACGTCGGCGCACAAGATGCGCGCGGCATACGACCTGCTCAAGGCGCAGGCGCCCGACCTGCAGGTGGAAGGCGAGATCCAGGGCGATGCTGCGTTGTCCGAAGATATCCGCCATCACTTCCTGCGCAAGAGCGCGTTTGCCGGCAGCGCCAACCTGCTGGTGATGCCGACGCTGGATGCCGCCAACATCGCCTTCAACCTGCTCAAGATCACGGGCGGGCATGGCGTGACGGTGGGCCCGATCCTGCTGGGCGCGGCCAAGCCGGTGCACATCCTCAACCCGGCGGCCACGTCGCGGCGGATCGTCAACATGACCGCGCTGTCGGTGGCGGACGTGTCGGCTGCTGCGCGGCGTTGATCGGCTGATGGATTCCGTTGGCTGTTGCGTTTGCAGCGGCCAACGCAAAACGGCGCCTGAAGCGATTCAGGCGCCGTTTTTTTTGCGGTGTCTTGATCGGCTGCGGACCGCCTAGAACTTGGCCCGCATGCCCACGCCAAAGGTGTCGGCCGCCGACAGGGAGGTCACCTTGTCGCGGAAGTAGGCGGCATACAGGTCGGTGCGCTTGGACAGCGCATAGTCGTAGCCGATCGCCCAGGTGTTGCGCTTGACGTCGGCCGCGCCCGAGGTCTTGGTGTAGGCGTACGACGCCAGGATGCTGCCCGCGCCCACCGGCACCGACACGCCCAATTGGCCGCCGTTGGCCTTCGTATCGCCGGTCGAGATGGTGTTCTTGATGTGCTGGTACTGGCCGTACAGCTTGACTACGCCGAAGTCATAGGTCGCCCCCAGCAGCGCCGCGTCCTGGCGCGTGAAGCCCGCCACGATGGTGTTCAGGTCGCCCGGGTTGGCATCGAAGCGCACCTGCTGGTAGGCCGCCGTGGCCGCGAAGTTGCCGTGGAAGTACAGCAGGCTGCCGCCCCACTTGTTCTGGCCGTTGTGGCCGGCCTGCTCGCCCGCGCCGTAGATCAGGTTGGCGGTCAGGCCGTTGAAGTCGGGCGTGGAGTAGAGGATCGAGTTGTTCCAGCCCGAGTCGCCCACCAGGCCGGAGATGCCGGCCGCGCCCGACAGGCCGTTGCCGAGGTAGGTGTGGAACACCGCCGGCGAGAAGGTGTAGGAATCGATGAAGGGGTTGAAGAGGATAGTAGAGACGAAGTAGGGCGGGGTGTTGCGGCCGAGCTTGATGTTGCCCCAGGTGTTGGAGGACAGGCCGACGAAGGCGTTGCGGGCGAAGAAGTTGTCGCCGTCGAAGCGGCCGGCGCGGCCGGTGTCGGAGCGGAAGAACGCTTCGAGCGCGAAGATGCCCTTCAGGCCGTTGCCGAGGTCTTCGCTGCCCTTGAGGCCCCAGTAGGAGGTCGACATGCCGCCGGGGTTGACCACCCAGGCGCGGCTCGAGTTGAAGCCCTTCTGCGCGCCGGCCCAGGCATCGACCTGGCCGTACAGCGTCACGGACGATTGGGCATGGGCCGCCGCGCTCATTGCGCCCAGCACGGACGCCACGGCCAGTGCGGCGGTGCCGCGCTTGGTTCTCCACTGCATATTCACCTCCTCTGTTGGATGATGTTCGTGCCGCATGGCTGCGCCGCATTCGTCGATGCGGTCGAGGGCCGGCCGGTCAGGCTCCGTGCCGGGCAGTGCGCGGGCACACTGCGCCTGCGGCTTCCCGTGCGGATCAACCTGAAATCAAATCGTGCAGACGGAAGCCGGCGATGCGGTGGACCTGCTCCAGCGACGTGCGCAGCTCGGTGTCGCGGTCGTTGTCCACGCGCTTGGCAAAGGCCGCGATGATGCCGTGCCGGTCATAGCCGCGTACCGCCAGGATGAACGGGAAGCCGAACTTCTCGTTGTAGCGGGCATTGAGGTCCTGCAGCCGGGCGAACTCGTCCGGCGAGCACTGATCGAGGCCGGCGCCGGCCTGCTCGCGCGTCGATTCGGCGGTCAGCTCGCCGCGGATGGCGGCTTTGCCCGCCAGTTCGGGATGAGCGCGCACCAGTTGGAGCTGCAGCGTTTCACCGGCGCTGTCGACGGTGCGGCGCATGGCGGTGGCGAGTGCCTTGGCCGAGGCGAACGGCCGCTGTCGGGCAGCCTGTTCGGCCACCCACGGGGAGTGCTCATAGATGCCGCTCAGCACCCGGACGAACTGCGCGCCGTCCATGGCGTTGAGTTGGGCGAAGGAATACCGGGTCTGGCTCATGCGGTGGTGCTCTCAGTCGATTGGCTGGTGTAGGGGTGGGTGTCGATCCAGTGGCGC
Source organism: Ralstonia syzygii subsp. syzygii (assembly GCA_919592095.1). Taxonomy (GTDB): domain Bacteria; phylum Pseudomonadota; class Gammaproteobacteria; order Burkholderiales; family Burkholderiaceae; genus Ralstonia; species Ralstonia syzygii. The sequence continues at coordinate 10,625 of CAKKOY010000031.1, read as the reverse complement.
GCGATGTCGATGCGCCGGCAGATCCATACCTTGTCGTGCGACTGCACGTAGTCGAGGAAGCGCTGCAGTGCACGCAAGCGCGCCGGGCGGCCCAGCAGGCGGCAGTGCATGCCGATCGACAGCATCTTCGGCTGCGCCAGGCCATTGGGGTCGCCTTCCTCGTACAGCACGTCAAACGCATCCTTCAGGTACTGGTAGAAGTGGTCGGCGGTGTTGAAGCCCTGCGGGCTGGCGAAGCGCATGTCGTTGGTGTCGAGCGTGTAGGGCACCACCAGGTGCGGCTTGCGCCCGCCCGCGGACGTTTCGACCTCGGTCCAGAAGGGCAGGTCGTCGCCGTAGTAGTCGGCGTCGTAGACGAAGCCGCCATGCTCGACGACGAGGCGGCGCGTGTTGGGACTGTCGCGGCCGGTGTACCAGCCCAGCGGCGCGTTGCCTGTCAGCGCGCGGATGATCTCCACGCCGATCCGCATGTGCTCGCGCTCGGTGGTCTCGTCGATGTTCTGGTAGTGGATCCAGCGCCAGCCGTGGCAGGCGATCTCATGGCCCAGGTCGACGAAGGCCTGCGTCACGTCCGGATGACGCTGCAGCGCCATCGACACGCCGAAGACGGTCAGCGGCAGGCCGCGCTTTTCGAACTCGCGCAGGATGCGCCAGACGCCCGCGCGCGAGCCGTACTCGTAAAGGCTCTCCATGCTCAGGTGCCGCGCCGGGTAGGCCGCCGCGCCGATGATCTCGGAGAGGAACTGCTCGGAGCCCGCGTCGCCGTGCAGCACGCAGTTCTCGCCGCCTTCTTCGTAGTTGAGGACGAACTGCAGGGCGACGCGCGCGCCGCCGGGCCATTTGGGGTCGGGCGGAGTCCTGCCGTAACCGATGAGATCGCGCGGATAGTGATGGTGGGTCATGGCTGTCGTTCGAGGAGACGTCATACAACACCGGTGCGCACGTCATGCGGAGGCCGGAACGGCTCGGGCGGCCTGCGCCAGCTCCAGCGCAAGCTTGCGGTGAATCGTCAGATGGGCGTCGAGCTCCAGTGTGGCCAGGCGGCCATCCTCGACGACCACGCGCCCGTTGATCACGCTGTGCGACACGTTGGACGGCGCGCAGAACACCAGCGCCGCGACCGGATCGTGGTCCGCGCCGGCCAGGCCGGGCTGGTGGCGGTCGAAGCTGACGAAATCCGCCGACATGCCGGGCACCAGCGCGCCGATGTCGTCGCGGCCCAGCACGCGGGCGCCGCCGAGCGTGGCGATCTCCAGCGCTTCGCGCGCGCCCATCGCCGCCGGGCCGAAGCCGACGCGCGCCAGCAGCATCGCCTGGCGCGTCTCGCCGAGCATGTGGGCGCCATCGTTCGAGGCGCTGCCGTCCACCCCAAGGCCGACCGGCACCCCGGCATCGCGCATGGCGCGCACGGGCGCGATGCCCGAGGCGAGCCGCATGTTCGAGCACGGGCAGTGGGCCACCCCGGTGCCGGTGCGCGCGAACAGCTCGATGCCGTGCGCGTCCAGCTTGACGCAGTGCGCATGCCAGACGTCGCGGCCGACCCAGCCGAGGTCTTCGGCGTATTCGGCCGGCGTCATGCCGAATGTCTCGCGCGAGTAGGCGATGTCGTTGTCGTTCTCGGCCAGGTGGGTGTGCATCGACACGCCGTAGCTGCGCGCCAGCCGCGCCGATTCGCGCATCAGGTCGCGCGACACCGAGAAAGGCGAGCAGGGCGCCACGACGACACGCAGCATCGAATGGCGATCGGCGTCGTGCCAGGTTTCGATCAGGCGCTGGGTCTCGCGCAGGATGGCGGCTTCGCCTTCGACCACGCGGTCCGGCGGCAGCCCGCCCTGGCTGCGGCCGACGCTCATGCTGCCGCGCGCGGCGTGGAAGCGCATGCCGATCTGCCGCGCGGCCTCGATGGCATCGTCGAGCCGGCAGCCGTTGGGATACAGGTACAGGTGATCGCTCGAGGTCGTGCAGCCCGACAGCATCAGCTCGGGCATCGCGGTGAGTGTCGACACGCGCACCATCTCCGGCGTCAGGCCCGCCCATACCGGATACAGGCTGGTGAGCCAGCCGAACAGCGCGGCATCCTGCGCGGCGGGCAGGGCGCGCGTCAGGCTCTGGTACATGTGGTGGTGCGTGTTGACCAAGCCGGGCGTGACCACATGGTCGCGCAGTTCCAGCACGCGCACACCGGGGCGGCCGATCGCCTCGCGGTACGGCGTGGGCAGGTCGGCGGTGGCGCCGACCCACTCGATCACGCCGCCGCGCGCCACCAGCGCGCCGTCGGCAATCTCGCGGCACTGCGCGTCCATGGTGACCAGCACATCGGCGTGGCGGGCGATCAGGAGCGGGTCGGTGCTGGCGCGGCCGGTGGTCATGCGTTCACTCCGCACTGTGCGTGGTGGCGGCGGCCGCGCGCATCGCGTGCTCGGTCGACTGCATGCCGTTGTAGTACAGGTTCAGGATCACCGCCACCAGCGTGCCCAGCACGATGCCGCTGTGCGTGACCGGCTCGAGCCAGCGCGGCAGGTACTGGAAGAAGGTCGGCGCCAGCGTCGGGATCATGCCGAAGCCGATCGCGATGGCCACGATGAACAGGTTGTGGCGATGCCGGTTGAAGTCGATCAAGCCGAGGATGCGCACGCCCGTGGCGGCCACCATCCCGAACATCACGATGCCCGCCCCGCCCAGCACGAACGACGGCACCGAGGCCACCACGTGTGCCATCTTCGGGAACAGCCCCAGCGCGATCAGGATCACGCCGCCGGCCGCCGCCACGAAGCGCGAGCGCACGCCGGTGACGGTCACCAGCCCGACGTTCTGCGAGAACGAGGTGTAGGGGAAGGTGTTGAAGAGACCGCCGATCAGCGAGCCCAGGCCGTCGGCGCGCAGGCCGCGGGTCAGGTCCTCATGCGTGAGCTTCTTGCCGGTGATCTCGGCCAGCGCCAGGAACATGCCGGTCGACTCCACCAGCGTGATCATCATCACCACGCACATCGAGGCGATGGCGCCGATGTGGAAAGTCGGCATGCCGAAGTGCAGCGGTGTGATGACGGCCATCCAGTCGGCGTCGGCCACGCCGGCGAAGCTGACCTTGCCGGCCGCCATGGCGATCAGCGTGCCGCACACGATGCCCAGCAGCACCGCGATGTTGCCGATCAGGCCGCGCCCGTACTTGGTCAGCAGGAGGATGATGACCAGCACCGACAATGCGATCGCCAGGCCGCCCAGGTCGCCATAGGCCGGGTTGGGCACGGTCTTGAGCACGCCGTCCACCATGGTCTTGAGGGTGGGCTGGCCGCCCGCGGCCCAGTTGATGCCCACGCCCATCAGCGACACGCCGATCAGCGTGATCACGGTGCCGGTCACCACCGGCGGGAACAGCCCCAGCACGCGCCCCATCAGCGGTGCGACCACGATGCCGAACAGGCCCGCCGCGATGACGGCGCCGTAGATGCCCAGCAGGCCGATGCCCGGGTCGCTGCCGATGGCGATCATCGGGCCGACCGAGGCGAAGGTCACGCCCATCATCACCGGCATGCGGATACCGAACTTCCACACGCCGAACGACTGGATCAGCGTCGCCAGCCCGGCGGCGAACAGGTCCGCGTTGATCAGGAAGGCGAGCTGCTCCTTGGGCAGATGCAGTGCGCCGCCCACGATCAGCGGCACTGCCACGGTGCCTGCATACATCACCAGTACATGTTGCAGGCCAAGGGCGAGCAGGCGTGCGTACGCGACGCGCTCGTTGGTCAGGTCCGCCGACGGGGCGGCGAGGGTGCTTGCCATGGGGGTCTCCTTGTGGTGGTGGGCCGGATGGCATCCGGCCTGTGGCGGCCAGCCTCTGTCGGGCCGGCTCGCCTGATCGGCAAAACCGGGTTCCTAGAGGATGTCGTCGCCCCGGCCCAGCACCGAGCGCAGGTCAAAGTCCGCGGGCGCTTCCGGGCGGACGCGGTCGGCGCAGCATTGCAAGTGCTGGGCCATGTGCGCCTGCGCGGCGCTGGCATCGCCGTGCTCGAGCGCCCGGAGGATGTCGAGGTGCTCGTCGAACGAGCAGGCGTTGTGGCCCGGCGCCTCGACGCTGGCGATCATCAGCGTGGTGCGCGAGACCAGCCGGCGCATGATCTCCACCACCAGCGGGTTGCCGGCCTGCTCGGCCAGCGCTACGTGGAATTCGGCCGACAGCCGGATCCAGCGCGGCCTATCGTGACTGACGAAGGCTTGGCGCTCTTCCTTGACCAGCTCCAGCAGCGGCGCGATGGCCGTCTTCGGATTGGCGCTGTGGCCGACCTTGTCGAGCACCGCGCGCTCCAGGATCTGGCGCAGTTCGAACATGGCGTGGGCTTCGTCGATGGAGGGCGCGGCGATGAAGGCGCCGCGGTTGGGCTCGAGGTCGACCAGGCCGTCGGCGGCCAGCCGGGAGAACACCTTGCGCACGGTATGCCGCGCGGTGGCATAGATTTCGCACAGCGCATGCTCGGTCAGCTTGGTGCGCGGTGGCAGGCGGTGTTCCATGATCGCGTCGTAGATCTCGCGGTACATCCGTTCCTCGACCGACATACGCGTTGTTCCCGACGCCTTTGCGCCCGACTTCGACGCCGCTTCGGTGGAGACCAGCTTGAGACTCTTGGACATGGCATACCCGCTAGAGAGCAGTGCGATGCAGCATCGGCGACCGCGAAAACTTGTTGACAATTATTCGGTCACGGATTCAGTATTGTCAACAAAATGTGTTCGGGTTTCCGACAAACTAGGGGAATCCCTGTTTCCCCGTCCCACGCGGACACGGGGTCGGATCCCGGGCATGCGACGGCTTTGCCGGTTTGGCAGGCCCCTCCCACGCGGAGGCGGCCGGCGTAAACCGGCTGGACGCGCGCCTGGATGCGTGCACGGCACGTACCGAGCGGGCCCCGGCGCCAGCCCTTGCCACGCAAGGGTTCGGCGCGAGGTGCAAGTGGAGGCAGCGGCGCTTCTGAAGATTCCAACAACAGAGGAAGACAAATGGGACGCTTGACTACCCATGTGCTCGACACCGCTGCAGGCACGCCAGGCAAGGACTTGGCGATCGCCCTGTTCAAAATTGTCGACAATCTGCGGCAACCGATCAAAACGATCCGCACCAATCACGATGGCCGTTGCGATGCGCCGCTGCTGGAAGGCGAGGCGCTGCAGGCCGGCATCTACGAGCTGGATTTCGCGGTGGGCGACTATTACCGCGCGGCCGGCGTCAAGCTTCCCGACCCCGCGTTCCTCGACGTGGTGACGCTGCGCTTCGGCGTGGCCGACGCCGGCGCGCACTACCACGTGCCGCTGCTGGTGTCGCCGTGGTCGTACTCGACCTATCGCGGCAGCTGAGCGGGAGGCGTCATGGAAGGCTATCTCCTCGACTGGGCCAACCTGCTGCTGCGTTGGCTGCACGTGATCACGGCGATCGCGTGGATCGGCTCATCGTTCTACTTCGTCTGGCTCGACAACAGCCTGACCCGGCCGACCGCCCCGGACCTGCTGGAAAAGGGCGTGGACGGCGAGCTGTGGGCCGTGCACGGCGGCTGGTTCTACCACCCGCAGAAATACCTGCTGGCACCCAGGCAGTTGCCTGAACACCTGCACTGGTTCTACTGGGAGTCGTACACCACGTGGATGTCCGGCTTTGCGCTGCTGACGGTGGTGTATCTTTTCAACGCCAACGTCTACCTGATCGACCGCAGCGTGTTCGACATGACGGCGACGACGGCGGTGCTGCTGGCGCTGGCGTTCCTCGCGGTCGGCTGGCTGGTGTACGACGCCATTTGCCGCGTGTTCGGCAAGAGCGACCGGCTGGTGGGCGTGCTGGTGGCGATCTACGTGGTGATCGCGGCGTACGCGGCGTGCCACCTGTTCTCGGGCCGCGCGGCCTTCCTGCTGATCGGCGCGATGATCGCGACCATCATGAGCGCCAACGTGTTCTTCTGGATCATCCCGGGGCAACGCAAGGTGGTGGCCGCGCTCAAGGCCGGCGAGAAGCCGGACCCGATCCACGGCAAGCGCGGCAAGCAGCGCAGCGTGCACAACACGTACTTCACGCTGCCGGTGCTGTTCGCCATGCTGTCGAATCACTACAGCATGACGTACTCGCACACGTCCAACTGGATCGTGCTGGTGCTGATCATGCTGGCCGGGGTGCTGATCCGCCAGTTCTTCATCCTCAAGCACAAGGGCGTGTGGAACTGGTGGTATCCGGCGGGCGGCGTGGCGCTGCTGCTGGGCACGGCGGTGTGGCTGGCGCCGGTGCAGCGTCCGGCGGCACCGGAGGCGAATGCCGCGGCTGTCACGGTGCCGGCGGCATCCGGCGGCTCGGACTTCGCCAAAGTACAGGCAGTCGTTACCGCACGGTGCTACCAATGTCACTCGGCGCATCCTACGCTGATGGCATCGCCGGCCAAGGGCGTGCTGCTCGATACGCCGGAACAGCTGGCCGCGCATGCGCAGCTCGTGTATCAGCAGGCCGTGCAGCAGAAGCTGATGCCGCTGGGCAACGTCACGCAGATGACCGACGAGGAACGCACGCTGATCGCCAAGTGGTTCGAGGGCGGTGCCAGGACCACCCACTGACGATGTGGGCGCATGGATTATCGGAGCATGCCGTCCGCCCCTGGCGGGCGGCATGACCGGTGAGGGTTGAACGGGGCTGCGGCTCCGTTTTTTTTGGGGGGGCTTCGCCGATGTGTGGGGGACAACAAAGGGCGCTGATCGACCAAGGCTGTGTAAAAACATCCAGACCGCCGATTTTCGGGGGGCTTGACCCCTTACCTCATGCCAGATCGTCTCGGGCGCCTCAGTCTCCCTTTTTATAATGACATTTCGATACCCAGCGCCGTGATCAGCCGTTCGCGCCGCTCCAGCGCCTGCAGCGAGCGCTTGCCAAGCCGCGTCGCCACCAGGTTGAGCAGCCCCTCGCAGAACACGAGGTAGGCGCCCATGCTGTTGCTGAAGAAGCTGCTCTCGTGCGGGATCAGGAAGGCGTGATCGGCGGGCGGGACGAGGGGCGACGCAAGCGTGTCGGTGATCGCGATGACCGACAGGCCGGCCTGCTTGGCGACGACGGCTGCGTTCGCCACGCTGCGCGTGTAGGGCGCCACGCTGGTGACCACCACCACGTCACCCGGCTGCAGCTGCGCTAGCCCTTCGGCCACGCCGAGCCCTTGCGCGTCGAGCAGCGCGACATCGGTGCGGATCATGCTCAGGCCGTAGCACACAAAGCTCGCCAGCGCGCTGAACTGCCGCAAGCCGTGAATGCGAACGCGTCGCGCATCGGCCAGCAGGCGCGTGGCGTCACGCAGGTCCGCTGGTGACAGCTGCGAAAGACACTGCTCGACGTTGCTGATGGATTCCTGCGCGAGCCGGGCCACCGTTTCGACCTCGGGGGAGGTGCCGCCTGCCTGTGCGCCCTGCTGTCGCGCCTTCTTGCCCGCCACCAGCCGTTCGGCCTGCTGGCTGTAGAAATGCCGATGACGCTGCGCGACGCTGTCGCGGAACACGTTCTGGAAGTCGGCGAACCCGGTATACCCGAGCTTGGTCGACAGGCGTGTGAGCGTGGACGCGTTGATGCCCAGCGATGCGGCCAGATCGGTGATGGTCCTGACCGCCACCTCTTCCGGGCGTTCGAGCAGCTTCGCCAGCACGGTATGCGCCTTGCTGCCAAGCGAGACGTCGGCCTCGTCGCGGCCGATGCGCAGGATCAGTTCGCGCAAGCCGTCGACACTGCGCGGCGGCTGCGCTGCCGATGGTACGACGGCTTTCTCGCGTTCAGCCTTGCGGCGCGACCTCTGTTTGCTGGTGTCCATTGACCATCCGATACCGGGCCGGACTCCCGGGATGTTCGTAAACCGCCCATTCTATGTGAGTCGGGAGGATGGCGATGTTGGCGGTCGCCAGCGTGTTCTCGTTGTCGGGGTCGTGCGGATCGGCGCGATAGATCGGCAGGGCCGCGTCCCCCTGGTCGGCCAGGATTGCGAGCGGGTCGATGGCCTTTCCGCCTGCGCGCGACTCGGCCAGCAGGGCATCGCCGCGCACCTGCCGGTGGCGGGAGGAATCGGTGATGACTTGCGGTACATCGCGCATCGCCGGATGGATCGCATGATTCGCATGCAAGGACGGCTCGGATATTTCCAGCGCCGAGCCGCCGTGTGCACCGAACTCGACGCTCAGCAACGCGGGATGTGCGCAATGGCCGAGCGTGAGATGGAAACCGCCCGCGCGGGGCGATTCGCGCAGGACCCATACCGCCGCGTCGAGGTCGGCCGCATCCAGCACCGCGCGCGTCAGGACCATACGCGGCACGCCGGTCGCCACCTCGCGCAAGCGCAGGTTGTTGACCGTCATGGTCAGGCCGGCATCGGTCACGGCGAAGGTGTGCCCCGGCAGCGAGCCCGGATACACGAACGCAGCGAAGCCCGGGCTGCCGTCGATGTGGCACTGTGCGAGCGCGCAATGTACGGCGAAACCGGGGTCGCCGTCTTCGTTATGGGCGATCCGCCGCTGATCGGCGCCGGGGAGCTGCACCGTGGTGCATCCGTCGTTGGTGGCCGCCCAGACATCGCCTCGGCAGTTCCATAGGAACACCTCTTCGAGCGGCAGTTGCAGGCCGTCGGCCAGGCCCCGCAATTCGGCCCAGATGCGTGGAAAACGCTCACTGACGAGCGCCGCCATGGCGTCAGCCAGAGGACTGCCCCGCCAGCGCATCACGCTGTGCCAGGCTTCGGTATGCAACAGGTGCTGGTGAACGGCGGCGCTGCCAAAGCGGCCCAGCGCTTGGCCCGCTTCAAACGGCGAGCCGGAAATGTCTACAAAAGCAAGTGACGGCATGTGCCAAGGGTCATTCGACGTGTTGAAGGAAGTCGCGCAGACGCTGGTTGGGTGGGGTGTCCAGCATGTCGGCTGAAGGGCCATCGACGGTGATATGGCCATGTTCCATGAAGATGAGCCGTGTGCCAACCTTGCGCGCAAAGGCCATCTCGTGCGTGACCACGACCATCGTCATGCCTTCTTCCGCCAGCGATTGCATCACGCGCAGCACCTCTTGCCTGAGCTCAGGGTCGAGCGCGGAGGTCGGTTCGTCGAACAGCATGAGCTTCGGTTTGACGGCCAGTGCGCGCGCAATCGCGACGCGCTGCTGCTGGCCGCCAGAGAGCTCGCTGGGGTAGTGATCTGCGCGGGCGGCCAACCCGACTTTCGTGAGCAGTTCCCGGGCCAAGTCCTCGGCTTCTCGTTTGCCCATGCCGCGTACCTGCCGCGGCCCGAACGCCACGTTCTCGAGGGCCGTCAACTGCGGGAACAGGTTGAACTGCTGGAAGACCATCCCCGCTTCCTGCCGGATCTCGCGCACCTTCTTTGCCCCACCCAGTACGCTGATGCCATCGACGATCAGGTCGCCGCCGTCGATCTGCTCCAGTGCGTTGATGCAGCGTAGCAGCGTCGACTTGCCGGAGCCGGACGGCCCGATCAGTACGACGACCTCGCCGATGCCGATGTTCAGGTCCACCGCATCGAGGACGGTGGTCTGGCCGAACCGCTTGGTGACCCGCTTGAATTGAACAATATGGTCGACGGCGGTCATAGCATCCGCATCCTCTTTTCCATCGTGCGCAGCCCGAATGTCAGGGTGCCGATCATGCACAGGTAGATGACCGCAACGGCAGACCAGATTTCCACCGCGCGAAAATTGGAGGCCATGATCTCTTGGCCTTGCCGCGTGAGTTCGCCCACACCGATCACGATGAACAGCGACGTGTCCTTCAAGCTGACGATGAACTGGTTGCCAAGCGGCGGCGTCATGCGCCGCAGGGCGACCGGCCCGATCACGAACGCCAGCACGCGCCAGGCCGGCATCCCGAGTGCAAGCCCCGCCTCTTTCAGCCCTCGCGGCACCGAGAGGAACGCACCGCGCACGATCTCGGCGATGTAGGCACCGGAATTGACGATGATCGAGACCACCGCAGCGGTCATCGCATCGACGCGGATGTGAAGCAGCACCGGCAACGCAAAGTAGATGTACATCACCTGCACGACGATGGGCGTGCCGCGCACGAACTCGACGTAGGCGAAGGCGATCTTCTGGCACAGCGCATTGCCATAGGCACGCATCAGGCCGAACAGCAGCCCCGCCAGCATGCCGCCGGCCAGCCCGGCGGCAGTAATCAGCACAGTCAGGCGGGCCCCCTGGAAGAGGGCGGGCAGGGCGTCGATGACGACCGACAGATTGAACTCCATGAGCGCTCTCCAGCCTGCGCGGCGTCAGAGCTTGACGGGTTCGGTGCCGAACCACTTCTTGTAGATCGCCGCATAGCGGCCGTCTGCCTTGATCTTCGCCAGGGCTGCATTGACCTTGGACACCAGCGGGCTGCCCTTGGGGAGGGCGATACCGTACTGATGGGCCATCATCTGCTGGCCCACCGCCTTCACACGCCCCTTGCCGACCGTGTTGATGTAGTAGAGCACGTTCGGCGTGTCGTGCATGGCGGCGTCGACGCGGCCGGTTGCCAGCTCTAGTACTACAGCCGTACCTATCGCCTATGATGTTGTCCATGTGAGATGAGACGATCATGGTCCGATGCAAGGAACGGTGAGGGGCTGGGAGAGAGAGCTGGAAGGGTTGC
>CAKKOY010000030.1 GCA_919592095.1 Ralstonia syzygii subsp. syzygii | reverse complement strand
GCGTGCTCAACCGCATGGCTGCGCTTGCCCGCCCGCAGTCCGTCCGCGTCGACTGAATTACGCCTCACAGGGATGGCTTCGACTTCAAAGTCGATTTATGCAACAACGCCAACCAACATGAGGAAAACGGCGAGTCGGCGTTCGAAGAGATCACCGAAACGTCGTTCCCGGGCAAGTGGAAGGTCATCTATTTCTACCCGAAGGACTTCACCTTCGTGTGCCCGACCGAGATCGTCGCCTTCGCCAAGCTGAACCAGGACTTCGAAGACCGCGACACCGTCGTGCTGGGCGGCTCGACCGACAACGAATTCGTCAAGCTGGCCTGGCGCCGCGAGCACAAGGACCTGAACAAGCTGGACCAGTGGTCCTTTGCCGACACCACCGGTGCGCTGATCGACCAGCTGGGCGTGCGCGAGCACGAAGCCGGTGTCGCGCTGCGCGCCACGTTCATCGTCGATCCGGACAACGTGATCCAGCACGTGTCGGTGAGCAACCTGAACGTGGGCCGCAACCCGGATGAAGTCCTGCGTATCCTCGACGGCCTGCAGACCGACGGACTGTGCCCGTGCAACCGCGCGATCGGCGGCACCACGCTTTGAGCGCAGGCGCCTGCCGCGTCTTGCCGGCAACGACAATGACGACGCGCCGCCCGCCCTGCGCGAAACCCGCCCAGCGCGGGTTCTTCCAGCCGACGATCATGGGAGAACCGGATGGAATTTCTTCAAGCGATCAAGCAGCGCATTCCCGACTACGCCAAGGACATACGCCTGAACCTGGACGGCACCATCGCGCGCTCGTCGCTGCAAGGCAATGACGCCGTGGGTGTGGCGCTGGCGGCGGCCGTCGCGGCCAACAGCAAGGTGATCGTCGATGCCATCCGCGGCGCCGGCGTGCTGTCGCCCGAGGCAGCCAACGGCGCGCTGACCGCCGCCGCGCTGATGGGCATGAACAACGTCTGGTATCCCTATGTCGAGATGGCGGACGACACCGACCTCTCGCAGCAGAAAGCCGAACTGCGCATGAACGCCTATGCCAGCAGCGGCGGCGTCGACAAGCGCCGCCGCTTCGAGATGTATGCGCTGGCCGCGCCCATCGTCGGCAAATGCCATTTCTGCATCAAGTCCACTACGACCTGCTGAAGAATCACCAGGGCATGACGGCGCAGCAGCTGCGCGATGTCGGCCGGATCGCGGCGGTGATCAACGCGGCGGCGCAGGTGATCGCGACGGAATCGGCATAAGCGGCATAAGCAGCATAAGCGGCATCGGCGCTTGTGCCAGCCAGAAGACAACGGCAGCACCGGGGCGATCCGGACTGCCGTTTTCGGTTGGGCAACGAACGGCTCAGTCCTGCTCGGCGGCTTCGGTGCGGTAGATCAGCACGGCAGCCTGGGCGACGATGCCTTCCTCGCGCCCCTCGAACCCCAGCTTCTCGTTGGTCTTGGCCTTGACGTTGCAGCGCCCGGGCGCGATGCCCAGGTCGGCCGCCAGGTTGGCCACCATGCCGTGCACGTGCGGCGCCAGCTTGGGCTTCTGCGCGATGACGGTGGCATCGACGTTGCCCACGTCATAGCCCGCCTCGCGCACACGACGCACCGCTTCGCGCAGCAGCACGCGGCTGTCGGCACCGGCGAAAGCAGGGTCGGTGTCGGGAAAATGCCGGCCGATGTCGCCCAGGCCGGCCGCGCCGAACAGCGCGTCGGTGATGGCGTGCAGCAGCGCATCAGCGTCGGAGTGGCCGAGCAGGCCGCGCGCGTGCGGAATCTCCACGCCGCCCAGGATCAGCTTGCGGCCCTCCACCAGCGCGTGCACGTCGTAGCCCTGGCCGATGCGGATATCCATCCAGTTCATGCTTGCGAATCCTCTTGCGTGGGTGCAGCGCGCGCGAGGATGGCCTCGGCGAGCGCGAAATCGTCAGGATAAGTGACTTTGAAGTTGCGCAACGCGCCGGCCACCAGCAAGGGGCGGTGACCGGCGGCCTCGATGGCGCTGGCTTCATCGGTGACGATGCGCTGTTCGGTCAGGGCCTCCGACAGGGCGCGCTGCAGCAGGCCGAGCGGAAACATCTGCGGCGTCTGCGCCTGCCACAGGCCGCCGCGCGGCACCGTCTCGGCGATGTGCTGCGCGGCATCGGCACGCTTGAGCGTATCGGCCAGCGGCAGCGCCAGGATGCCGCCGACCGCCTGCCCGCCGTCGGTCTCGACGGCGTCGACCAGCCGGGCGATCAGGGCGGGCGTGAGGCCCGGGCGTGCGGCATCGTGCACGAGCACCCAGTCGTCTTCGACCGCTCCCAGGCCGCACAGCGCCGCTAGGCCATTGGTAACCGAAGCGTGGCGCGAATCGCCGCCGCAGTTGACTTCCACCAGCCGGGCCGCATCGAAGCCCATGCCGGGAAACCGCGCCGCCAGCGCCGGCGCGCCCGGCGAGGTGACCACCACCACGCGGTCGATCTCCGGGCGGGCCAGGAAGGCCTGCACGGTATGCCACAGCATCGGGCGGCCGGTGATCGGCTGGTATTGCTTGGGCAGATCGCCACCGGCACGCGTGCCGGTGCCGGCGGACGGGATCAGCGCGAACCGGCGTCGGCCGGGACGGGAGGAAGCAGGCATGCGGAAGCGGCAGAATGGCGTGAGCGCGACCTTTACCGGGGAATTTTCCGCCGGCCAGCACGCGAATGGCGCGGATTTTATAATAGCGGCCAGTGCCACGACACCCCGCCCGCCCGCGCAGGCGGGGTGTCATGCTTTGCCTTGCCGACCGATTCACCCAACGTTCTCATGTCCGATCTCTCGCTTTCCACCCTGCCGATCGTCAAGCCGGGCCAGCGCTTCGTCTTCAGCGGCCTGCAGGGCTCGGCCGATGCGCTGCTGCTGGCGCGCTACCTGGAGCAGCATCGCGGTACCGTGTCGATGCTGGCGGTGGTCTGCGCCAACGCCGTCGACGCCCAGAGGCTTGCCGAAGAGTTGCGCTGGTTCGCGCCGCAGGCGCGGGTGAAGCTGCTGCCGGACTGGGAAACGCTGCCGTACGACAACTTCTCGCCGCACCAGGACCTGATCTCCGAACGGCTGGCGACGCTGCACGACCTGCAAGGCGGGGCGTGCGACATCCTGCTGGTGCCGGCCTCCACGGCGCTGCAGCGGATCGCGCCGCCGTCGTTCCTGGCGGCCTATACGTTCTTCTTCAAGAAGGGCGAGCGGCTGGACGAAGCGGCGCTCAAGGCTCAATTCACGCTGGCCGGCTACGAGCACGTCAGCGCCGTGATGCGGCCCGGCGAGTACAGCGTGCGCGGCGGCCTGATCGACCTGTTCCCGATGGGCTCGCCGATGCCCTACCGGCTCGACCTGTTCGGCGACGAGATCGAAACCATCCGCGCCTTCGACCCCGACACGCAGCGCAGCCTGTACCCGGTGAACGAAGTGCGCCTGCTGCCGGGCCGCGAATTCCCAATGGACGAGGCCGCGCGCACCGCCTTCCGCGGCCGCTGGCGCGAAGTGTTCGAGGGCGACCCGACGCGCGCGCCGATCTACAAGGACATCGGCAACGGCGTGCCTTCCGCCGGCATCGAGTACTACCTGCCGCTGTTCTTCGAAACCACCGCCACGCTGTTCGACTACCTGCCGGCCAGCGTGCACCTGGCCCTGGTCGGCGACATCGAAGGCGCGGTGCGGCGCTTCTGGGCCGACACCACGCAGCGTTACAACTTCATGCGCCACGACCGCGACCGGCCTCTGCTGGCGCCGTCCGCGCTGTACCTGGACGAGGAGGCCTTCTTCATCGCCGCCAAGCCCCATGCCCGGCTGGTGCTGCGCGCCGAGCCCGGGGATGCGCCGCTGTCGTTGCCGCTGCCCAACGTGGCCGTCAACCGCCGCGCGGAAGACCCGCTCGTCAATCTCGAATCGTTCCTGATGGGCGGCAACTGCCGCGTGATGATCTGCGCGGAATCCGCCGGCCGGCGCGAGACGCTGGCGCAGATGCTGGCCGCCAGCGGCCTGCACCCCGAAGGCGTGGCCGACTACGCCGACCTGATCGGCGACGACGCCCGCTTCGTGCTCGGCGTGGCGCCGCTGTACCAGGGCTTCATCCTGGGCGACGAACGCATCGCCTTCATCACCGAGACCGAGCTGTACGCCCAGGCCGTGCGCCGCGGCGGCCGCCGCAAGCAGGAACAGGCCACAGCGGTCGACGCCATGGTGCGCGACCTGGCCGAACTGAAGATCGGCGATCCGGTGGTGCACAGCGAGCACGGCATCGGCCGCTACCAGGGCCTGGTCTCAATCGACATGGGCAACGGCGAGGAAGAGTTCCTGCACCTGGACTACGACAAGGGCAGCAAGCTCTACGTGCCGGTACATCAGCTGCACGTGATTTCGCGCTATTCCGGCGCCGATACGGATACCGCGCCGCTGCACCAGCTCGGCTCCGGCCAGTGGGAGAAGGCCAAGCGCCGCGCCGCCCAGCAGATCCGCGACACCGCCGCCGAGCTGCTCAACCTGTACGCCCGCCGCGCGCTGCGCCAGGGCTTCGCCTTCCCGCTCACACCCAACGACTACGAGGCCTTCGCCGAGAGCTTCGGCTTTGACGAAACGCCCGACCAGGCCGCCGCCATCGCCGCCGTGATCGCCGACATGACCTCGGGCAAGCCGATGGACCGGCTGGTATGCGGCGACGTCGGCTTCGGCAAGACCGAAGTCGCGCTGCGCGCCGCCTTCGTCGCCGTGATGGGCGGCCAGCAGGTCGCCATGCTGGCGCCGACCACGCTGCTGGCCGAGCAGCACTACCAGACCCTGGCCGACCGCTTCGCCGACTGGCCGGTGCGCATTGCCGATATCTCGCGCTTCAAGAACAGGAAGGAGATCGACGCCACCGTCGAGGCCATCAACGCCGGCACCATCGACATCGTGATCGGCACGCACAAGCTGCTGTCGCCGGATGTGAAGTTCGACCGGCTGGGGCTGGTCATCATCGACGAGGAGCACCGCTTTGGCGTGCGCCAGAAGGAAGCGCTCAAGACGCTGCGCGCCGAGGTCGACGTGCTCACGCTGACCGCCACGCCGATCCCGCGCACACTGGGCATGGCGCTGGAGGGCCTGCGCGACTTCTCCGTGATCGCCACGGCGCCGCAGAAGCGGCTGGCCATCAAGACCTTCGTGCGGCGCGAGGAAGACGGCGTGCTGCGCGAGGCCATCCTGCGCGAGCTCAAGCGCGGCGGCCAGGTCTACTTCCTGCACAACGAGGTCGAGACCATCGAGAACAAGCGGGCCAAGCTGGAAGAACTCGTGCCCGAGGCGCGCGTGGCGGTCGCCCACGGGCAGATGCACGAGCGCGAGCTGGAGCGCGTGATGCGTGATTTCGTCGCCCAGCGCGCCAACATCCTGCTGTGCACGACCATCATCGAGACCGGCATCGACGTGCCGACCGCCAACACCATCCTGATCCACCGCTCCGACAAGTTCGGCCTGGCGCAGCTGCACCAGCTGCGCGGACGCGTTGGGCGCTCGCACCACCAGGCCTACGCCTACCTGCTGGTGCACGATGCGGACGGCCTGACCAAGCAGGCCCAGCGCCGGCTGGAGGCCATCCAGCAAATGGAAGAACTCGGCTCCGGCTTCTACCTGGCGATGCACGACCTGGATATCCGCGGCACGGGCGAGGTGCTGGGCGACAAGCAGTCGGGCGAGATATCCGAGATCGGGTTCCAGCTCTATACCGACATGCTCAACCAGGCGGTGAAGTCCCTCAAGGCCGGCAAGGAGCCCGACCTGATGGCGCCGCTGGCGGCCACCACCGAGATCAACCTCGGCACCCCCGCCCTGCTGCCCAGCGACTACTGCGGCGACGTGCAGGAGCGCCTGTCGCTGTACAAGCGCCTGGCCAACTGCGAGTCCGGCGAAACCATCGACAACATCCAGGAAGAGCTGATCGACCGCTTCGGCAAGCTGCCGCCGCAGGCGCAATCGCTGATCGAGACGCACCGCCTGCGCATCGCCGCGCAGCCGCTCGGCATCCGCAAGATCGATACCAGCGCCGACGCCGTCACGCTGCAGTTCGTGCCCAACCCGCCGGTCGATGCCATTAAGATCATCGACCTGGTGCAGAAGAACCGCCAGATCAAGCTGGCCGGCCAGGACCGCCTGCGCATCGAGAACATCCCCGCCGAGACCGCCGCGCTGGCGCAGGCCATCCGCCACACCATGCGGCAACTGGCCTGACCGGACCGCCCGCCTCCAACTGCAGGACACCATCATGAGCACCGCCGCCACCGCACTTTCCACGCTCGACTGGACGCGCAAGCTGGTCAGCTTCGACACCACCAGCCGCGGTTCCAACCTGGCGCTGATCGAAACCGTGCGCGACTACCTGCACGGCCTGGGCCTGGAAACACACCTGTCCTACAACGAGGACCGCAACAAGGCCAACCTGTTCGCCACGCTCCCCGCGGCGGACGGCGGCGTGCAGGGCGGCATCGTGCTGTCGGGCCACACCGACGTGGTACCTGTCGACGGGCAGAACTGGAGCAGCGATCCGTTCGCGCCGCAAGTGCGCGACGGCAGGCTGTACGGGCGCGGCACGTGCGACATGAAGGGCTTCATCGCCGCGTCGCTGGCGCTGGTGCCGTCGGTGCTGCAGGCGCGCCTGCGCGAGCCGATCCACCTGGCGCTGTCGTCCGACGAAGAAGTCGGCTGCGTGGGCGCGCCGCGCCTGATCGAAGACCTGATCGCGCGCGGCATCCGCCCTGCCGGCTGCATCGTCGGCGAGCCGACCAGCATGCGCCCGATCGTCGCCCACAAGGGCATCAACGCCTACCGCTGCCGCGTGCATGGCCGCGCCGCGCATTCGTCGCTGACGCCGCAGGGCGTCAACGCCATCGAGTACGCTGCCCGCATCATCTGCTTCGTGCGCGACCTGGCCGACGAATTCCGCGCCAACGGCCCGTTCGACGAGGCGTTCGATGTGCCGTTCACCACCGCATCCACCGGGCTCATCAACGGCGGCATCGCGCTCAATACCATTCCCGCGCTGTGCGAGTTCGTCTTCGAGTTCCGCAACCTGCCCGGCATCGATGCGCCGGCGATCCGCGCGCGCGTGGAGCGCTATGTGCGCGAGACCATCGAGCCGGCCATGCGGCGCGAGCATCCAGAGGCCCGCATCGAACTGGACGAGATCGCCGCCGCCCCGTCGCTGGACGCCTCCGAACAGGCCGCCATCACACAGCTCGTGCGCGTGCTGACCGAGGACAGCGACCAGCGCAAGGTCGCCTACGGCACCGAGGCGGGCCTGTTCCAGCGTGCCGGCATCCCGGCTGTCCTGTGCGGCCCGGGCAACATCGAGCAGGCGCACAAGGCCAACGAGTACGTGGAACTGGCCCAGCTCGACGCCTGCGACCGCTTCCTGGCCAAAGTCGCGCGCAGCCTGATGCGGGAGCCTGCCTCGGCCTGATCTCGCCTCTGTAAGAATCGCCCCCGCCTTTCGGTGGGGCGCACCCGGCGAGGGCGTTCGCTACAATAGCGGGTTTCCCTCGGCGCTTCATTTCCCGTTTTTTCGCCTTTTCATGCCCGTCGTCCTGCAAAGCCTGTCGCCGCTGTCCTCCGGCGACATCGAATCCATCCGCAGCCTGTTCGGCAGCGCCACGTACGAAATGCGCGCGCCCAACGTCGCCGTCATCGAGTGGGTGCACGAGCTGCCCAGCGAACTGCGCGTGCAGCTCGACGCCATCTGCGCCAACCTAAAGCTGGACTACGCCTGGATTCCCGACGAGTGGACCTTCGGCGATTTCCGCGTGCTGGCGATGGACATGGACTCGACCCTCATCACCATCGAGTGCATCGACGAGATCGCGGACTTCTGCGGCCTCAAGCCCCAGGTGGCGGCCATCACCGAAGCCTCGATGCGCGGCGAGATCAAGGATTTCAACGAAAGCCTGACGCGCCGGGTGGAGCTGCTCAAGGGCCTGGACGCAAGCGTCATGGAGCGTGTCTACGCCGAACGCCTGCAGTTGTCGCCCGGCGCCGAGCGCATGCTCAAGGCCGTGCAGGCGATGGGCATCCGCACCCTGCTGGTGTCGGGCGGCTTCGAGTTCTTCACCTCGCGCCTGCAGGAGCGCCTGGGCCTTGACCGCACGCGCGCCAACACGCTGGAGATCGTCGACGGCAAGCTCACCGGCCGCGTGCTCGGCGAGATCGTCAATGCGGATGTGAAGGCGCAGATGCTCAAAACGTTCTGCAAGGACCTGGGCGTGACGCCGCAGGAAGCCATCGCCATGGGCGACGGCTCGAACGACCTGAAGATGATGAGCGTGGCGGGGCTGTCGGTAGCCTTCCGCGCCAAGCCCATCGTGCAGGCGCAGGCCGACGTGGCGTTCAACGTCGTCGGCCTGGACGGCCTGCTGAATCTCTTTCCGCAGCCGTAAGCCCGTTAATCAGCCCGTAAGCGCCGCGGCAACGCCCTGCGGGCCGCTCAGGCCGCCCGCAGGTGCGCTTGCATCGCCTGCTTCAGGTCGGCGATCAGGTCGCGCGGGTCTTCCAGGCCGATATACAGGCGCACCAGGCCGCCCACGCGCTCCCAGCCGGCCGGCGGCCAGGCCGTTGCGGTGCGCATCGTCGGGATACTGTACGGCAGCGCCAGGCTATTCGCCCCGCCCCACGAAAAGCCGATCGAGAAATAGCGCAGCGACTCGATGAAGGCATCGATCTGCGCCGGCGAGTAGCGCTCGTGCAGCACGATCGAGAACAACCCGCTCGCGCCGGTGAAATCGCGCTTCCAGCAGGCATGCCCCGGACTGTCGGGCAGCGCCGGGTGCAGCACGCGCACCACCTCGGGCCGCTCGGCCAGCCATTCCGCAACTTCGCGCGCGTGGGCGTCGTGCGCCGCCAGCCGGGTCGGCAGGCTGGGCAGGCCGCGCAGCACCAGGAAGCAATCGTCCGCCGACACGCCCCAGCCCATGCGCATGCGCGTGGCCAGCAGTGCGTGGTGCAGCGCTTCGTCGTTGGTGATGACAGCCCCCATCAACACGTCGCTGCCGCCTGACTGGTATTTGGTCAGCGCCTGGACCGAGATATCGATGCCGTGCGCGAACGGCTGGTAGTAGACGCCGCCGCTCCAGGTGTTGTCGATGGCGGTGATGGCCCCGGCGGCGCGCGCCGCCTCGGCGAGGGCGGTGCAGTCCGGCACCTCCATCGTCACCGAGCCGGGCGCTTCCAGCCACACCAGCCGCGTGTTGTGGCGGATCAGGTCCGCGATACCGGCACCGATCATCGGATCGTAATAGCGCACGGTGATGCCGAACTGGCGCGCCATCCATTCGCCATGGTCACGGTTCGGACCGTAAGCGTTGTCCGGGACCAGCACGTCGTCGCCCGACTTGACCAGCGCGAAATACACCAGCGAGATCGCCCCCAGCCCCGACGGCAGCAGCAGCGTGTGCCTGCCACCTTCGATCTGGGCCAGCGCCTGGCACAACGTGTCGGACGTCGGCGTGGCGTGCAGGCCGTAGCGCCAGTGCACCGCACTGCCGTGCCCGAAGGCGCGCATGTCGGCCAGATTCTTGAAGACCACCGTGGAGGCGCGATGCGTGGCGTGCGAGAACGCCGCGAATCCGGATGGGACGTGCAGGTCCGGATGGACGGCCTGCGTGGCAGGGAATGGGGTCGGGAGCTTGGCTTCGTCAGTCACGGGGTGCGTCCTGGGAAGTGGCGCATGGGTAACAGACCCGCAGCTTACCAGCGTGCGCCGGAGCGCGCGGGATTGACGGGCGGCAGCACCGGGGCCGGCGACACCTGCCCGGGCGCTGCGGGCGTCATCGGCGTGGCGGGCACCGCGGCATTGCTGTTGGCGGCCGCATCGTACGGCGGAATCACCACCACGGCGACCGGCCGCAGCACGAAAGGCAGTGTACGGCCGTCGTGAGCGACATCCGTCCAGGTGCCGCGCACCACGCCGCGCGTGTCGATGGCGCCCTCCCAGGTGCCGGTGACGTGCGTGCCGTCGTCCGACTCCTCCATCAGGAAGCCGCCGTTCTCGTATTCGCCGGTGACCAGGCGCACGCCCGGGCCCTTGCCGGCGACATATTCGCCGTGGACGCTGTCGATCTCGCCAGGCTTGGCGCCCAGGCGCATGTGGATCGGCACCTCGCCGAGCGTGCCGGTGTAGACCGGGTATCTGGCGTATTCGGGCTGTGGCTGCAGCACGCGCGGCGGAGCGGTCTGCACGGATGTACCGTTGCCGGCCCGGCTGCCCCGGCGCTGCTCGCCGTCGGCGACGGCACGGTTCAGGCCCAAGTCCGCGGACGGCACGGTAATCGTGCCGGTGGACACATCGTAGCCGTTGGAAGCATTGGCCGACGTCTGCGCCGCCACCGGCGCCACGGCCAGCAACAGCGCGATCAGCGCGCCGGCCGGCCGGGCGAGACGGCCCATCGAAAGAAAGCGTTCAGAGACGTTCGAACACCGCGGCAATGCCTTGTCCTCCACCAATGCACATGGTCACCAGCGCGTAGCGACCGCCGATGCGCTGCAGTTCGTGCAGCGCCTTCACCGTGATCAGGGCACCGGTCGCACCGATCGGGTGGCCGAGCGAGATGCCCGAGCCATTCGGGTTGACCTTGGCCGGATCCAGGCCCAGCTGCTGCGTCACCGCACAGGTCTGGGCAGCGAAGGCCTCGTTGGCCTCCACCACATCGAGATCGTTGACCGAGAGGCCGGCGCGCTCCAGCGCCTTGCGCGTCGCCGGCACCGGGCCGATGCCCATCATGTTCGGGTCCACGCCCGCGTGGCCGTACGACACCAGCCGCGCCAGCGGCTTCAGGCTGCGCTTCTCGGCCAGCGAGCGCTCCATCAGCACCAGCGCCGCGGCCGCATCGTTCAGGCCCGAGGCGTTGCCCGCCGTCACAGTGGCGTTTTCCTTTGCGAAGACCGGCTTGAGCCTGGTCATGTCTTCGATGGTCACGTCATGGCGGACATGCTCGTCGGTATCGAACTGCACGTCGCCCTTGCGCGACTTGATCGTGACCGGGACGATCTGGTCCTTGAAGTAGCCGGCCTGGATGGCGCGCGACGCACGCCGGTGCGATTCCAGCGCGGTCTGATCCTGCAGTTCGCGGCTGATGCCGTATTCCCTGGCCACGTTCTCCGCCGTCACGCCCATGTGGATCGCATGGAACGGGTCGTGCAGCGCGCCCAGCATCATGTCGACCAGCTTGGCGTCGCCCATGCGCGAACCCCAGCGGGCAGCCGGCGCCAGGTATGGGGCGCGGCTCATGCTCTCGGCACCGCCGCCGATGGCGACGTCGACATCGCCCAGCAGAATGGTTTGCGCGGCGCTCACCACGGCCTGCAGGCCGGAACCGCACAGGCGGTTGACGTTGAACGCGGGCGTCTCGGCTGGCACGCCGCCGTCCAGAGCGGCCACGCGCGACAGGTACATGTCGCGTGGCTCGGTGTTGATGACGTGGCCGAACACCACGTGGCCGACCTCCTCTCCCTTGACCTGCGCGCGCCAGCGCCTCGCGCACCACCAATGCACCCAGCTCACACGGCGCCACGTCCTTCAGGCTGCCACCGAACGTCCCGATTGCGGTGCGGACACCACTGACCACCACCACTTCACGTGCCATTGCTGTCTCCAGAGCCATTGATCGTCAATGGCACCCCGTATAAGCAAACGATCGTTCGAAAATCGCCCGGCGCGCCGGAGGGCCGCCTCGGGAGATCAGACCTCGCCCCACAGGTCGTGGCCGTCGGCGCCGGTGATCTTGACCGACACGAAATCGCCCGCCTTGTAGCGCTTGTAGGGCTTGGACGGCGGCGCGATGTAGACCAGACCGTCGATCTCCGGCGCATCCGCCGACGAGCGGCCGATGCCGCCGTCCTGATTGACCTCATCGACCAGCACGCGCAGCGTCTTGCCCACCTTGCGCTGCAGGCGGCGGGCCGACACGCGTTCGGCCACTTCCATGAAGCGCGCGCGGCGCTCCTCGCGCACCGCGTCGGGCAGCGCGCCCGGCAGGTCGTTGGCGGTCGCGCCCTCCACCGGGGAGTAGGCGAAACAGCCGACCCGATCCAGCTCCGCCTCGCTGATGAAGTCGAGCAGCGTCTGGAATTCTTCCTCCGTCTCGCCCGGGAACCCGGCGATGAAGGTACTGCGGATGGTCAGCTCCGGGCAGACCTCGCGCCAGGCGCGGATGCGATCCAGCGTCTTCTCCGCATTGGCCGGGCGCTTCATGCGCTTGAGCACCTCCGGATGGGCATGCTGCAGCGGCACATCGAGGTACGGCAGCACCTTGCCCTCGGCCATCAGCGGCATCACCTCGTCCACGCTCGGGTACGGATAGACGTAATGCAGGCGCACCCAGGCACCGTACTGCGCCGCCAGTTCACCCAGGGCGCCGACCAGTTCGGTCATGCGCGTCTTGAGCGGCCGGCCGTTCCAGAAGCCGGTGCGGAACTTGACGTCGACGCCATAGGCGCTGGTGTCCTGCGAGATCACCAGCAGCTCCTTCACACCGGCCTTCAGCAGGTTTTCCGCCTCCAGCATCACTTCGGCCACCGGGCGCGACACCAGGTCGCCGCGCATCGACGGGATGATGCAGAAGCTGCAGCGGTGATTGCAGCCTTCGGAAATCTTCAGATACGCGTAGTGCTTGGGCGTGAGCTTGATGCCCTGCGGCGGCACCAGGTCGATGAACGGATCGTGCGGCTTGGGCAGGTGTGTATGTACCGCTTCCATCACTTCGCCCAACGCGTGCGGGCCGGTCACGGCCAGCACCTTGGGGTGCACGCTGGTGATGATGTCGTTACCGGCAGTGTCCTTCTTGGCGCCCAGGCAGCCGGTGACGATCACCTTGCCGTTCTCGGCCAGCGCCTCGCCGATGGCGTCCAGGCTTTCCTGCACGGCCTCGTCGATGAAACCGCAGGTGTTCACGACCACCAGGTCGGCCCCGCCGTAGGTGCCGGAAATCTCGTACCCCTCCGCGCGCAGCTGGGTGATGATCTGCTCCGAATCGACGAGCGCCTTGGGGCACCCGAGCGATACGAAGCCCACACGCGGATTGTGGTCGGCTTGAGTCTTGGATTCTGAAAGGTTTTTCACGGGGGACAATCCGAATGTGGGGACGGTCGGGCGTGGGTCACAGCCCGGCCGGTAATAGCACGCTGATCGGGTATTTTAACCGTTCGCCGCGCCCGGCCGGCCAGGCTGGGCCAAGGCATTTTCGATCACGCCCTGGATCTCGATCGAATCCTGCAGGCGCCGGATCGCTGCGTGCAGCTCCGCCGCCTGCGGCCAGGTTCGCTTCAGATAGCTGAGCCACAGCTTGACGCGGCCATGCTCGTGGTGGATAGCGATGCGCGCATGCAGCTTCTTCAGGTAGTCGACGAGGCAACGCAGCACGAGCGGCCATTCCGCATCGGACGGTGCCCGCGCCATCTGCCCCCGGATGCGCAGGGCGAGGAACGGATCGGACACGGCGCCCCGCCCGATCATCACGTCGTCACAGCCGCTCACGGCCCGGCACCGCTCCCAGTCGTCGACGGTCCAGACTTCGCCATTGGCGACAACGGGCACGTGCACGGCATCGGCAATCCGGGCAATCCAGTCCCAGTGGGCCGGCGGTCGGTAGCCGTGGTCGCGCGTGCGGGCGTGCACGACCAGGGAAGCCGCCCCGCCCTCCTCCAGCGCGGTCGCACACGCGATGGCCAGCGAGGTATCGGATACGCCGAGCCGCATTTTGGCTGTCACGGCGATATGGGCGGGGACCGCGGCACGCACGGAGGACACGATCCTGTGCAGCAGTTCCGGCGTTGCCAGCAGCATGGCGCCGCCGCCGTGCCGGTTGACGACCTTTGCCGGACAACCGAAATTCAGGTCGATGCCATGCGGCGAGACGGTTGCGGCCTGCG
This sequence comes from Ralstonia syzygii subsp. syzygii, assembly GCA_919592095.1. GTDB lineage: Bacteria > Pseudomonadota > Gammaproteobacteria > Burkholderiales > Burkholderiaceae > Ralstonia > Ralstonia syzygii. Next base: position 16,705 of record CAKKOY010000030.1, on the reverse strand, counting down.
CGGCATTCCGGGCAAGCCACTCAGGGTCGCTGCCGAGCAACTGGATCACCATCGGCGTGCCGCTGGCGGTGTAGCCACCGTTGCGGATTTCCGGAGTTTCCCGTTCGTAGGTGCGCGCGGGAAGCAAAGAGCCCGTCACCCGGACAAACTCAGACACACATCCGTCGTATCCGCCGACACGGGTCAGTACGTCGCGCAGGACCAAATCCGCAACCCCTTCCATCGGGGCGAGCAAAAGCCGGCTCATGCGAAAGCGGCCTGCCGGCGCTTGCGCCAGACGCGAACGTCGGACATGGTAACCACCGTGAAGAGGAAACAATGATCTGCGGGGATGGGCGTGCTGCCCATGCATCGCCGCTGCGGACGCGCATTTTACCGTGCCGCCACCATCTCCCCCCTCCCGATGCGCCGTCCGATCCCCAAACAAAAAGGCGAACCGCCATGCGATTCGCCTTGCCTGCCGGACCTGCCGTGGGATTACTTCTTCTCGGGCGGCTGGTTGAACGGGAAGGTCCCGAACATGTTCTTGGCCTGGCTCTGCATCTGCTCCTGCATCTGCACGAACAGGTTCTTGCTCTGCTCGATGTAGTTGCTCATCATGCCCTGCATCATCGGCCCCTGCATGTTCATGAACTGCGACCACATGTCGGGGTTGAACGTGCTGCCGCTGTAGATATCCTTCGAATTCTCGGCCAGCTTGTTCTGGATGTCGACGAACGCCTGGATGTTCTTTTCCAGGTAAGTGCCCATCATGCCCTGCATGGCGTTGCCATAGAACCGGATGATCTGGGCCAGCATCGAGCCGGAAAACATCGGCACGCCGCCGGTCTCCTCTTCCAGGATGATCTGCAGCAGGATGCTGCGGGTCAGGTCTTCACCGCTTTTCGCGTCGACCACGCGAAACTCCTCGGTTTCCATCACGAGTTGCTTGACGTCTGCCAGCGTGATGTAGGTGCTGGTCTGGGTATCGTAGAGCCGGCGATTGGGATATTTCTTGATCAGCCGTTCGGCGCCCTTCTTGCTGGTGGCCATCGTGCCTTTCCATGGTGGCGATGCTGCTGCGATGCGGCCGATGCAGTGCGAAATCGGTGCAGCAAAACGCGCGAGCGCGCGGCTGGACCGATCTGCGTGCGACTGCGGCAACGCAGATGCATCCGGTTATGATCGGACGCCCCGTGTCTCCCTGCGGAGCGCCTCCGTGGTTCGATTCTATGCGGATCGCCCGGCAAAGAAAAGGCGACCTCCCCCGGTAGAAACCCGCAGCATTTTGGCGCGCGAAAGCATTCGGAAAGCCGCACCGGCAGGTACGCGCGATGCCCTGCTGCGACGCACCCGAGCATCGCAGCACTGGAGGAAAACGGGGAAAAAATTGCTGCACCCATGCTGCAACATTGCTGCAGCATGGGAAACGAGCCGTCAGCCCATGTGCAGGCCGCCGTTGAGCGAAAAGTCCGCGCCGGTCGAGAAACCGGACTCCTCGGAGGCCAGCCAGGCGCAGATCGAGGCGATTTCATTCGGTTCGCCCAGGCGCTTGACCGGAATCGTGCCGATGATCTTTTCGAGCACATCCTGCCGGATCGACTTCACCATGTCGGTGGCAATATAGCCCGGCGACACGGTGTTGACCGTCACCCCCTTGGTCGCCACCTCCTGCGCCAGCGCCATGGTGAAGCCGTGCAGGCCAGCCTTGGCGGTGGAGTAGTTGGTCTGGCCGAACTGGCCCTTCTGGCCGTTCACCGATGAGATGTTGACGATGCGACCCCAGCCCCGGTCGACCATGCCGTCGATCACCTGCTTGGTCACGTTGAACAGTGACGTCAGGTTGGTGCCGATCACCGCGTCCCAGTCCGCCCGGGTCATCTTGCGGAACACCACGTCGCGGGTAATGCCGGCATTGTTGACCAGCACATCGACCTCGCCGACTTCGACCTTGACCTTGTCGAACGCAGTCTTGGTCGAATCCCAGTCCGCGACGTTGCCTTCCGAGGCAATGAAATCGAAGCCGAGTTCGCGCTGCTGCTCGAGCCATTTGTCCTTGCGCGGCGAGTTCGGGCCGCAACCCGCAACGACGATGAACTCATCGCGCGCCAAGCGCTGGCAAATCGCCGTACCGATGCCGCCCATGCCGCCGGTGACGTATGCGATGCGTTTGGTCATGTCTGCTCCTGGTCCTTGTTATTGGCGCCGCCCGGATGCTTGCCGGTCGGCAATGCTTCGATATTCAGGGCCGACGCCCGGTGGGTCCGCCCCACCGCGCGCCGGTTCTTCACGCAACCGCTCACGGGCGCTCGACCGCCAGCGCCACGCCCATGCCGCCGCCGATGCACAGCGAGGCCAGGCCCTTCTTCGCATCGCGCTTCTGCATTTCGTGCAGCAGCGTCACCAGGATGCGGCAGCCCGACGCGCCGATCGGGTGGCCGATGGCGATCGCGCCGCCATTGACGTTGACCTTGGAGGTATCCCAGCCCATCTGCTGATGCACGGCCAGCGCCTGGGCGGCAAACGCCTCGTTGATCTCCATCAGGTCCAGGTCACCGACCGACCAGCCGGCGCGCGACAGACAGCGCTTGGAGGCCGGCACCGGGCCCATGCCCATCACCTTCGGGTCCACGCCGGCATTGGCGTAGGCGCGGATGGTGGCCAGCGGGGTCAGGCCCAGTTCCTTGGCGCGGGCGGCGGACATGACCACCACGGCAGCGGCGCCGTCATTGAGGCCCGAGGCGTTGGCGGCCGTCACCGTGCCGGCTTTGTCGAACGCGGGCTTCAGGCCCGCCATCGACTCCAGCGTGGCGCCATGGCGGACGAACTCGTCCTGCGTGAAGGCGATCGGGTCGCCCTTGCGCTGCGGAATCAGGATGGGGACGACCTCGTCATTGAAGCGACCGGACTTCTGCGCGGCTTCCGCCTTGTTCTGCGAAGCCACGGCGAATGCGTCCTGGGCCTCGCGCGTAATGCCGTACTGCTTGGCGACGTTCTCGGCGGTGATGCCCATGTGGTACTGGTTGTAGACGTCCCACAGCCCGTCCACAATCATCGAATCGATGAGCTTGGTGTCGCCCATGCGGAAGCCGTCGCGCGAGCCGGGCAGCACGTGCGGCGCGGCGGACATGTTCTCCTGCCCGCCGGCCACGACGATGTCGGCATCCCCGGCGACGATCGCATTGGCGGCCAGCATCACGGCCTTCAGGCCCGAACCGCACACCTTGTTGATGGTCATGCCCGGCACCATGTCGGGCAGACCAGCCTTGATCAACGCCTGGCGCGCGGGGTTCTGGCCGGAACCCGCGGTCAGAACCTGGCCCATGATGACTTCGCTGACCTGGTCCGGCGCCACCTTGGCGCGCGACAGCGCTTCGCGGATCACGGCCGCGCCCAGCTCCTGCGCGGGGATCGTCGCCAGCGAGCCGCCAAACTTGCCCACGGCGGTACGGACCGCCGATACGATCACAACATCGGTCATTTGCTTTCCTTCCACGATCTCAAAAAGGGTTGGGGGGAGCGCTGTCCGCGCGCGGGCCACAGCGGCGTGACGCGCGCGATATTACGCTTTCTGTTTGACGTAACGGCCAGGCGCCGGCTCGATCTCCGGATGGTCCGCATTGCCATAGCGCTTGGGGGCGGCCTTCTGCGCTCCGGCTTGCGTGGCCAGCCACGCGGACCAGTCCGGCCACCAGCTGCCCGGATGCTCCTTCGCGCCTTCCAGCCAGGCATCGGCCGCCTCCGGAAGCTTGGCGTTGATCCAGTGCGAGCGCTTGTTGGCCGCCGGCGCGTTGATGACGCCCGCGATGTGCCCCGAGGCGCCCAGCACGAAACGCAGCTTGCCCTTGAGCAGCTGCGTCGAAGCATAGGCGGATTTCCATGGGACGATGTGATCTTCGCGCGAACCGTAGAGATAGACCGGCATATCGAGCCGGCCGAGATCGACCGGCTCGCCGCAGACCGTCAGCTTGCCCGGCACCATCAGGTCGTTCTGCAGGTAGGTGTGGCGCAGGTACCAGCAGTACCACGGGCCGGGCAGGTTGGTGGAATCGCCGTTCCAGTACAGCAGGTCGAACGGCGCGGGCGTCTTGCCCTTCAGGTAGTTCTCGACCACGTAGTTCCACACCAGGTCGTTCGGACGCAGGAAGGAGAACGTGTTCGCCAGCTCCACGCCGCGCAGCAGGCCGGGGCCGGTCGGGGCCGCGCTGCCGATGGTCTGCTCGCGCATCACCACCTGGGCCTGGTCGACGAACACGTCGAGGATGCCGGTGTCGCTGAAGTCCAGCAACGTGGTCAGCAGGGTCAGGCTGGCGGCCGGATGCTGGCCGCGCGCGGCCAGCACCGCCAGCGCCGTGGAGAGGATCGTGCCACCCACACAGAAGCCGAGCACGTTGATCTGGTCCTGCGCGGAAATCTCGCGCGCCACGCGGATGGCCTCGATCGCACCGCCCTCGATGTAGTCCTCCCAGGTGCGCGCGGCCATGCTGGCATCCGGGTTGCGCCACGACACCAGGAACACGGTATGCCCCTGTTCCACAGAATAGCGCACCAGCGAGTTGGCCGGCTGCAGATCCAGGATGTAGTACTTGTTGATGCAGGGCGGCACCAGCAGCAGCGGACGGGCATGCACCTTGGCCGTCAGCGGCTTGTACTGGATCAGCTGGAAGTAGTCGTTCTCGAAGACCACCGCGCCTTCGCTATTGGCGACGTTGCGGCCGATCTCGAACGCGGTCTCGTCCGTCTGCGAAATCTTGCCGCGCCCCATGTCCTGCAGCAGGTTGAGGATGCCGGTGCGCAGCGACTCGCCGCGCGACTCGATCAACTGCTTCTGCGCCTCGGGGTTGGTCGCCAGGAAGTTGGACGGCGACATGGCGGCGGTCCATTGCGACACGGCGAAGCGCACGCGCTCGCGCGTCTTGGCATCGGCCTGCACGGCCTCGGCCATTTCCATCAGCGTGCGCGCATTGAGTACATAGAAGGCGGCGGCATAGCCATACAGCGGACTCTTGCGCCAAGCGTCGTTGGCGAAGCTGCGGTCGGCGGGGGCCACGGTCTCGGCGCTGTCGCCGGCGCTCATGTGCCGCCAGATCTGGAGCCACGCGTCGAGGTACTTCTGCTGGATCTCGGCCTGCCGCTCGGGCGGGATCAGCGCAAACGGTATCGTGCCCTCGCCCGCCGGCATGCCGTTGACCGGTCCGAACCCGGCGGAACCCGGCGCGCCGGACTGCGCGAAAGCCCCCGCCATGGACTGCCACTGCCTGAACTGTTCCGCCCACTGGGCAGGATCGGCCAAGCCATGCCACGTTGACTGGGCCTGGGATCCGGATGCATGGGAAGATGCCTTGTGACGCGATGCCATAGTGTCCTCGATGCGGGCGACGATGCCGATCCGGCTGAATATAGGGCGTCCGTCGCAGTATTGCGGGCCATTGTTGCCTTGCGATTTCACGGCTGTCAATCAGACGGCGCCGGACATCTGCCGCAACGCAAGCACTGGCGCGGGTTTCGGACGGATACGTCATCGCGGCCACCCTGCAATGGCTAAGTGAAGCATCAGGCTATGTGCCCGCCGGTGCGATTTCGTGCGAGACTGCGCCGTTGCGCCGGCGACGGGCACATCCGCCCCGCCCCTGCCGTCATCCCATGTACATCGTTGCCATCGCCTGGCTCTACGTCGTCCTGATGATGTCCCTGACCGAGCAATCGTGGATTGCCGGTATCGGCACGTTCATCCTGTACGGCGTGGCGCCGCTGTCGCTCTTTCTCTGGCTCGTGGGCACACCGGCCCGCAAGCGGCGCCGGAAGGAACAGGAACGGCACGCGGCCGGGCCATCTACACTCGAGTCCCAGCACAGCGACGGCACACCCTGACGCGCGGCACACCCGCGCAAGCCGGGCGCCCCAGCCGCATCAAGCCGCCCGCCAGATCAGCGTTGCCATGCGCCCGGTCGTGCGGTCGCGCCGATAGGAGTAGAAGCGTTCGGCATCCGTCATCGTGCACAGGCCACCGCCATAGACATCGTGGCAGCCCGCGCGGGCAAGGCGCAGCCTCGCCAGAGCGTAGATATCCGCCAGGAACTTGTCGCCGGCCGCCCCTTCGACGAAGGCTGCGCGGGTCGCCGGCAGCTCGTCGGGCCGGGCTGCATCGATGAAGGCCTGGCGCACCTCCGCCCCCACCTCGAAGCAATCCGGGCCGATCGCCGGACCGAGCCAGGCCAGCCAGGTCGGGGCCGCCTCCTGGCCACATGCGCGCAGGGCGTCGGTCATGCGCTCGACCGTCTGCTCGATCACGCCCGAGCACAGGCCTCGCCAACCGGCGTGCGCCGCCCCCACCGTCACACCGCGCGCGTCGCACAGCAGCACGGGCAGGCAATCCGCAGTCATCACCACGCACACGCGACCCGGCGAAGCCGCTACCGCCGCGTCGGCGACCACCGGCGCGGCCAGCGGCTGATCCAGGTCGGCCACTTCCGTGCCGTGCACCTGCTCCATCCACACCGGCTCGGCCGGGACGACGGCGCGCAGCAACCGGCGGTTCTGCGTGACGGCATCCGGCGCGTCGCCCACGTGCCGGCCCAGGTCGAGGCCGCCGGGCAGCCCCCCAGCCAACCCATAGGCCCCCGTACTGACCCCGCCCTGGCGCGTGGTCGACAACGCGTGCACGGACAGCGGCGCCGGCCAGTCCGGGACGATCCAGTCAGACGAGATCGGCATCGGGATCCATCTCCAGTGCGTCCATCAGTTCGGCCAGGTCATCGGGCACACCGGCGTGCCAGTGTATCGACTGGCCCGAGGCGGGATGCACGAGCCCCAGGCGCACCGCGTGCAGTGCCTGCCGCGCAAACGGCACCGGCAGCGGCGCCTTGATCGTTTGCGGCTGCCCCCGGCGGAAGTTGCGCTTATAGACCGGGTCGCCCAGCAGCGGATGGCCTTCGGACTCGAAGTGCACACGGATCTGGTGCGTACGCCCGGTTTCCAGCTGGCACCGCACCAGCGACACCTGCGCGCGCCCGAGGTCGACCACGTCCAGCGTCTTGAAATGCGTGCGCGCCGGCTTGCCGCTGGCGGTCTCGATGATGGCCATGCGGGTGCGGTCGCGCGGGTCGCGGCCGATCGGAGCGTCGATGGTGCCGGCCTCGGGCGTCTCGCCCCAGACCAGCGCCAGGTAGGTCCGCTTGACGGTACGGGCCTGCAGCTGGCGCACGAGATCCGTCTGCGCGGGCAGCGTGCGGGCGACGACCATCAGCCCGGAGGTCTCCTTGTCCAGCCGGTGGACGATCCCCGCGCGCAGCAGTTCGGCCGCCTCCGGATAGCGATGCAGCAGACCGTTGAGCACGGTGCCGCTCCAGTTGCCGGCGGCCGGATGGACCACCAGGCCGGCGGGCTTGTTGATCACCAGCAGCGTGTCGTCCTCATAAACGACGTCCAGATCGATGGGCTCGGCGACGAAGGCGCTTTCGTCCGCGGCGCGCTGCGGGACGACCTCGACGCGGTCGCCACCGCAGACCACCGCGCGCGGCCGCACCGCGGCCCCGCCCACGCGCACGGCGCCGGCGTCGATCCATTGCTGCAGGCGACTGCGGGAGTAATCAGGCAACAGCTTGGCGAGCGCTTTGTCGAGCCGCTCGCCGTGCAGGGTTTCGGGAATCTCCACGACGATGGGTTCGGCGGCCTGCGCCGCACCGGGCGCGGGCAGATCGAGCGCTTCGTCGTCGAGCGTGTCGTCGGCGTCCGGCGAGGCGGCGGAGAGGTCGACCGCTGCGTCGTCGGACACAGGGCTTGGGCTATAATGCTTGATGCGATTTTTCATTCAGACAAGGTGCCCATGTCGGTCACGAGCATGAAGCTGGCGCGCATTCGCGCGCGAATCGGAGCGGTAATGGCGGCAGGCGTTGCGTGCCTAGCGATCTCGGCCTGCGGCATCATGCCGGAACAACAGGACGAGACCGCAGGCTGGTCGGCCAACAAATTATATTCGGAAGCGAAGGACGCGCTCGACGGCGGCGACTACAGCAAGGCCGTCAAGTACTACGAAAAGCTCGAGAGCCGCTACCCGTTCGGGCCCTTTGCGCAGCAGGCACAGATCGAAACCGCCTACGCCAACTACAAGGACGGCGAAACGGCCGCCGCGCTGGCCGCGGTCGATCGCTTCATCCAACTGCACCCGAATCACCCCAGCGTCGACTACGCCTACTACCTCAAGGGCCTGATCAACTTCAACGACAACCTGGGCTGGCTGGGCCGCTTCTCCAACCAGGACCTGAGCGAACGCGATCCGAAGGCTGCCCGCGCCGCCTACGATGCGTTCAAGACGCTGATCACGCGTTTCCCGAACAGCAAGTACACGCCGGACGCCGCCCAGCGCATGCAGTACATCGTCAACGCGATGGCCGACCATGAAGTGCAGGCCGCCCGCTACTACTACCGCCGCGGCGCCTACCTGGCCGCCACCAATCGCGCGCAGGAAGCCATTAAGGACTACGATCGCGCGCCGGCCGTGGAAGAAGCGCTGTACATCATGATGAAGTCCTACGAAGCGCTGGGCATGAAAGACCTGCACGACGACACCGAGCGCGTCATCAAGCAGAATTACCCGAACAGCGACTTCCTGCTTTATGGACAGCGCAAGAAGAACAAGGCGTGGTACCAGTGGTGGTAAGCCCCGCGTGAACAGCGCAGTAAAAAAAGCCCGGTCGATTTGGCCGGGCTTCTTTTTTGTTGCCTGCGCACCGCGTCAGGCGGAGGAATCGGCCGGAGAAGCCGGCGATTCAGCCTGGCGCGGCGAGCGCAGGAACGCCGCCGCCGTGTCCGCCTCGCGCGTGCGCTTGAACGGCGGCAAGCTCTGCCAGATCTGCCGCCCGTACGACTTCTCCACCAGGCGCGGATCGCAGATCATCAGCACGCCGCGATCACTCTCGGAGCGGATCAGCCGGCCCGCGCCCTGCTTGAGCGTGATGACGGCATGCGGCAGCTGGTGAACGGCAAACGGGCTCAGGCCCTTCTTTTCCAGCGCTTCCATCCGCGCACTGAGCACCGGATCGTCGGGCGGCGCGAACGGCAGCTTGTCGATGATGACCAGCGACAGCGCTTCGCCGCGCACGTCCACGCCTTCCCAGAAACTCTGGCTGCCGACCAGCACCGCGTTGCCGAGCGCGCGGAAGCGATCGAGCAGTTCCGTGCGGCTGGCCTGGCCCTGCACCAGCAGCGGAAATTCCCAGCCGCGCTGCGCGAACTCATCGGCCAGCCGTTCGGCGGCGCGGTTGACGGCGCGCAGCGTGGTGCATAGCACGAAGGTCTTGCCGCCGGCCGCCTCGATCATCGGCAAGGCCGCGTCGAGCACGGCATCGGTGAAACGCGGATCGCTCGGCTGCGGCAGATCGCGCGGCACATACAGCAGCCCCTGCGATGCGTAATCGAAGGGACTGTCGAGCGTCATCGAACGGTCGCGGTCGAGGCCCAGCTGCGCGGCGTAGTGCGTGAAGTTCCCGCGCACAGAGAGCGTCGCCGACGTGAAGACCCACGCGCGCGGCTGCCCGGCCCGCTGGCGCGAGAAGATCGGCGAGATCGACAACGGCGTCAGATGCAGTTGCACGGAATTGGCGAAGACTTCGACCCAGCGCACCCGCTCGTCGACGGGCACGGGCGCCTCGGCCTCGCCCGCCGCGTCGCCATCGGCCCTGGCGGCCGGCGCCAGCTTGGGATTGGCCCAGGCCTCGAGCTTCTCGCACAGCGCCACCGCGCGGCGATGGCATTGCTCGATGGTCTCGGCACGTTCGGCCTGCGCCTCCAGTGCACCGGTAAAGTCCGACAGTGCCTGCTCCAGCTTGGGCAAGACTTCATAGAACGGCTTGCTGAGCGCCGGGTCGCTATCGATCTGCTTCATCGACAGGCGCGCGCCATCCTGGCGGAATACCAGGCGCAGGTCGCGCGCGGCGCGCTCGAGCGGCGCGGCGATGGCCACCCAGTCCACCGCATCGCGCGCATGCGACAGCCCCTCGGCCACACTGTCCCGCGCCAGTTCCAGCAGTTGGTTGGTGGAGATCGTCTCGCCGAAGAACAGCGTCGCGGTCTCGGGCAGTTGGTGCGCTTCGTCGAATATGACGGTATTCGCGGCCGGCAACAGTTCGGCCATGCCGGTGTCCTTGAGCATGACATCGGCGAAGAACAGGTGGTGATTGACGACCACCATGTCGGCCTGCTGCGCCTCCTTGCGGGCGCGCATGACGAAGCAGTCCTTGTAGTACGCGCAGTCCGAGCCGAGACAGGTGTCGCGCGTGGACGTGACCAGGTTCCACACCGGCGCATTCTCGGGCACGGCGGAGAGCTCGGCCTTGTCGCCCGTCTTGGTGGTCTTGAGGAAGCGGTTGATCTCGCGCAGCCACGCCCCGTCCTGCCGCGACGACAGCCGCCCGTTCTGCGACGTGCGCTCCAGGTGGTAATGGCAGACGTAGTTGGCCCGCCCCTTCAACAGCGCCACCGACACCGGCGCATTCAGAGCCTTGCGCACGGTCGGGATATCGCGCAGGAACAACTGGTCCTGCAGGTTCTTGGTCCCGGTGGACAGGATCACCTTGCCGCCCCACAGCATCGCCGGGACGAGGTAGGCGTAGGTCTTGCCCGTGCCGGTGCCCGCCTCGACGATCAGCGAATCCGCCGCCTCGATGGCATTCGCCACCGCCTGCGCCATCGTCAGCTGCGATGCGCGCGGCCGGTACGACTCGATGCCCTGCGCCAGCGTGCCGTCATCCGCGAACAGCGTCGCCAGTTCAGCGTCGTGGAGGTCGGTGGGCGGCGCGTCGGGAAGCGCGGCGGGATCGCCATTGCTGGCATCGGCCGGAGGCTCGACGAGTGGGGAAAGCGAAGTCAAGGAAGAAGCGTCCTGGAGGGCGAGATGGCGGACGCCGCACGTGGTGGCGGCGTCCCAGGATCGGGGATCAGGGCAACGCTTAGGCGGGCATGTCCGGCTCAAGCTGCAACTGTAGCAGCGTAATGGTGTCCTTGAGCTTGAGGCGGCGTTTTTTCAGACGGCGCAACTGCAGCTCGTCGTGGTCGGGCTCGGCCGAGAGCCGATCGATCAGGAAATCGAGATCGCGGTGCTCGATCTGCAACTCGATGATGCGACGCGAGATCGTGTTCAGGTCGCTGTCCATCCTTCCTCCCGAAGGCCCCCGCCTACGCCAGGGTCAAGTTTAGAGCCCCAGCGGGCTGGCGTTCTTGTTTTGCTCGTTGCGGTGCTTGCTCTGCTCGCGGCGCTCTTCCAGCTCTTTCTGGCGCTGCTGGGCATCCTGCTGCTTCTGTTGATACTGCTTCACGTTCTCGGTGCGCTTGGCCGCGTTGGCGGCACCCTGCTCCTGCGCGGCCTTCAGCTTGGCGTCGTAGTCGGACTGCTTCTTGGAATGGGCCTGGGCATTGGCGGCACGCTGCGGCGCTTCAGCCTGGCGCTGCGCTTCGTTCAGGTGCTGCTGCTCCTGCTTGCGCTCGAAATCGCCTCGGTTCTTCTGCTCGTTGGACTCGCGCTGTGGGCGCTCGGCGTCGTACTGTGCCTGGCGGATGGCGCGATCGCGGTCACGACGCTCGGCGCGGTCGGTGCGCTCGGCCTCGTCCAGCGCCAATTCGCGCTCGCGGATGGCATGGAGTTCCGTGCGGCGCACATCCTTGGCCTTGTCGATACAGTGCGTGACGAAGAAGGCGTCATAGCACGCACGCTCGGCCTGCTGGTAGCGGTATTCGGCCCACGCGCGGGCGCTGCCGATACGGTCGTGCTCCGCGCCGAAATCAGGCGGCGTGTCAGCCGCCGGCGCGGACACGACAGGCGAGGATGCCGTCACCGGCTGGCCCCACACCGGTGCCGCGCACAGCACAGCCGCCAGCGGAACCGCATGGGACACATGGAAAACACAGCGCATCACGCGGCGCATACGGGCGCGACGACGGGCAAGAGACGGAAGCGTAGGCATGCCGCACATTTTATCACCGCGCCTGTGCGACCAACGCTGTGCCGCGACGGGATACCATCCGGAGCGGCCCGCGCGTTATGGCAAAATGCGCGCCTTTCCATCGCACTCTCTGGAAGCAATGACCGATTCCGTGCTGCAAAAGATCGTCTCCCGCATCGCCGCCGAGCTGTCGGTGAAGCCGCAGCAAGTCGCCGCCGCCGTGCAGTTGCTGGACGAAGGCGCCACTGTGCCGTTCATCGCACGCTACCGCAAGGAAGCCACTGGCAACCTGGACGATACGCACCTGCGCAACCTGGAAGAGCGCCTGCTGTACCTGCGCGAACTGGAAGACCGCCGCGCGGCCATCCTCGCTTCCATTGAAGAACAGGGCAAGCTGACCGACCCGCTGCGCGCCGCCATCGAGGCGGCCGAGACCAAGCAGGTGCTGGAAGACCTCTACCTGCCCTACAAGCCCAAGCGCCGCACCCGCGCGCAGATCGCCCGCGAATGCGGCCTGGAGCCGCTGGCCCAGGCGCTGCTCGCCGATCCGACCCTCGACCCGCAGGCCGAGGCCGCCAAGTTCGTCAACGGCAAGCCGACCGCGGAAGGCGGCGTGCCCGACGCCAAGGCCGCGCTGGACGGCGCGCGCGACATCCTCTCCGAGCAGTTCGGCGAGACCGCGGCGCTGCTGGGCAAGCTGCGCGACCACCTGTGGAACCAGGGCGTGGTCGCCTCCACCGTGGTCGAAGGCAAGGAAACCGCCGAGGAAGAGAAGTTCCGCGACTACTACGCCTACAGCGAGCCGATCCGCAATGTGCCGTCGCACCGCGCGCTGGCGCTGTTCCGTGGCCGCAATACGGGCGTGCTGTTCGTCAAGCTGGGGCTGGGCGAAGAGCAGGACGCGATGATCCCGCATCCGTGCGAAACCATGATCGCGCGCCATGTCGGCATCGAGAACAAGGGCCGCGCGGCCGACAAATGGCTGTCGGACGTGTGCCGCTGGTGCTGGCGCGTCAAGGTGCAGCCGCATCTCGAGACCGAGCTGCTGACGCAACTGCGCGAATCCGCCGAGGCCGAGGCCATCAAGATCTTCGGCCGCAACCTGCACGACCTGCTGCTGGCCGCTCCGGCCGGCCCGAAAGCAGTGATGGGCGTCGACCCCGGCATCCGCACCGGCTGCAAGGTGGCGGTGGTCGATCACACCGGCAAGCTGCTGGAGACCGCCACGATCTATCCGCACGAGCCGCGCCGCGACTGGAACGGTTCACTGGCCACCCTCGCCCGCCTGGCCAAGCAGCACGGCGTGTCGCTGGTCTCGATCGGCAACGGCACCGCCAGCCGTGAGACCGACAAGCTGGTGCAGGACCTGATGCATAACTTGGCCAAATCAGCGCCCGAACTGAAGCTGACCAAGATCGTGGTGAGCGAGGCCGGCGCGTCGGTATATTCGGCCTCCGAGCTGGCGGCCAAGGAATTCCCCGAGCTGGACGTGTCGCTGCGCGGCGCGGTGTCGATCGCCCGCCGCCTGCAGGATCCGCTGGCCGAGCTCGTGAAGATCGACCCGAAGTCGATCGGCGTGGGCCAGTACCAGCACGACGTCAACCAGCGCGAGCTGGCCCGTGCCCTGGACGCCGTGGTCGAGGACTGCGTGAACGCGGTCGGCGTGGACGTCAACACGGCCTCCACCGCGCTGCTGGCGCGCGTGTCGGGGCTGAATTCGATCCTGGCCAAGAACATCGTCGAATACCGCGACGCCAATGGCGCATTCGCCAACCGCGAAGCGCTCAAACAGGTGCCGCGCCTGGGCGACAAGACCTTCGAGCAAGCCGCGGGCTTCCTGCGCATCAACAACGGCGACAACCCGCTCGACCGCTCCTCGGTGCACCCGGAGGCGTATCCGGTGGTGCAGCGCATTCTCGAGCGCATCAAGAAAGGCATCGGCGACGTGCTCGGCAACCGCGAGGCGCTGCGTGGCGTCACCGCGCAGGCGTTCACCGACGACAAGTTCGGCCTGCCGACCGTGGTCGACATCCTGGGCGAACTCGAAAAGCCCGGCCGCGATCCGCGCCCGGAATTCAAGACAGCCACCTTCCAGGACGGCGTGGAAGACATCAAGGACCTGCAGCCCGGCATGGTGCTGGAAGGCGTGGTGACCAACGTGGCGGCCTTCGGCGCGTTCATCGACATCGGCGTGCATCAGGATGGGCTGGTGCACGTGTCGGCCCTGTCGACGAAGTTCGTGCGCGATCCGCACGAGGTGGTCAAGCCCGGCCAGGTCGTCAAGGTCAAAGTGATGGAGGTGGACGTCAAGCGCAACCGCATCGGCCTGACGATGCGGCTCGCCGACGAGCCGGGCCAAATGCCTGCGCGCAGCGGTGGCGACCGCCCTGCCGGCGGCAACCGCAATGGCGGCCAGCAGCGCCGCGCACCGGAACCCGCCGGCGCCATGGCCGCAGCGTTCGCCAAGCTCAAGCGCTGACGCACTGCCCCCTGTGCTCAACGGCCCGCCCGGTCTTCCGACCCGGCGGGCTTTTTCATGACGCCGATGCGCCCGTTACAAGTCCTTACGCGCCTGGAGCTTTCCTAACACTCGCCCGTCGTCACCCCGCCGGCCCGCCTCGTTAAGGAAGGACACAGGCACGCCGCGCCTGGACCCACGAGGAGAACCCCATGAAGACGAGCCGCCCCCTGATCGCCGCCCTGTTCGCCGTCGCTGGCACCGCTGCTTTCGCCCAGACCACGCTACCCGCAGCGCCGGTGCCGCCGGTCACGCAAGTACAGCAGGACAACCAGCAGACCCGCCAGGACACGCGCGACCTCCGCCGCGACAACCGCGATATCCGCCAGGACAGCCGTCAGATCCACCAGGACCGCGCCGACATCGGCCACGACAAGGCCACGCTGGCCGATGCGCGCGCCGAGCGCAACGCTGACCAGCGTCGCGAGAACCGCGACCTGGCCAACGGCAACGTCAAGGGTGCCGAATACTGGAACCGGCAGCGCGCCCAGGATCAGCACCAGATCAACGCGAAGCGCCGCGACCTGCACCAGGACCGCCAGCAACTGCACAGCGCCATCAAGGACCGCAACCACGACGTGCGTGATCGCAACCATGACATGCACGCCCGCCACGACGAAGTGCACGAGCGCAACCAGGCCGCGTCGAAGATCTAAGTGTCCGTTTGGACATGCAAGGATGAGCGGCTCTGCGCAGTGGCAAGCTGCTCATCGTGATCTGAATCATGGACTGCGAGACGTCCGCGCATGGCTCGTCATCGCGTGCGGGTCGGTGCCGGCGGCGTCGTATTGGACATGAGCACCCCGCGCTTCGATGGGGGCCCCGACCCGCGATACGGCCACGGTCAACTTGACCGCTTGCACGCCGCCACACAGTTGACGGCAATTGTGCCGCCGCCGCTGCTGTAGGCCCAGACCACGTCGCCGTTGGCGGCGGTCACCATATCCTGGAACGCGTCGATCGACAGACTGGTCGTCACCGGCCCTTCCAGCGTCTTGCCCGTGGCGGCGTCAGCGACGGCCAGCACCAGCTTGCCGCCGGATTTCCAGCCCAGCAGCAGCTTGCCCGTGCCGTATGCCGCCATGTAGGGCCGGAACGGATAGGTGCTGTCGATCGACGTCGCCACCGATACCGTGCGCAACGGCTGCCGCACCGCCCGGCTGTTGGGCAGCTTCGCCAGCTTGAGCGACAAGGCACCACTGACCGGCTGGATGTAGTTCAGCCAGAAGCCGTCGCTGGCGGGAACGAGCCCGCCCAGCGCCCGCTGCGAGGGATCAACCTCATTCAACCACTGCAATGTGGCCTGCGCGGCGGTGGGCGCGGTCATATGCGCATATTGCATCGCATTGGGATAGCCCTCGCCATGGCAGACGGCAGCCCATTGCGAGCCGTTGTAGCCGGCACGCACCGACCAGCTATGGCTGCATCCCCAATTCCAGCCGCCGGGCACCAGGGCCCCCGACCCTGCGTTGACAAACTGCAGGGTATCGCCGGCGTGGATATCCACTTCGCCCGCCACACCGGGCCGAGCCGTGGACATCGCGGAGCGGTAGTACACCTCGATGGTCTTGCCGTCGGTCGCCAGGCGCGCGGTGTGGCCGTACCACCAGATGAACTGGGCGCCGGTGCTGTCAACATTGGCCTTTTTGGTCAGCGTGGTGCGTGCGGTCTGGGCCCCGTTGCCACCCAGCAGCACGAGATCCATCTTGCCGCAGACGGCCTTATCCGGCGTGCTGGCGCTGTAACAGTACTTGGGCGAGTAGATGTCCGGATCATTGGCGACCACGGCCAGCGCGAGCCCGCCGCCAGCCGTGGCCAATGCAGCATGTACCTGCAGCCCGTTCACGCTGGGCAGCGATCGCGCCAGCACGTCATTCGCGGTCAGCGTGGACAGCCGGATGCTGTTCGACACCGTGTCCGTCCAGGCCAGCACGGAGGTCCCGTCCGCACGCGGGGCGACCACGGTGGGCGTGTACTCATCGCTGGGCGAGACATTGCCGCCCACCGCAACGCTCGTGGTTTGCACGCGCTGGTCCAGTGCGTCGCAGGTCGCCCCGGATGCGGCCGACATGGCCACACTCGAACACATCAGTACTACAACACCCGCCACCTTGGAATACGTCGTCTTCATGCTTGCTCTCTGGTGGTCATAGACAACCCACCTTAGTACTACAGCCGTAGCTCAAAATGGCGGAGCACATCCCCGCGCCCGGTAGTGACACTGCTGAGCGCGCCACTGATGCGCGCGCCGCCATCGCGACCATGCCAGCAC
>CAKKOY010000029.1 GCA_919592095.1 Ralstonia syzygii subsp. syzygii | reverse complement strand
GCAAAGCGTGACAGGTGCGAATGGAAGAAGGCCAGTGGTTACCACCGTCGCTCGCTGGTCGAGAACCTGATGTATCGGCTCAAAACGCTCACGGGCCATTCGCTGTGGGCGTGCGAGGTCGGCTCCCAGGCGACCGAAGTGGCCATCCGCGCTGGCGTGCTCAACCGCATGGCTGCGCTTGCCCGCCCGCAGTCCGTCCGCGTCGACTAAATTACGCCTCACAGGGATGGCTTCGACTTCAAAGTCGATTTATGCAACAACGCCTACATTCGCCGCCACGAATGATCCGGGATCTCTGCGCCTGAAATCGGCCACAACACGGCTTCCAGGCGGCATTGCCCCCAATCATTCCCGCCATTCCAATTCGACCACGCTGGATCATGCGGAAAGATGAACGGCGGACACCCCGCGACGGGCCGCCCACCAACCGGCCTTGCTCAGAATGGACTCCCGTCACAGCCCGACGCCGCGCCTGCAACGGTGCATCAGCCGGTTGGAAAGTTCATTGCATCGCTAACGATCTGGCGCTAGACTCGGCGCCATGTTCGACCATTGCCTCTACTTCAACACCACGGCGCTGGCGCGTGCTGTCGAGCACGAATGGACGGCCGCGTATGCGCCGTTCGGCCTCACGCCACCGCAAGGCTTCGTGCTGCGCGTCGTCCTCAAGCAGCCCGGTGTGCTCAACCGCGAGCTGGCCGACGCGCTGGGCATCGCGCGCCCGACCGCGACGCGCCTGGTCGATGGCCTGATCGCCAAGGGTCTGGTCGAGCGCCGCCCTTCGGCGGATGACGGCCGCGAATGGAACCTGCTCCCCACCAACGCCGCTCGCGCGCTGGCGGCGCCGCTACAGGCGGCCAGCGCCAAGGTGGCGCACAAGCTGCGCGAGCACGTCGGCGCGCAGGCGTTCGACAGCACCGTCAAGGCCATCCGCGAAGTCCGCACCGCACTCAACGATTGACCGATCCCGGACGGCAAGGCCGGCCGATAGCCTGCCCAGATAGTTGCATCCCTACTTATTCCTTCACCGCGAGGCTCCCATGACCACCGTATTGATCACCGGCATCGAACCGTTCGAATCGGACCCCACCAACCCCTCGTGGGAGATCGCGCGGGCGCTGGACGGCGAGCGCATCGACGGCGCGACCCTCGTCGCGCGACAGCTGCCGTGCGTGTTCGGCCGCGCCAACCTGGAGCTGGTGGCAGCCATCGAGGCGACGCAGCCGTCGCTGGCGCTGGCGCTGGGCCTGGCCAGCGGACGCAGCGAGATCTCCGTGGAGCGCGTCGCCATCAACGTGATCGACGCGCGCATTCCGGACAATGCCGGCCACCAGCCGGTCGACGTGCCGGTCGTGGCGGACGGCCCGGCCGCGTATTTCTCCAGCCTGCCGATCAAGGCCATCGTGCATGCGCTGCGCGCGGCCGGCGTACCGGCGGCGGTATCGCAGAGCGCGGGTACCTACAACTGCAACCATCTGTTCGATGGACTGATGCACCACATCGCCACGCCCGCGCCACGGATGCGGGGCGGCTTCATCCATGTGCCGACCACGCCGGAGCTGGCGGCGCGGCATCCCGGCCAGCCGAGCCTGCCGCTGGACACGCAGACCGCGGGCATGCGCGTGGCGGTGCGGACCGCACTGGCCACACAAAGCGATCTGACACTGAGCGGCGGCACCTTGCACTGAATACCGGTCCACGATTTTTTGGACCCGCATCCTTGACTTCCCGGACATCACCACTATCATTCGATGCATCTTAAGATATATCTAGCGATGTCTAGCAGGAGAACGACGATGCACGGATGGTTTGGACGCCACCGCAAGATGTGGATGGAAGCGCAATGGATGATGGGCCGTCACCACGGCGGCCGGCCCGGTTTCGGCCGGGGCTTCGGTGGGCCGGGCGGCTTTGGCGAAGGCGATGAGGGCGACGGCGGCAACCCGTGGCGCGGCCGCCGGTTGAGCTCCGCCGACCTGCAGCTGGTGTTGCTGGCGCTGCTCAAGGACGCCCCGCGCCACGGCTACGAACTGATCAAGGCGGTGGAAGAGCACTCGCTCGGCTTCTACGCGCCCAGCCCCGGCATGGTGTACCCGGCGCTGTCGTACCTGGAAGACCACGGCTTCGCGTCGGTGGTCGCCGAAGGCAACAAGAAACGCTACGCCATCACGCCCGAGGGCGAGGCGTGGCTGGCCGAACGCCAGCAGGCCGCCGACGCCATCCTCGCGCAGTTGCGCGCCATGGGCGAACGCGTGCAGCGCATGAACGAGGCCATGGCCTTCGACCGCGACACCGAAGCCGCAGACTGGAGCGATGCCGGCAGCGATCCGCTGCGCATCGCGCGCTGGCGCCTGAAGTTCGTGCTGATGGAAAAACGCTTCGCCTCCCGTGAGGAACAGCAGCGCGTGGCGGACATCCTGCTGCACGCCCTCAATGAAATCACCGGCCGCTGACGTATCCGGCCGGAACGATACCGGCCGCCCGGCCCGTCACGGCCGCACCGGTTGCCCTGGCCACGGCCATCGCACCTTGCCGGCGGCCACGTCGTTCAAGCCACGCTTTCGCAGCCCGCCTATGTTTGTCTTCAACCGCACACAAGGTCTCATGTCGCAGCTGCTTGCCCCTTTCAAACCCGCTACGCGCCGCGTGCGCGTGCGTGCCATTCACGCCCTGTCGCCGCGCATGCGCCGAGTCATCTTTGCCGGTGACACGCCGGCCGATCTCGCCGATCTGGCCGACGCCCCGCCAGGCGCGGCGATCAAGCTGATGTTCCCGCTCGACGCGGCTTCCGGCGCACAGCGCGCCATCGGGCGTGCCTATACAATCCGCCGCTACCATGCCGGGCGCGCCGAGCTGGAAGTCGACTTCGTCGTCCACGACGAGACGCCCGCCGACCAGCATAGCCCCGCGGCGCGCTGGCTCGAACGCGCCGCACCGGGCGACACCGTCGGGTTCGCCGGCCCCAAGCGCGGCTTCCGCCTCGATCCGGGTACGCCGTGGGTGCTGCTGATCGGCGACGAGACCGCGATGCCGGCCATCTTCGCCATTCTGGAAACCTTGCCGGCCGATGTGCCCGCCCGTGCCTTCATCGCCATCAGCGACGCCCGCGCACGGCTGCTGCTGGAAACCGCAGCGCAGGCGACCGGCGCACCTGCACGCAGCAGTGACCTCCACTGGATCGAATCCGACACCGTGCATGCCGGTGCGATGATGGTGGGCGCGCTGAACACGCAAGCGCTGCCGGCCGGCACGCCGCAGGTCCTCCTCGCCGGCGAAGCCTCCCTGCTCAAGCAGGTGCGCACCCTGCTGGAAGGCCCCTGGAGCATTCCGCACGCTGCGATCAGCGCCAAAGGCTACTGGACCGCCGGCCTGTCGCGCGAAGCGCGGCGCGCATTGGAAGGCCGATAGCGAAGGCGATCGCGCTACCTCGCCGCATGGCCGTCCGCGGCCGCGGCGCCGCGCACCCACTCCCGCAGCAGCCGCTGCCCATACAGCCGCGCCGCATCCAGCGCCTCGTGCAGCGAGCCGAACGTGCAGCACGGCGGCACAGGCCGCGAGCCACAGATCGACTGCCCCGCCGCATCCCGGAACACCACGTCGATCCGCGCCTGCCAGCCGCGCGGGCCGACCGAAATCACACGCGGCACGATCTCCACGTCACCCACGATCTTCTGCACCTGGCCCTCCGCTCTCGCCATCGCGCCGGCTGCCGGACGCCCCGCAAGGTGTTCAGCAAGGCGGATGCCCGGACAGCGCCCCGCTTGATCTCCATCAAATCCGTCCGCGCACCGGCCCTTCAGCCCGTTCGCCGCACTGTCGTTCCTCCGGGGAACAACCGCTTTGTCCGCCTCCGCGCGGCCTCACCATGCGAAACAACCTCCCGGTCACCGACGCCGAAACCACCCTCGCCCCCGCCGACTACCTGATCTCCCACACCGACCCGAGCGGTCGCATCGTCTTTGCCAACCCGGCCTTCGTGCGCATCAGCGGCTTCACCGAAGCCGAGCTGATCGGCGCCCCGCACAACGTGGTGCGCCACCCCGACATGCCCGAGGCCACGTTCGCCGACCTGTGGGCCACCCTGCGATCCGGCCAGCCGTGGCGCGGGCTGGTCAAGAACCGCAGCAAAGACGGCGGCTTCTACTGGGTGCAGGCCAACGTGACGCCGATGCTGCAGGACGGCGCGATCACGGGCTACACCTCGGTGCGCTCGATGGCGATGCCCGCGCAGATCGCGCATGCCGGGCGTGCCTATGCCGCCATTCGCGCAGGCGATACGTCATATGCGGTGCGATCGGGACGCATCCTGCGCACGGGCTGGCGGCGCCTGTTCAACCTGTTCCGGGTCGACAGCCTGCGCTTGCGGGTGATCGGCCTGCAGAGCCTGATCGCCGTGGCCATCCTGATCGGCACGCTGTGGGCGCACGTGGCGCTGGAAGCCGCCGACCTGCACGGCACGCCGTGGCTGGTGCTCTCGCGCGACTGGCTGTGGCTCACCGGCGTGGGCTGCGCCGGGCTGGCGACGCTGTCCGGCGTGCTGCTGGCGCGCACGCTGATCAGCCCGCTGGAACAGGCCGCCGCGCTCGCCACCCGCCTCGCGGCGGGCGACCTCACCTCCACGCTGGAGGCCCGCGGCAACGATGAGATCGGCGACGTGGTGCGCGCCATGGGCACGATGCGCGCGAGCCTGTGGTCCATCATGCCCGACATCCAGGACGGCGCGGCCAATGTGGCGCACAGCACATTGCAGATCTCGGCCGGCAATCACGACCTGTCCGCGCGCACCGAGCAGCAGGCCGCCGCGCTGCAGGAGACGGCCTCCAGCATGGAACAGCTCACGTCGATGGTGGCCCGCAATGCCGACCATGCGCGCGACGCCAGCGCCCTGGCCGAACAGGCCTCCGCCGTCGCGACGGACGGCGGGCAGGTCGTGCAGCGCGTGGTCGACACCATGGGCGCCATCCGCGGCTCCAGCCAGCACGTGACGGACATCATCGCCACCATCGAGAGCATCGCCTTCCAGACCAACATCCTGGCACTCAACGCCGCCGTCGAGGCTGCCCGCGCGGGCGAGGAAGGGCGTGGCTTCGCGGTGGTGGCGGGCGAAGTGCGCAGCCTGGCGCAGCGCAGTGCCCAGGCCGCCGCGCAGACCAAGGAGATCATCCAGGCTTCCGACCAGTCGGTGCGCGACGGTGTGGCCCTCGTGCAGCAGGCCGGGGCGACCATGCAGCAGATCGTCGCGTCCGTGCAAACCGTGACGCAGCTGATGTCGGAGATCTCGGCCAGTTCGCGCGAGCAAAGCAGCGGCATCGCGCAGATCAACGCTTCGGTGTCGCAGCTGGACGGCGTGACGCAGCAGAACGCCACGCTGGTGGAGAAAGCGGCGGCGGCCGCATCCCTCCTGGCGGGACAATCGGAAGCGCTCAAGCGCGCCGTGGCGGTGTTCCGCTCGTGAGCCGCCCCCGCGCAGGCGCGCGTGCTACACCGTGAAGCGCGCGTCGCGCTCCAGCAGCGCCGTCACGGCATCGGGCAGCAGCGGCTCGGAGAAGTAATACCCCTGCAGCACATCGCACTGGTGGGAGGCGAGGAAGGCCGACTGCGCCGCGTCTTCGACGCCTTCCGCGCACACCTTCACGCCCAGGTTGTGGGCCAGCACCACCACCGTCGTGCAGATGGCCGCGTCATTGGAATCACGGTCGATGTCCTTGACGAAGGCGCGATCGATCTTGATCAGGTCGATCGGCAGGCGCTTGAGGTACGCCAGGCTGGAATAGCCCGTGCCGAAGTCGTCGATGGCGATGCGCACGCCCAGCTGGCGGATGGCCGTCAGGTCTTCGATGGTGCGCTCGGTGCCTTCCATCAGCATCGACTCGGTCACCTCCAGCTCGAGGAAGCCGGAACCCAGGCCATGCTGGCGCTGCAGCCTCAGCAGCGTCGGCAGCACGGTGCCGCGCTTGAACTGCAGCGGCGATACGTTGACCGCGATGGTCAGGTCCTCGCCCAGCCCGCGCGCATGCCATGCGGCGCGTTGCTGCGCGGCTTCGGCCAAGACCCAGTTGCCGATCTCGACCACCAGTCCGCTCTCTTCGGCCACCGGGATGAAGGCCGCCGGCGGCAGTTGCCCGCGCGTCGGGTGGATCCAGCGGATCAGCGCCTCCAGACCGCAGATGCGGCCGGTCCTGGAGTCGATCTGCGGCTGGTACAGCAGGCGGAACTGGCCCTGCTCCAGCGCGGCGCGAATCTGATGCTCCTGGTTCAGCCGGTACGACACGCCGATATCCATCTCGGGCGCGAAGAACTCCAGCCGGTTGCGGCCGTTCTGCTTGGCGTAGTACATCGCCATCTCGGCGTGGCGCACCAGGGTCTCGCTGTTCGAACCGTGCGCGGGGTATTCCGCCACGCCGATGCTGGCGGTCACGAACACCTCGTGCCCCTCCACGCGGATCGGCTCGGCGAACAGGTCGAACCCGAGGTCGACGCCGTGCGAACCCGCGTGCGAGATCACCAGCGCGAACACGTCGCCGCCGAAGCGCGCCACCGTATCGACGGTGTCGGCCGCATCGCGCAGGCGTTCGGCGACGCGGCGCAGCACCTCGTCGCCCAGCAGGTGCCCCAGGCTGTCGTTGACGACCTTGAAGCGGTCGATGTTGATCAGCGCCACATAGAAGCGGCTGCGCTGGCGCGCGGCCATCTCCACCGCCTGCTGCACGCGGTCGGCCAGCAGCGTGCGGTTGGGCAGGCCGGTGAGCGGATCGGCGGTGGCGTGCTGGGCCAGGCGCGCGCGCGTCATCTCCTGCTCGGTCACGTCGTCCTGGATGCCGACGTAGTGCGTGACCTCGCCCTGGCTGTCGCGCACCGGCGAGAGCAGGAAGTTGTTGAGGAACGAATGGCCGTCCTTGCGGAAATTGCGCAGCAGCACGCGGATCTCGCTGGCATCTCGCAGCGCGGCGCGCACCTCGTTCAGCGCGGGCTGCCCCGGCTCGGACGAATGCAGGAAGCGGCAGTTGCGGCCCAGCACCTCCTCCGCGCGGTAGCCGGTCATGCGCTCGAAGCCGGGGTTGACGTAGACCAGCGGCAGGTCCGGCTGCAGCGCATCGGCCACGGTGATGCCCGACGGCACCGACTCGACCACACGCCGAAGCAGGCGCAACTGGTCATCGGACTCGCGCCGCTCGGTGATGTCCTGCATGGTGCCGAACAGCGCCACCACCTCCTCGCGCTCGTTGCGCTCGATGTTGCCGCGCGAGAGTACCCAGCGGTGCTCGCCGTCGCGGCGGATCATCTCCAACTCCAGCGAATACGGCTCGCCCTCGGTGACCGCGCGGCTGGCCGCCTCGCGCAGGCGGTTGTAGCTGTCGCCCGTGAAGAACTGCGCCTGCTGCGCGAACGACGGCGGCGGACCGGGCGGCACGCCGGTCAGCACATACATGCCCGACGACCAGGTGGCGGTATCGCGCAGCACGTCCCAGCGCCAGCTGCCGAGCAGGGCGATCTGCTCGGCCACGCGCAGGTTGGCCTCGCTGGCGCGCAGATCCGCCTCCATGGCCGAGCGCTGCGAGATGTCGGTGACCCCGCCGACCATGCGCATGGCACGCTCGTCCTCGCCGCGATAGATGCTGGCGCGGATCTCCACCGTGCGCACCGCGCGGCTGGCGTCGATCACGCGGCAGACATGGTGCCAGGCATTGCGATCCGAATGCAGCGCGGCACGCAGGCCCCAGCCGAATGCCTCCATGTCTTCGGGATGCACGAACTGCTGGAAAGTCAGCGTGCGCGATACACCGTCCTCATCGCCCGACGCCAGCAGCGCGTCGCTGCCGAGCAGGCGGTGCAGGCTGGCGTTGACCCACGACTCGCCCGTGGCGATGTCCCAGTCGAAGATCCAGTCGTTGGTGGCGCGCGCCACGCGCTGGAAGCGCTCGGTCAGGTGGCGGACGGTCTCGTCATGGCGCAGGATGGCCATGCGCATCTCGTTGAAGGTGCGCTCGAGCAGCGACAGCTCATCACGGGCACCACCCTGCTCGGCCACGCGCGCGGAGAAGTCGCCCGCGGCATAGTGCCGGGCGGCATCGACCAGCGCATCGACGCGCGGCAGCACCAGGCGCCGCATCGCCATCTGGATCAGTGCCAGCAGCAGCACCAGCATCAGCACGATGGCACCGCCGCCGGCCAGCGTAACGTCGCGCTGCTGGCGTGCCATATCGGTCGCATCGATGCCGCGCACGAGGCGCAGCCGCCCGCCGGTCGCATGCGGCACGGCCATCGCGGCATAGGCGCGCAGCGTGCCGTCGGGGTCGGTCTCGAAGACCGTTGCGCCCGGTTCGGGGCCGGCCGCGCTCACCAGGTCGCTCCTGGTAACACCAGGCCCGTCGCCGGGCTGGGTGGCATGCGCGCCGGACAGCACGGTACCCGCGCTGTCCACGAGATAGAGCGGACCCGCCGTCGTGCTGCCGGCCGCCACCGTCAGCGCGCTCTGCCGGATCGCCGCGTAGGCCACACCCAGGATGGCGCCGTCGGGGCCGACCACGGCGCGCGTCGCAACCATGACGGGCTGGTGCGAAGTCCGGCCCGTCAGGAAATTCGACAGCGACGGACGCCCCGTCGCAATGAGTTCGCGAAAGAAATCGCGATCGGCAATGTCAAGCCCGATGGCCCCCGGCACCGGCGTGCAGACCAGCTTGCCGCGCGCATCGGCGACGCCCAGCGTGGCGAAATCGCTCTGGTTGTGGATGACGCGGCTGACGAAGCGGGTGCATTCGTCGCGGTCCAGGCGCAGGACGGATTCGTCCGCCACCACGACCGACAGCAGTTGGTCCGCATTGGACAGCACCATGCCCACGCGCGTAGCGGCGCTCTGGGTTTCGTACGAGAGACGTTGTTCGAGGTGGTCGGTCAGCCGGTCCCGATAGAGCGCCACGCCGGCAATCGCCACGACGACGGCCGGCAACGCGGCCACGGCGGCCAGGGCGAGCAAGCGACCGCGCAGCGTGGTGGGAAAGAAAGCATGCTTCGGCACTTGGATGACCGGTAGAGCCTGGGGATTGGGAAACGCATCGAGATCCAGCGTAGCGGTTCCCGCGCGGGAACGACACCCTCTGCCCTCGATTGCGCATCTCGGATGCGAGCGCGGCTCAACAGCCGTGAAATCCACTGCTGACGCAGTGCGCAAGCATTTTGCTTGCAATTCCCATCGCACGCAACTTGTGAAACGTAGGTGCACAGCGTCGCGACAGCAAGCGATATCGTGCCGTTTCCACGCCGTGGCGCGGCCATCTGGCTCTACAATGCCGCGACATGTCGACCGCCCAACCGCCCTCCGCTCCGCGCCGCCTGCTGTTCCGCCTGTTGCCCGGCGTGGTCCTCGCCGCCCTGCAGCCGTTCGTGGGACTGATCGCGGTGGCGGTCTCGACGGTCTATGACGATACGCGCAGGGAAATCGACAGCCGCCTCGAACAGGCCATCACACAAGCGGCCCGTCCGCTGGAAGCCCATCTGACCGATGCCATCGACCGCCTGTCCGCCGCCACCGATGACGCCGCCGCCCCGGTCAGCACCGCGGAAGGCCAGGCCTGGCTCGATGCCCACCCCGACCTGCGCGGCGTCTTCGACCACCTGCTGATCGTCGGCGCCACCGGTACCGTATTGGCCGACGCGCCCGCCCTGCCGCAGCGGCGCGGCGACAACATGGCGCTGCACCCCATCTTCAAGACGGTGCGCGAGTCACACCGCCTCTATATTCCCGAGCCCTTCCTGACGCCGGCGGGACAGCGGCCGGTGGCCTCGTTCGCCGTGCCGCTGCATGGGCCCGATGGCAGCTTCGCCGGACTGGTGATCGGCTCGATCGAACTGGCGCGCAATCCCATCCTGGCGGACTTGGAAAACACGCGCATCGGCCGCACCGGGCACCTGCTGGTGGTCTCGGAGCAGGGCCGCTATATCGTCGGGCCGGACCGCGCGCACCTGCTGCAGCAGGCCACGGACCTGGCCGATGGACAACCCGCGGCACGCGCGCGGACGCAGGGCTGGAACGACAGCACGGAAATCCATCCGCCCGGGCAGTCGCCGGTCATCGTCAGCTATCGCCCGTTGAACACCGTGCCCTGGAGCATCGGCGCCTGGTGGCCCGCGCAGGAAGCCTATGCCGGCGCCGCGCGCACCACGCGCACGCTGGTGGCCACCGGCATCGCCTTCGGCGCGGCCTGCCTGCTGTTCGCCTGGTTCTGGCTCGAACGCGCGACCAGCCCGCTCGCGCGGCTGGCCGATCTCGCCCATCCTGACGCCCGGATGTTCGATCCGGCCACCGAGGTCGGTGCCCTGGCCGGCAGCGTTGGTCGACTGGTGCAGTACTGGGAACAGGCGCTGGGCGCCGCCGAGCAGGAAGCCGCGTTCTTCCGCGCGATCGCCGAGCAGGCGCCGGTGGGACTGGCCTTCCTGGACCGCTCGCTGGCGGTACCGTTTGCCAATGTCCGTTTTGAACGGCTGGTGGGTGCCGGCAGTGCCACCATCGTGCGCGCCCTGCAGGATGGCGGCGGCACGACAACCTCCCCTGCGGCGCAGGCGGTGGCGGCCGTGCTGCGGCAGTTGCCCCGCGTGCCGCTGGCGCTGGCGGACCGCCCCGTGGTGATCGCGACCGGAGAAGGTGCCGGCAGCGGTGCCGTCCTGCTGACGGCCCGGCCCGCGGGCGGCGCGGGCGCACCGCCCGTCGGCTGGATCATCGCCGTGGTCGATGCCACAGCCGAGCAGCGTGCCAAGGAAGTGCTCGAGCAGGAGGTGCGTGCCGCCCTGCTCGTGCTTGACGCCATCCAGGAACCCCTGCTGACCATCGACAGCGATGGCACCGTCACGCATGCCAGCCGCGCCATCGAGACCCTGACCGGCACGCACCCCGCCAGCGCGATCGGCCAGTCGATCAACCGGCTGCTGCACCTGATCGAGCACGAGACCAACCGGCGCGTCATCCCCACGCAGCTGCTGCGCGCGGGCGGCACGCTGCCGGGCGGGCTGCGCATGGAGACCGCCGACAGCCGGCGGCACGACGTGGAATTGTCCTGGGGGCCGCTGCCGGGCACTTCGGGCGCCGGCGTGCTGGTGCTGCGGGACGTCTCGGCCACGCGCGAGACGGTGCAGCGCATCGCCTGGGACGCCACGCACGACGTGCTGACCAGCCTGCTCAACCGCCGCGGCTTCGACGCCACACTGCGCGCGCAGGTGGATGCCCATCGCGGGACCCGTGGCGCACCACGCGCGCCGCTGGCGCTGCTCATGATCGACCTCGACGGCTTCAAGGCGATCAACGATTGCTACGGCCACGCAGCCGGCGACGACGTCCTGCGCGGCATCGCCGAGCGGGTGGTGCAGAACACGCGCACGCAGGATCACGTCGCCCGGCTGGGCGGCGACGAGTTCGCCGTGATCCTGCCCAATTGCGACCTGCAGACCGCCGTGACCTTCGCCGACCGCATCCGCGCGGCGCTCGCCCGCCAGCCGGTGCTGGCCGCCGGGGCACGCGCCCAGATCGCGTTGTCGCAGGGGGTGGTGGAATTGCAGGCCGGCGATGCCGATGCCGCAGCTTTCCTGGCACGCGCGGATGCCGCCTGCTAGCGCGCGAAGAACGAAGGTCGCAACACCATCGCCACGGGCTGAGAAAACGCCGGCGTACGGCGACGCGCGCCCATGAAAAAAGCCACCGGATAATGATACCCGGTGGCTCGAAGAATACGCTTTGAACGGGGAAGTTCAGCGCACTTGAAGCATAGGCAATGGTCGCCGACCCCGCCAATACCCAGGATAGGGTAATTTGGCAAAAATCCTGCGCCGCTACAGGTTTTGCAGGTGGTGCGGCCGACCGATGTGGGGGCTGCGCAACGTGCCCGGATTGCAGAAAATACCCTCTTCCACGGCTGTACCGTGCGAAATCGCGCGATGTTGCGATATAATGAAAACGATTCGCATTTACGCCCTACTTACGTCACGGATCACGCACGATGCGGCTTTCCGAGCTTTCCCGCCGGGCCACGGCGGTGGTGGACCACGTTGAAGACCGTGAGCCCGCTGATCCCATCAGCCAGCGCCTGCGCGAACTCGGTTTCGTGACGGGCGAACAGGTGTGCGTGGTCGCGATCGGTCCGTTCAGCGGCGATCCGCTCGTCGTGCAGGTGGGTTTTACGCGCTTTGCGTTGCGCAAGCAGGAAGCCGCGCGCGTGCGCGTGCATACCGAGGCCGCAACCCAGCCGACCCAGCCCGTCGCAGCGGCGTCCGAGACCGCTCCGCCCGCGCAGGTGCGCAAGGCGGCATGACGCCCGCCGGGTGATTGCCGCCGGCCCTTCGCTTTCAGGCCTTTGCAGATGCACGCTTCCTCCTCTCCGTCCTCCGCACCCGCACTGCGCGTTGCGCTGGTCGGCAATCCGAACTGCGGCAAGACCGCGCTGTTCAACCTGCTGACGGGCAGCCGGCAGAAGGTGGCCAATTACGCCGGCGTGACGGTCGAGCGCAAGGAAGGCCGCTTCTTCGCGCCTTCCGGGCGGCATGTGCAGATTCTCGACCTGCCGGGCGCCTACAGCCTGGTGGCGACCAGCCCCGACGAGGCCATCACGCGCGACATCTGCCTGGGGACGTTCCGCGACGAGCCGCGCCCCGACCTGATTGTCTGCGTGGTGGACGCCACCAACCTGCGGCTGCACCTGCGCTTCGTGCTGGAGCTGCAGCGCCTGGGCCTGCCGATGGTGCTGGCGCTGAACATGGTCGACGCGGCGGCGCGGCGCGGCATCCGCATCGACCGCGCGAAACTGGAGCAGGCGCTGGGCATGCCCGTGGTGGAGACCATCGCCATCAAGCGCAACGGCGCCGCCGACCTGATCGCGCACATCGACCACGAGCGCCTGCCCGCCGTCCCGACCGCCCTGCCGGCGGATGCCGATCCGCACGTCGAAGTGAAGCGCCTGCTGGATGCCGCCGTCACCATGCCACGCAGCACGGCGGAACTGGACGACCGGCTCGATCGCATCGTGCTGCATCCGGTGCTGGGCCTCGTGCTGCTGGCGGTGCTGATGTTCTTCATGTTCCAGGCGGTGTTCTCCTGGGCCAAGCCGCTGATGGACGGCATCCAGGCCGTGGTGGAAGACGCGGGCGTCTGGATCGGCGCCCTGCTGCCGGACGGCATGCTCAAGAGCCTGCTGGTGGACGGCATCATCGCGGGCACGGGCAGCATTCTGGTGTTCCTGCCACAGATCCTGATCCTGTTCCTGTTCATCCTGGCGCTGGAAGAGTCCGGCTACCTGCCGCGCGCGGCGTTCCTGCTGGATCGCCTGATGGCAGGCGCGGGCCTGTCGGGCCGCTCGTTCATTCCGCTGCTGTCCAGCTTTGCCTGTGCCATTCCGGGCGTGATGGCCACGCGCACGATCCAGGACCCACGCGACCGGCTGGTCACCATCCTGGTCGCGCCGCTGATGACATGCTCGGCGCGGCTGCCGGTGTACGCGCTGCTGATCGGCGCATTCATTCCGGCCCGGCAGGTATGGGGCACCTTCAACCTGCAAGGGTTGGTGCTGTTCGGGCTGTACATGGCGGGCATTGTCTCCGCGCTGATGGTGGCGTACGTGCTCAAGTACCTCAAGCGCGATCGCTCCGAGCATCCGCTGATCCTCGAACTGCCGTCGTATCGCCTGCCCAGCCCGCGCAACCTGGCCATCGGCCTGATCGAGCGCGCACGCATCTTCCTGCGCCGCATCGGTACCGTGATCCTGAAGATGATGGTGTTGCTGTGGTTCCTGTCGACCTTCCCGTCGCCGCCCGCCGGCGCGACCGGGCCGGCCATCGACTACAGCTTCGCCGGCTACATCGGCCACGCGC
This sequence comes from Ralstonia syzygii subsp. syzygii, assembly GCA_919592095.1. Taxonomy (GTDB): domain Bacteria; phylum Pseudomonadota; class Gammaproteobacteria; order Burkholderiales; family Burkholderiaceae; genus Ralstonia; species Ralstonia syzygii. The sequence continues at coordinate 17,112 of CAKKOY010000029.1, read as the reverse complement.
TGGAAGTCGTGTTTGCGCCGATCGGCTTCAACTGGCAGATGTGCATCGCGCTGATTCCCGGCATGGCCGCGCGCGAGGTGGCCGTCGGTGCGCTGGCAACGGTGTATTCGCTGTCCGCCACGCGTGAGGACGCCGCCGCGCAGCTTGCACCGGTCATCGCCGCACAGTGGCCGCTGGCGACGGCGCTGGCCTTCCTGGCCTGGTACGTCTATGCACCCCAGTGCATATCGACACTGGCCACGATCCGTCGCGAGACCAACTCGTGGAAGGTGATGGCCTCCACCGCCGGCTACCTCTTCGCGCTGGCCTACCTGGCCGCCTTCGCCACTTACCAGATCGCACGGGTGCTGACATGAGCGTGTATCACGTGGTCGAAACCGGCGTCGTCGCAACGCTTGTGGCGCTGAGCGCCCTGTCGATCACCGGCCGCTACGCGCCCGCCATGCGGGCCCGCACGGTGGCACGCATGGCGGGCTGGTGTGACCGCCCGTCGCGCCCGGGCTGGGTGCGTGCCTTCGGCCAGCGGCTGCTGGCGCCGGGTACGGAGCCGTCGTGCCACGCCGATCCGCTGTCGGGCAGCGCATGCGGCAGCGGCTGCAGCGGCTGCGCGTCGGGTGAATCGACGGTGCAGGTGGTCGAGCAGCCGATCCGCATCGTGCGCCGCCCGTAACGGACGATACGACGCCACCACCCAACGGATCCGCCATGCGGGCCCGTTGTGCTTCTGCGGACGGCAGGCGTAGACTGGCCGTAACCTGCACGGGGGACGTGCCATGACCGAAGACCTGCTGGTCAAGCTGTTCGCGGAAGTCGAGAAGGAAGACCCGGTGGATTTCGCCAACCTGCCCTTCGACGAGCAGATGTTGCGCAACCTGGTCTGCAAGCTGGTGACGCACCAGCTGTCGCAGATGGAAGCGGCGCACTTCAGCCAGGACGATGTGATCGCCTCGCTGTCGGCGAGCATCGCCAAGCTGGTGCTGGAAAATCTCGTGCTGAATGCGCGCCTGCTGACACTGGAGGGGCACGGCGAGAGCGCGCGCGAATTGCTGGAGCGCATCGCCCGCCAGGCGCGGGGCTGAGCCCGCCACCGGCATCGCGTGCCGGCACGCGGCCCGAGGCGTCAGGACGACGCCACGTTGTACTGCGTGCGCGCCCGCATCAGCAAGCGCTTGGCGACCGACAGGCCACGCATGGCCGCATCATCGTCGTCGGTCAGGAAATCGAATTCGGCACTCCAGTTGCAGCCGGTGTGATCCGGCCGGTGAATGCACATCGCGCGCAACTCGCAATGTGCGCATTCGGGATGTTGCTGAACGCAGCGGGCCAGCAGGGTCTTGAGTTCATCTTCGGACTTCAGACGGCGTCGCATCGGCATCTCCTGACTAACTTGCAGGGTTGGAACCGCCTGACACAGGGTGAGTTTCCGCATGATTCCGACGATGATGTTTCAGGACGTTACCGCGTCACGTCAGTGTGAAGCACAAGCGCGCCTATGCATTCAGGCCGACGGCACTGAGAGCTCCCGCGCGCGCCTGGCATGCCGGGCACATCCCATACAGCGCCAGCGCGTGCTCGCGCAGCACGAAGCCGCGCTCGGTCGCCACGCTCTCCTGCCTGGATTCGATGGCGTCGTCGTGGAATTCCTCCACGCGGCCGCAACTCAGGCAGATCAGATGATCGTGATGCGCGCCCTCGTTGATCTCGTACACCGCATGGCCAGCCTCGAAGGTATGACGCAGCAGCACGCCGGCATCCACCAGCTGGTTGAGCACGCGATAGACCGTCGAGATGCCGATGTCGATGTCCGACGACAGCAGTTGCCGGTACACGTCTTCCGCGCTCAGGTGGCGGCCGTGGTCCGTGCCGGCGGCAAGGATTTCCAGTATCTTGACGCGCGGCGACGTGGCTTTGAGCCCGGCCCGGCGCAGGTCGGTCGAATTAGGCATGGTGTTGGGGCGAGAAGATGCGATACAGCCGGGGGGTGTGGAAACGGGGATCGGGCGGATCGGGTTTCCGAAAAAAACGGCATGGCTGGCAGCCCGGGAAAGTCGCAGTCGGGAAAGCGGGGTCTGAGTGCTTTCCCGACTGTCGGGCGGCTTGCTACGGCCAAACGCTCTGTGTATCAGAGCGGTCCCCACAAAAGACCGGTTGTCATGGCGCCATGAGCGGCGCGGCACGACGGAATTCGGTTCGATGCACCGGTGATGCGGCATTTGCCGGAGCAGCAGCGGCGTCGATGGACACACTATAAATACGAATCATTCGCATTACAAGTTTTTGCCCCTGCCGGCGACCCGGTTTCCGTGCGGCGGGCACAAAAAAAACCGGGCCCGCTTGCGCGCGGCCCGGCTGCTTACACGAGGGTGGGAAAAACTCAGGCGGCTTCGGCCAGCGGTACCCGGATCAGGTGATCGAAGGCGGACAGTGAGGCCTTGGCGCCCTCGCCCGTGGCGATGATGATCTGCTTGAACGGCACGGTGGTCGAGTCGCCCGCCGCGAACACGCCCGCCACGCTGGTGTGGCCGCGCGCATCGACGATGATCTCGCCGAAGCGGTTGCGCTCCACCACGCCGTCGAGCCACTCGGTGTTGGGCACCAGGCCGATCTGCACGAACACGCCTTCCAGCGCGACGTCGTGCTCGACGCCGTTGGTGCGGTTCTTGTAGCGCAGGCCGTTGACCTTTTCGCCGTTACCGGTGATCTCGGTGGTCTGCGCGTTGGTGAGGATGGTTGCGTTGGGCAGGCTCTCCAGCTTGCGCACCAGCACGGCGTCGGCCTTGAGCTGGTCGCCGAACTCAAGCAGCGTGACATGGCTGACGATGCCCGCCAGATCGATCGCGGCTTCCACGCCGGAGTTGCCGCCGCCGATCACGGCCACGCGCTTGCCCTTGAACAGCGGACCATCGCAGTGCGGGCAATACGCCACGCCGCGGTTGCGGTATTCCTGCTCGCCCGGCACGTTGACGTTGCGCCAGCGCGCACCGGTCGACAGGATGATCGAGCGGCCCTTGAGCACCGCACCGTTGGCGAGCGTCACTTCGGAGAGGCCGCCCGGCTCGTCGGCCGGCGTGAGCTTGACGGCGCGCTGCGCGTTCATGATGTCGACGCCATACTGGCGCACGTGCTGCTCCAGCGCGGCAGCAAACTTCGGCCCTTCGGTCTCCTGCACGGAGATGAAGTTCTCGATGGCCAGTGTGTCCAGCACCTGGCCGCCGAAACGCTCGGCCACCACGCCGGTGCGCACACCCTTGCGCGCTGCATACACGGCCGCCGCCGCGCCGGCCGGGCCGCCGCCGACGATCAGCACGTCGTACGGTGCCTTTGCGTTGAGCTTCTCGGCGTCGCGGGCGGCGGCGCCGGTGTCGATATTGGCGAGAATCTCTTCCACGCCCATGCGGCCCTGGCCGAAGACTTCCCCGTTCAGGAAGAGGGTCGGCACGGCCATGATCTTGCGCGCTTCCACTTCGTCCTGGAACAGCGCGCCGTCGATGGCGACGTGCTGGATGCGCGGGTTGATCACCGACATGACGTTCAGCGCCTGGACCACGTCCGGGCAGTTCTGGCATGTCAGGGACATATAGGTCTCGAAGCGGAAATCGCCCTCGATACCACGAATCTGTTCGATGGTGTCGTCATCAAGCTTGGGGGCGTAGCCACCCACTTGCAGCAGCGCCAGCACGAGCGAGGTGAACTCGTGGCCCGTCGGGATGGCCGCGAAACGGACACCGACATCGGTGCCGGTGCGGCGAATCAGGAACGACGGCTTGCGCTCGGCGTCGTCGCGCTGCTCGTTGAGCGTGATCATGCCGGACTGCCCGGCGACGTCGCGCAGCAGATCCATCATGTCGCGGGAGCCTTCGCTGTCATCGATCGAGGCGACCAGTTCGATGGGCTGCACAAGGCGTTCGAGGTAGGCTTTCAGTTGGGCCTTGACATCAGCGTCCAGCATGGCGATTTCTCTTCTTGGCTACGTTGGAATTCGGTGCGGGGACGCAACACACGCTGCGTCCCCGGGGGCAAGCAGCCGGGCGGGCCGGCCGCTTGAGGGTATTGCTTAGATCTTGCCGACCAGGTCCAGCGACGGCTTCAGCGTCTTGGCGCCTTCGTTCCACTTGGCCGGGCAGACTTGGCCGGGGTTGGTGGCGACGTACTGGGCAGCCTTGAGCTTGCGCAGCGTTTCCTTCACGTCACGCGCTATGGCGTTGTCGTGCACTTCCGAGGTTTTGATCACGCCTTCCGGGTTGATCACGAAGGTGCCGCGCAGGGCCAGGCCTTCTTCGGGGATGTGCACGCCGAAGGCGTTGGTCAGTGCGTGGGTCGGGTCGCCCACCAGCGGGAACTGGGCCTTGCCGACGGCCGGCGAGGTTTCATGCCACACCTTGTGCGAGAAGTGCGTGTCGGTGGTGACGATGTAGACCTCGGCGCCAGCCTTCTGGAACTCGCCGTAGTTGTCGGCGGCGTCTTCGACTTCGGTCGGGCAGTTGAAGGTGAAGGCGGCCGGCATGAAGATCAGCACGGACCACTTGCCCTTGAGCGTCTGGTCGGAGACTTCGACGAACTTGCCGTTGTGGAAAGCTTGTGCCTTGAAAGGCTGCACTTGGGTGTTGATCAGCGACATGGTGGTTTTCGGTTGGTTGCTTGGTTGACAACGGGAGTGATCGTAACTTGGTCCGCCGCATTGCACAAATTGATTGAACCGATCAGACCAATTACCCCCCCTATTGCGTGAGGTGAATCACCGTTAAAAGTGATCCATGGCATCCATATCTTGCTTTAGTTACGCTTCATCGCCATAATTGATAATGATTCTCATTTGCATGCAGATCACCTCCCTTTGCAAGCAATGCGTCCGGCCTGCGCCGCGCTCCAGCCAGCCACGGGATTTCCTTTTCTCGACACTGGAGCACGACATGTCGTTGTACCCGCCCCGCCAGGGCACGTCGGGCGCGCCTGCCCGTTTCCGTTTCGCCACCGGTTCCGCCTGCCCCGCCCGGCCACCGTGCCGGATGGCGCCCATCGTGACCGCCGCCGCGCTGCTGTGCGCACCGTCTGCCGGTGCTGAGCCGCCTGCCCCCACCTACGCCCCCACGCTGACGACACGCGCCGATCTGACGCTCGACCCGGTCATCGTCACCGCCACGCGCTCACGGACGGCGTTGAGCCGCACGCCGGCCAGCATCTCGGTGGTCACCGACACCGACCTGGAGGAGCAGCAGGCCGACAACATCAAGGAAGCCCTGCGCTACGAACCGGGTGTCACGGTGCGCCGCAGCGCGTTCCGGCCGACGTCGGCGGCGTCCAGCGGGTCGACCGGTGGCTTTGGCGGCAACCAGGGCATCAACATCCGCGGGCTGGACGGCAACCGCATCCTGCTGATGGAGGACGGCATCCGCCTGCCGGCTGCCTTTGCCTACGGGCCGCTCAATGCCGGCCGCGGCGACTACGCCGACATGGCGCTGCTGCGCAGCATCGAGATCCTGCGTGGGCCGGCCTCATCGCTGTATGGCAGCGACGGGCTGACCGGCGCGGTCAATTTCATCACCAAGGACCCGCAGGATCTGCTGGACGTGTTCGGCAAGGCGTCGTACTTCGGGCTGCGCTCGAGCTACGACTCGACCGATCGCAGCTTAGGCACCACGGTCTCCACCGCCCTGGGCGGCGAACAGTTCCAGGGCATGCTGATCGCCGACGGCCGGCGCGGGCACGAAGTCGACAACCAGGGCAGCAACGGCAGCGTGGGCGCCGCCCGCACCACGCCCAACCCCCAGGACACCTACAACACCTCGCTGCTCGGCAAGCTGGTGTTCAAGGCCACGGCCAGCGACACATTCAAGCTGACGGGCGAGTCGGTGCGCCAGCGCATCAACAGCGACGCGCTGTCGGCCGTCACTTCTACGCTGCGCGGCCTGCGGTCTGCCGACACGCTGGAGAACCAGCGCGTGAGCCTCGACTACGACTATGCCGATGCCGACAACCGCTGGTTCCAGAGCGCCCATACCCTGATCTACTTCCGCCGCGCCGAGATCGAGCAGGCACAGGACGAAACCAACGCCACTTCGCAGCGCTCGCGCGACAACCACTACCGCGACCGCACCTTCGGCCTGTCGTCGCAGCTGGAAAGCCACGTCCAGACAGGCACGCTCTCGCACAAGCTGGTGTACGGCGTGGACGCCAGCTTCTCGCGCATCGACAGCGACCGCTCCGGCACCGGGCCGGCCGCGTCCGACAACTTCGTCAACAAGGTCTTCCCCGATACCGAATACGCGCTATTGGGCGCCTTCGTGCAGGACGAGATCCGCCGTGGCAGCCTGAGCATCATCCCGGCCCTGCGCTACGACACTTACCGCCTGAAGCCGCGCAACCCGAACGACCCGCTCTACACCGGCGCGCAGGCGGGCAGCAGCGACGGTGCGCTGTCGCCCAAGCTGGCACTGATGTATGCCTTCGCCCCGGCGGCCACCGCCTACGTGCAATACGCGCGCGGCTTCCGTACGCCAACGCCCGACCAGGTCAACAACAGCTTCACCAGCACCGCCGGCTCCCGCGTGTACTACCGCAGCATCGGCAACCCCGACCTGAAAGCGGAGACGAGCGACACGGTGGAGGTGGGCCTGCGCGGCAAGCTCGACACGACGCAGGGACCCATGGCGTACAGCGTGGCTGCCTTTGCCGGACGCTACCGCAACTTCATCGATCAGGTGACGATCGGCGGCAGCATCACCAGCCCGACCAACCCGCTAACCTATCAATACGTCAATGTCAGCCATGCCTTCATCCGCGGCGTGGAAGCGCGCGGCGAATGGCGGCTGCCGGTCGGCGTGAAGCTGCGCGCGGCCGCCGCCTACACACGCGGCACGGCCGAGGACGCCAACGGCGCCTCAACGCCGCTCAATAGCATCAACCCGGTGCAGGCCGTATTCGGCGTGCGCTACGAGCCCGGCGAGCGCTGGTTCGCGCAGACCGACATGACCTGGCAGATGGCCAAGAGCCCGAGCACCATCCGCCCGCCCAGCGCCGGCACGACGGCTGACTTCGCCACGCCATCGTCGTTCGTGGTGGACGTCTCGGGCGGCTACCGACTGAACAAGCACGCCTCGCTCTACCTGGCCGTGCGCAACCTGTTCGATCGCAAGGTGTGGAACTGGTCGGACGTGGCGGGCCTGGGCTTGGCCAACTCGACCATCCGCGATGCCTACACCGCGCCCGGCCGCACCTTCGCGGCCAGCGTGAAGATCGAGTTCTGACCGCTGAAAAGGAGTGACGATGAACCATCCTGCCCATTCCCTGCCCGCCGGCACGCCGGACGGACGCATCGCCCGCGCGGCCCGATTGCGCGAGCGCCACCGCGCCCTGCTCGCCGAACGTAACCCGCGCCAACGCGACGCCGCCGCCGAGCTGGGCGTGTCCGAGGGCGAACTGGTCGCCTCACGTGTCGGCGCCGATGCCACGCGGCTGCATGCCGGCAAAGACGGCCACTTCATCAGCCTGTTCGAGCAGCTCGGTATGCTGGGCCGCGTGATGGTGCTCACGCGCAATGCCGCCGCCGTGCACGAGAAGGACGGGGCCTTCACCAACCTGAGCCACGAAGGCCGTATCGGCCTGGCGCTTGGCGCGGAGATCGACCTGCGCATGTTCTACGCCCAATGGACACACGCCTATGCCGTGACCGACACCTCGCCGCGCGGCACGCTGCGCAGCCTGCAGTTCTACGATGCCTGCGGCGAGGCGGTGCACAAGGTCTACCTGCGCGAGCACAGCGACCACGCCGCCTATGACCGCCTGGTGGCGCAATGGCGCGCCGAGGACCAGTCGCCCGGCGACACCATGCAGCCGCGCCCCGCCCCGGACGCGCCGCGTCCGGACAGCGCCATCGACGTGCCCGCGCTGCTGTCCGCATGGGAAGCGATGACCGACACGCACCAGTTCTTCGGCTTGCTGAAAGCGCACGGCGTAGCGCGCACGCAAGCGCTGCGGCTGGCCGAAGGGCGCTTCACCCAGGCCGTGGCGCCCACTGCGCTGCACAGGGTGCTGGAGGACGCTGCCTCCGCCGGCCTGCCGATCATGGTGTTCGTCGGAAACCGGGGCATGGTCCAGATCCACACTGGACCGGTCACCAGCGTGCGGCTGCTCGACAGCTGGGTCAACGTGCTCGACCCCGGCTTCAACCTGCATGTGCGCGGCGATCTGATCGACCGCGCCTGGGTGGTCTGCAAGCCAACCTCGGACGGCGTGGTGACCTCGCTCGAACTGTTCGACGCACAAGGCGAGACCGTCGCCATGCTGTTCGGCGCGCGCAAGCCCGGTGAACCGGAACGGCCCGCCTGGCGTGAGGTGGTGCGCCGCCTGCTCGGCCATCGGTCGGCATGCCTTCCGCTTGGCCCCGCGACGGAGGCCTCGGCATGAGCGCCATCCGTTCGAGCCGCCGCCGGTGGCTGGCCGCGGCAGGCGGCGCGGCCCTGTTCGCGCCGTGGCAGGCATGGGCGCAGAAGGCCGCCCCGATGCCACGACGCGTGGTCGTGATCGGCGGGGCGCTGGCGGAATGCGTCTATGCGCTCGGCATGGAACACGTGCTGGTTGCCGCCGACACCACCTGCACGTATCCGCGGCCGGTGCTGGCGCTGCCGAAGGTCGGCTATCTGCGCGCGCTGTCGTCGGAGGGCATGCTGTCGCTGCGGCCGGACCTGGTGCTGATGAGCACCGACGCCGGCCCGCCCGAAGCGCTCGCCCAGTTGCGTGGCAGCGGCGTGCGCATCGCGGCGATTGCGGAACAGCACGACGCGCGGACGGCGCGCAGCAAGATCGTCGAGGTGGCGCGGCTGCTCGGCGCGCAAAGTGCCGCGGCGCGCGTGCTGGCAGATTTCGATGCCGCCATGCAGACCACGGAGCAGCAGGTGGCGGCGCGCCGCGCGCGGCAGGCGCCGGTACGCGCGGCCTTCCTGCTGGGCCATGCGGGCATGCAGACGATGGTGGCCGGGCGCGACACCGCCGCCGATGCCATGCTGCACTACGCCGGCGCATCCAACGTGTTCGGCGATGACAGGAGCGGCTTCAAGGGCTACAAGCCGTTGACGGCCGAAAGCATGGGTCGGCCTCGGGGCTGGCAGCGACCCCGGCCGCGCGCCACCGCCGGCTGGTGGCGATGGACACGCTCTACCTGCTTGGCTTCGGCCCGCGCCTGCCCCAGGCCATCGTCGCAGCGATGTGACGGCGCGGTGCCCTGCGCACATACACCTGACCGCATAGGCGAAATTACACGGCGCGCGCGCAGGTTGCACACACCGCACGTCGACGCCGATAACGGGGTACCACGTGGCGGCCAGCAAACCAGCGGATGCACGCGCCGGCTTGTCGGTGTCTGTCCGACTGGCATAGGACTTACGCGACCAAGGGGATTGCAAACTCTGCCGCCCGCGCCGACGGTGATGCCAGCCCAGCGACATGCAGGGACGGGCTTCGGTCCGGCGCCGGTGGCCTTTGCTGGGAGCACGATCTTGTCGCTGAATGTCCTCTTTGTTGCTTCGGAAGCGGTGCCGCTGGCCAAGACCGGCGGCTTGGGAGACATGGTCGGGGCTTGTGCCGGCGCGTTGCAGCACGCCGGATTGCACGTGACCGTGATGCTGCCGGGATACCCCGCGGCACGCGCGCAGTTGCGCGACGCCCGCGTGGCGTGTGCGCTGCCCGACCTGCCGGGCGGGCCCGCGCGCGTCCTGCTGGGCGCGATGCCCGATACCGGTGTGCCAGTGCTGCTGCTCGACACGCCTGTGCGCTGTTTGATCGCCCGGGCAACCCTTACCTCGATGCCTGCGGCGAGCCCTACGCCGATAACTGCAGGTGCTGCAGATCGTTGCCGGACAGGATCAGCAACGGCCGTTCCGGCGACAGCCCCCGGTCGAGCAGCGCCTGGCCGATGACGCGCGCCCGGTGCAGCATCTGCGCATAGGTGATGCGCTCCCACTGCCCGTCGGCGCCACGCTGCGCCGCGAGGACGCGATCCGGATACTGCCCGGCGCCGCGCACCAGGCAATCCGTCATCCGCGCGGGATAGGCACCGATCGGCTCAGGCGAGCGCAGATGCCAGGTACCGCCCGCGTCCCGGCGGACCTGGACAGCGCCCGCGCCGATCGACACCGGGCGATAGCGGGCCGCCGGCTGTTTCATCGACTCCGTGTGCATGGCAGCGACCTCGCATCAGATCGGGTAGTGGCGTTCGCCGGTCTGCACCGTGATCCAGCGCAGTTCGGTGAAGGCATCGATCGCGGCCTTGCCGCCGAAGCGGCCATGGCCACTGGCCTTGACGCCGCCGAACGGCATCTGCGCTTCGTCGTGCACGGTGGGGCCGTTGATGTGGCAGATGCCGGACTCGATGCGCCTGGCCACCCGCATGGCCCGCGCGATATCGCGGCTGAACACCGCGGCCGACAGGCCGTACTCGCTGTCGTTGGCCAGGCGGACGGCCTCCTCGTCATCCGCCGCGCGCAGCACCGTCACGACGGAACCGAACGACTCCTCGCCGTACAGCGCCATCGCGGGCGTCACGCCGTCGACCACCACGGGCTACACGATGTTGCCGTCGATCCGCAGCGAACCGGTGCGCAGGGTCGCGCCCTTGCCGACCGCGTCGTCCACCAGGTGCCCGATCCGCTGCGCCGCGCTCGCGTCCACCATGCCGCCGAGGACGGCGCCATCCTGCCCCGGCCGGCCCGCGCGCAGGCTACCGGCCTTGTCCGTCAGCCGCTCGACAAAGTGGTCAGCGATGGTCTGGTCGACGATGATGCGCTCGGTCGACATGCAGATCTGGCCCTGGTTGAAGAACGCGCCGAACGCCGCGGCCTGCACGGCGGCATCCAGGTCCGCCAGCGACGCCGCCGCCGCGCGCGAGGCGACGTCTCCAGTACCGGGGTCGATGCGATCGTAGGTCACCGCGCCGGCGGCCGCACGCTGGTTGCCGCCGATGAGCAACTGGCTCTCGAACACGGCTGTCTCCTTTGTTGTCGCTGGTGCCCGCGTGCCGGCCGGAAAACCGTGGCCGCGGAGCATCCGTTCTTTTTTTTTGTATGAGGACTGTACCGCTCAGGCGCGCTTGTAGGTCTGCAGGCCCGGCTTGATGGTCTTGTCGTCGAGGAACTGCTTCAGGCCATGCTGGCGCCCCTTCTCCGGATCGCGATGGTTGGACTGGTCCACCTTGGCGTACAGATAGTCCTCGTTCTGCTCCCAGGACAGCTCGCGGCAGCGCTTGAAGCCATGCTTGGCAAAGCGCAGCACCACCGGGTTCTTGGCGAGCAGCTTGCCGGCCAGTTCGGTCACGGTCTCGCGCAGCCGGGCGCGCGGCACGCTCTGGTTGATGAGCCCCATCTCGGCGGCTTCCCGGCCGGTGAAGGTCTCGCCCGTCATGATGGAGTACAGCGCAGCGCGATGGCCCATGGTGTCGGCCACGGCCTTGCTCACCAGGTTGCCCGGCGGAATGCCCCAGTTGATCTCGGACAGGCCGAACACGGCATCGTCCGCCGCGATCGCCAGATCGCAGGCCACCAGCGGCGAGAAGGCGCCGCCGAAGCACCAGCCGTTGACCATGGCGATGGTCGGCTTGGAATAGAAGCGCAGCAGCTTCCACTGCCACTGCGAGCAATCGCGGCGGATCCGCTCCTGCATGATCTCCGGCTGGCCGTCGGTCTCGCGGAAGTACTCCTTCAGGTCCATGCCGGCCGACCAGGATTCGCCCGCGCCGGTCAGCACCAGCACCTGCGCGTCGGCGTCGAGCTCGAGCGTCTCCAGCACGTCGATCATCTCGCGGTTGAGGGTCGGACTCATCGCGTTGCGCTTGTCCGGGCGGTTGAGGGTCACCCAGGCAATCCCGTCTTCGACATCCACCTTGACGGTGCTCCAGCGACCTGCGTACGTTGCCATATCGGCATTTCCTTCATCAAAAATATATCAGGCAAACTGATATTAAGAACGATGGTAGGACGATCTGTCCGGCTTGGCAAGCAGAAGATGTCAGGCCCGCTGATATCTTCATGCACAATAGCGGTCGACTCCTCGCAGGATCCTTCGCGTCCACATGAAGAAGACGACCTCCCAACCGAAGCCGCGCGCGGCGGGCAAGCCCACCGGCATCGCCTACCTGATCGGCCGGCTCGATCACGTGCTGAGCCGGCGGCTGCGCGACAGCCTGCTGCCGCTCGGGCTGACCGTACCGCAATACACCACGCTGTCGTTCCTGAGCACGCAGGGGCAGCTCTCCAACGCGCAGCTTGCCGAGCGCTCGCTGACCTCGCCCCAGTCCGCCAACGAGATGGTCAAGATGATGGAAGGACGGGGCTGGATCGCGCGCGAGCCCGATCCCAGCCACGGCCGCATCATCAACATCCGGCTGACCGAGGAAGGCCAGGCACTGCTCGACCGCTGCGACATCGCCGTGGCCCAGGTGGAGAAATCCATGCTGGCGGAAATGGCCCCCGCCGAGCGCGAACAACTGCATCAGCAATTGCGCGCGCTGGTGCGGATCCTGAGCGCGGTGACGGTCTAGGGCCTGCTCCCACCTGAAACGGGCGCACGTTGGCCCGGGCGGATGCGCGTGGGCGGCCCGCCGCCGCCTACATGTCCAGCACCAGCAGGCCCCTGGCCCGCGACACGCAGGGCAGTAAGCACCCCGAGGCGCGCTCCTCGTCCGTCAGGTATTGGTCGTGGTGCACGGGCTCGCCTTCCAGCACCCGGGTCAGGCATGTCCCGCACACCCCCTGCTCGCACGAGGTCTGCCAGTCGATGCCGCAGCGGCGCAGCGCAGCGATCGCCGTTTCGCCGGCGCCCACCTCCACCGTCTTGCCGCGTTGCGCCAGCCGGATCCGGAAGGCGCCCTCGCCCTCACCCTCTTCCCCGGCCGCCGGCTGCGACGGCGCCGCACCGAAGTACTCGCGGTGCAGGTTGGCCTCCGGCCAGCCCAGCGCGCGCGCCTGGTCCAGCGCGGCCTCGATGAAGCCGCCCGGCCCGCACACATACAGGTGCGTGCCCTCGTCCGGCTGCGACAGCACGGCCGCCAGATCGAGCTGCCCGGCCGCCGGCGCGTTGTCGAAGTAGCACCGGGTATGCGGTGCCAGATGCGCCGCCGCCAGCCGGTCGCGGAACGCCATGCGCTCCGGTGAACGCGTCGCATAGTGCAGCGCGAACGACGCGCGGTCTGCCGCGAGCTGCTCGGCCATGGCCAGCAGCGGCGTCACGCCGATCCCCCCCGGCAAGCAGGATCGAATGCCGCGCCCCGGGCACCAGTGCGAAATGGTTCTTCGGCGCACTGATCTCGAGCGTGGCGCCGACGGCGAGCGCATGCATGGCAACCGAGCCGCCGCGCGAATGCGCGTCGCGCAGCACGCCGATCCGGTAGCGGTGCGTTTCCGCCGGGCTGTTGCACAGCGAATACTGCCGCACGAAGCCCGCCACCTGCACATCGATGTGCGCACCGGCCGTGAACGGCGGCAGCGCGCCGCCGTCGGGCGCGGCCAGCTCGAACATCGCAATGTCCTGGGCCGCTTCGGCCTTGTCGCCAAGAATGACCTGCATGGCGCCTCCCCTTACGGCTGCTCGCGCTCGAGCAGCCGCTCCAGCACGCGGCGCGACTGCACGCCGCCGGCATCGATGTTGAGCTTGAGCAGATTGCGCTCGGGATACGTCAGCAGGTTGCGCTGCTGCGATTCGAGCATGTCGAGGTCTTCGCTGAAGATCTTGCCCTGGCCCTGGCGGATGGTGTCGGTCAGCGCCGCGTCGTCCACCCGGAAGTTGCGCGCCATGCCCCAGAAGTACCAGATCGACGTCTCGGTCTCCGGGGTGATGAAGTCGACCACGATACTGCCGACCCGGTGCTCGGGCGCGGCATGGTAACCGCCCTGGCCGGCGTGGGCCACGCCCACCTCGATCATCACGTGGCTGGGCGGCGTGAAGCGGCAGATCTGCCAGCGGTCGCACGGCACGTTGTCCGCCAGGCCGGCGCCCCGCAGCGCGGTGGCCCAGAACGGCGGCGGCATGATGTTCTCCATGAAGCGGCTGGTGACGACGGCATCGCCCTCCACCTTGGTCTGCGGCACCGCCTCTTCGATCTCCGGCTGGCCGATGCTGGTGGCATGCACGTAGGTTTCGTGCGTGAGATCCATCAGGTTGTCGATCATCAGCCGGTAGTCGCACTGGATGTGATACAGGCCGCCGCCGTACGCCCACGCCTTGCTCTCGGCCCATTCCAGGTGGTGGATGAGGGCGGGATCGGCCTGCCCGGGATCACCCGGCCAGACCCAGATGAAACCGTAGCGCTCCACCACCGGAAACTGCCGGATGCACGGGAAACCGCCCACCCGCTGGCCCGGCATGCTGGCGCACTTGCCGTCCGCCTTCATGGTCAGGCCGTGGTAGCCGCAGACGAGGTGGCCATCGCGCACAAAGCCGAGCGACAGGGGGGCGCCGCGGTGCGGGCAGAAGTCTTCCAGCGCGGCCACCTTGCCCTCCTGGCGCACGGTAGAACACCATGCGCTCGCCTCAGATGCGGCGGCCCAGCGGCTTGTCGGCGATCTCGTCGGGGGTGCCGGCTACATACCAGGCGTTCTTCAGGAACATGCGCTTGTCTCCTTGGGGTCTCTGTTCTGACGGATACCGCTTTTCATATCAGTCTGATATCAGGTTATGGATACATCAAATTTATTGTTATGATGGCATCCATTCATCTGATGAATTTCAAAGATGCTCCCGAAGCAGGTTGGATCTCAACCTGCTCGGCGTGTTCCAGGCGATCTATCAGACCCGCAACGTCACCCTGGCCGCCAAGCGCCACAACATCACCCAGCCGGCCATGAGCAATGCGCTGGCGCGCCTGCGCGAGGTGTTCGCCGACCCGCTGTTCGTGCCGAGCCCCTATGGCATGCGCCCGACACCCTATGCGCAGCAGCTGGCCGTGCCGATCGAGCGCGCCCTGCGCGAAGTGGAGCAGGCGCTGGCCATGAGCAAGGGCTTCGATCCCGCCAGCAGCGACCGCGAATT
The DNA here is from genome assembly GCA_919592095.1 of Ralstonia syzygii subsp. syzygii. Classification (GTDB taxonomy): domain Bacteria; phylum Pseudomonadota; class Gammaproteobacteria; order Burkholderiales; family Burkholderiaceae; genus Ralstonia; species Ralstonia syzygii. The sequence goes on along the minus strand of CAKKOY010000029.1, from coordinate 2,100 downwards.
CCGCATGCATCTGACCGACTTCGCCCAGGTTGCGTTTCTGCCGGCGCTGCTGGAGCGGCTGCGCGCGCTGGCACCCCGGGTGGTGATCCGGGTCGAGGCACTGGCGGAAGAGGCCATCCTCCCCGCGCTGGACGAGGGTCGCCTCGACTTCGCCTTCGGCCGGATGTCGAAGGCAGCCGGACAGGGCATGGGCCGCTATACGCTGTTCAAGGACCGCTACGCGGTGCTGATGCGCGCCGGGCATCCGCTGGCTGGCGCAGCCCTGTCACGCCAGGATTTCGTGGCCTCCGGCCAGGCGCTGGTCTGCACGAGCGGCCATCAGGCCATCGAGAATGTGCTCGTCAAGATGGGCGCGCGCATCGCGTTGCGCCTGCCCAGCTTCCTGGTGGTCTCGCGCATCGTGGAGACATCGGACATGGTCATCATCCCCGCCCGCCTGGCGGAGCAATGCGCGGCTACCGGCCTGTTCCGCGTGGCAGCGCTGCCGATCGCCATGCCGGCATTCGACGTCAGCCTGTTCTGGAGCGAGAGCCGCAGCGCGGATCCGGCCCATGCCTGGATGCGCGGGCTGCTTCAGCAATTGTTCGGGCAGCGCGACGCGGCGTTGTCGGCGTGAACGCCTTCCTGCCGCCTCGCTTGCCCGTGGCCAGCGCCCCTGCCGCTTGGCCGGACAGGCGCGGCAAGCCTCTCAGCGGCACTTAAGGCAGAGTAAAAAATATGTGACTGCCGAACGCGTGCCCGGGACGGGCCATTGCCATTACCCTTGAGGGCTGCCGACCGACCCCGCCGGCAAATGTCCCCGCTCCCCTGGCTGGCTGACGATCCCATGTACGCTCTGCTCCCCGCGTTCGTCTCGTCGCTGTTCCTGTTCTACGGCATCTACGTGCTCATGACGCGCGGACCTGGCGTTCTTCGGCGTAACGGTGCTGACCTGCCTGTGGCAGGGCTTGTGGGCGTTCCTGTTCGAGGCCTCCGACGTCGCCACCGCGCGCGTGCTGACCAAGCTGGGCTGGATAGCGATCCTGCCGCTGCCGACCGTGCTGTATCACTTCGCGGTCGAGGTGGCGGAACGCCCGGACGACCATCGCTGGCTGATCGCCTCCTATGCGCTGGCTGCCGTGCTGGTCGTGCTGCTGCTCAGCAGCGATCTGGTGATCGACGGTGTCAGGCGGTTCAGCTTCGGCTTCTATCCCAAGGCGGGGCCGCTGGAGGCTGTGCACATCGCCCAGACGACGGCGCTGGTGCTGCGCAGCATCTGGCTGCTCTATGCCGGACAGCGGCACGCCACCGCGGAGAAGCGCAGGCGCCTGCAGCTCTGCCTGTGCGGCGTGGCGCTCTATTCCCTGTCGGCGGCGGACTATGCCGTGAACTACGGCCTGGCGCCATACCCGCACGGTGTCATCGTCATCGCCGGCAGCCCGGTCATCATGGCCTTCGCCATCATCCAGTTCGACCTGATGCGGCCCTGCGCGCTGGCGGCGACGGTCGCGCACGAGGTCAGCGCACCGCTGGCGACCATCCGCCTGCAGGCCGCCGAGATCGCCCGCAAGGGCCACATCGAGATTTCCGCCTGGCCGGACGGTGACAGCTACGTACTGGCCATCCGCGACAGCGCCATGGGCATCCCGCCCAGCGTGCAGCGCCGCATCTTCGACCCGTTCTTCTCCACCAAGCCGGCCGACAAGGGGTCGGGCGTGGGCCTGACCTTCTGCCGCCGCGTGATGGAGGCATTCGGCGGGCGCATCCAGTGCGAATCGGTGGTGGACGAATACACGCTGTTCACCCTGCGGCTGCCTCGCCAGTCCGCCGCCTGAGGGCCTGTTTGAAAATTCCCCGCCGTTGTGGTGTAAAGGCGAGATGTGGAAAAAAAGAACATCGAGAACGCGAGACGAAGCTGGCTCGCAAGACCAAGCGTTACCCCAGCGACCTGACGGACGTCGTGCTGCCGCACGACTTCCCGGCTGGGTGGCCGAGCGCACCTTTGGGTGAATGGTTCGCTGGCGTCGGCTCGTACGCGACTACGAGCAGCGCGCGGACGTATCGGAGGCCATGATTCATATCGCAATGCGTGGCTTGTTACTGCGCAGAATCGCTCACCCT
>CAKKOY010000028.1 GCA_919592095.1 Ralstonia syzygii subsp. syzygii | reverse complement strand
AGACGACAATCTACGCAGCCAGACGGATTGTTTACCGCGCCATCTGCCCAGACCGTTGCGCGTAAACGTCATCATGCCGCGCGCGGGCGACCGGATTTATGCAACAACGCCGCACCGAACGGCTATCCTTTCAAAAACGTGCCGGAAAGCTTTTCCAGGTGCGATGCCTTGGTGGCCTCCCAGGGCACAGCCCAGAACTTCTACGCTTACGCCGCACTGTTTGTCCTGGATTCCAAGAACGAAACCCAGGTATTGGCCGGATACGTCAAGTGGGATCCGACCGTGGTAGTCGCTTAATCCATTACCGGTTTTTCAACCGTTGATGCGGGGGACTGGCGGCATCCTCTATTTGCCAGTCCCATCCAACCGCGCTTCAGGACTCGGGCACACCGGCACGCGGCATCGCGCATCCATCGCTGGAGGATGCCTCAGGCACGCCCGGCCCCGTTCCGGCCACAGCCCTGCGCCGACCCAGATAGACATGCAGCGGTGCCGCGCTGGCAGCCACCAGGCCGAGCACCCAGTGAACGCAGCTGATCCAGGGGCGGGTCTGCTCGTCTCCGGCGTAGTACAGCCCGTATCCGGTCGCGACCAGTAGCGCCGCCAGCCCCAGCATGAACAGGCCCGAACGGTGGTTTCTCCGCATCTGCCAGGCCCGGCTGATGTGGCCGGGCAGCAGCGAGCCCAGCGCCACCAGGAAGCCCATCGCCGCAGCACCGTGGACACGCAGCCACCAGGGCTCGGACGGATGCGGCGCATCGCCGAATGCCCCCTGCCCGCCCAGCAAGTCATGCGCGACCAGCCAGCCCAGGCCCGAGCAGCACAGCACGGCGGCGGTCGCATAGAGCTAGCGCTTGTGCCGCTGGCTGAGCCGCACCGGCAACCGCAGCACCGGTTCTGGAGGAGACGTCATGGCGTGTCGGTCCTTTGCAGCAGCGAGGCGCCGCACATGCCGATGGCCTGCGCACTGACCACCACGGCCTGCGCATGGAAGCGATCGAGGATCTCGGGCGCGCGCTGGCGCGCGAGGCGCACCACCTTGGTCAGTGCGTCCGCCGTCATGCAGTCGGTGGCCACCACGCTGATGCTGCCCTCCCAGACGGCACAGGCCTGCCGATCGGGGTCGACCAGGGGATCGATCTGCTGGCCGTCGCGCTCGATGCCGGCGAAATAGCCGCTGGAAGTCGCGATGGCCAGATCGCGCAGCCATCCCAGCGGCACTAGCGTGGCGGGCGCATCCGGCCGGCGCACGCAGATCGGTTCCGCCGGGCCGAAGCAGCGCAGGTCGCCGCCGGCATTGGCGATGCCGCTGTCCACGCGATGGGCTCGCAGCGCCGCGATCGCGCAATCGACGGCATACCCCTTGGCGATGCCGCCCAGATCGATCCAGCCCTTGCGGCGCCACTGCACCCGGTGGCCCGCTTTCAGGACGATATCCCGGAAGGTCACCCCCGCAGCGGGGCGCGGCGTGCCCGCCTGTCGCGGCAGGAAGCCCTGCTCCACGAGCACGCCCGCCGTGGCGATGTCGAAAGCGCCATCGGACAGCTCGCCCAGCGCCACGGCACGCTCCAGCACGCAGTACGTCTGCGCATCGACGCAGACTTCGCTGCCCGCATCGGCGGCGTTGATGCGGGAGACGTCGCTGTCTTGCGCGTGAAAACTCATCAGGCGCTGCACGCGTTCGACGGCCGCGAACGCCGCGTCGAGCGCGGCCTGCAAGGTCGCGTCCGGCCCGCTGGCCGTGATGTCGACCAGGGTCCCGAGCAGGGGCCGGGCGCGGCGCAGCTTACTTGAGGGCGACGGCATAGGTGGCCAGCACCCGCTTCACGCCATCGGTGACATGCCGCGACGACAGGGTCGCACCGCTGATGTTGCGGATGTCCTCGTTGAGGCGCAGCGGGTCCGCCGTCGTCTTGCCGACGAACTGCTTGCGCCACTCCGGATTGCGCACCTCGTAGCCGTACGACTCGCGGTAATCCATGATCTCGATCTCGCGCACGCTGCCGTTGGCGTTCAGGGCGACGGCGTAGGTGATGAACTCGTGCTTGCCGACCACCTCGTCGAGGATGAACCAGCCGCCATGCTCGGCCTTCCAGGCCCTGATGTCCTTGTGGCGGACGTTGACGTCGGTGGCCTTTTCGATCTGGCGCGCCTGGTCATCGGTGAGCGTGACGAACGCGGGCGTCAGCTTCTCGCCGGGAAAGAGCGCCTGCTACGCCTGCTCGGTCGTGAAATAGGTGGTCGCATAGACCGAGGTGGAAATCGCCGCCAGGGGCACCCACAGCCATTGTCCCTGCTTCATCGCGCGTCCTCGTGATCAGAAGTAGTAACCCATCTTGATGCGCACGCGGTACTTCTCGAAGTCATTGTCGAAGATGCGGCCGCTCACCAGCGTGCCGTCGACGGTGTCCGAGTGCGCGTGCGCCCAGGGCAATTGTTCCAGGAAGGTGGCCGTCACGAAGAAGTTCTTGCCGCCGTAATGGAGGGTCGGCCCGAAGTAATAGCCGCCGTTCGACTGGTTCCGGAAGCGATAGCTGTTGTACTCGCGCTCGTTGACGAACTCGACGCCGGCCGACCAGTTCGGCGCGAAGCGATACGAGACGGCGAAATTGAAGTTGATATCGGTCTCTTCCTGCCAGCTCTTGCCCGCGGCGGCCGTGTCGTCGGCCAGGTAGCGCCACTCGGGCGCATAGATGAAGTTGAACGCGGTCGTCAGCCGGTCATCGAGAAAGTTCTTCTGCAGGATGACCTTCGTCTCCAGCTCCTTGAACTGCGGACCGACCGTGGGCTCGACATAGAACGCCAGGCCCACGCCATCGGTGTAGGGGCTGAGGACACGATAGATGGCTTCGGCGGAGACGCCGACGAAACGCTTGTCGCTCCAGCGTGCATCGGGGTCGACGTCCTTGTCGGCGAACTGCTCCGGCGGCGTGGTCGCGCCGTACGGGCCGTTGTGATAAGCGCGCGCCCAGGCGTAGTTGCCATACAGGGCCACCTGGAGCCGGTCAGTCAGGCCGTATTCGACTTCCGTGCGCCCCTCGACCTGGTCGTAGTAGCCGCCGATCTTCTGGTGGCGCCAGGTCATCCATTGTTCGATTTCCTTGGCGCCCTTGGGCAGCAGGTCCGTCGTGTACACGTAGGCGAACTGGCTTTCTTCCGCATGGGCCGCGGGCACGCACGCCAAAGCCAGGGCCGCCCACCCCAGCCAGCCCGGAAAACGACGCAAGAAACGCATGAATGGATTCCCTCCCCGATCGCACAAGCGGCGAATCGTAAATGGAAATCACTATCATTACAATTTACTTAGTATCAAAGCGAAGAGGCTTGACTCTTTCTTCACATTTCGATCCATTTCCGCAACAGAGCCGGATGAAGCGGAAGCCCCGGCGCGCAAGGCCATGCCGCCAAGCGCTGGGCGGTTCACTATTGTCCCTGACGCTCAAGCCGCGCATCTGCTCGGCCAGTTGGTCCGGCGCTGCATGCTGGTGGTGTTGGATGGACCACCCGAACATGCCATGGCCCAGCTCGGCGTGACAGTGCACGCAATTGCTTCGGTCGTAACCGCTCGTCTCGTAGGTGGGATAAACCGGCCGGCTCTGATACTCGATATACCGGGCAGCCTGGTCGTCGGACATTTCGCCATGGTCGATCACATGGCTTGCATGTATACGATCGATCACATGGTCGTCGCCTGCATTGATGGCCGGCCCTCTGACCCCGGTCACGTTGAAATACCGGCCGTCCTGAAGGTACCCGCTGACCGGGAAGCGCTCTGCCCGGGGAGAACCTGGGCCGGTATGCCGCGAGTGGCCAAGGGCCTCACTCATTTTGGGATAACGCGCGCGTTCGTACTCCGAGGCCTGGTACTGGATATGGCCTGGGTCCGTGACCCTGCCGTCATCATCGAACCGCGTCGGCGAGGCGACCGTACTGATAGGCCGGCTGCCGCGCAACGACGACAACTCCGGACTCGGGGTACGGGCTGCTCGACCGGAGCCTTCTTCCCGATCCTCCGTCCGGCCGAGGGATGATCCGGACGAATGCGATTTCGTCTTGAAAAAGCCGCCTACTTTGCGAAATCCTCGTCTCATCTTGGTCTCCTGTGTTTCCAATAGGAGGTGCGCAGTATTGGCAAGAACGAACCCTTCCGTTGCAGCGCAGCGAAAAGCTGTCCGCACTGACGAATCCCGGGGCTGGATATGCCTTACAAACATTCGGGCTCCCTCAACACTTTTCGTTGACTTAGCGAGCGCTTTTCATTTGTTAACAATCTGCCGGGGCCCGCCAGCATTCAATGCGGGTCAAGGTGACCGACATCCTGCCGTTAGCCCAAGGAGATACCGAGCCATATCGCGCAAGGTCATCCGCGAAGCCCCATGCCCCGGACCCTGTCCCCCACCATGTCGCTGGACAAGCGTTTTGGCCTGATCGCAGCCAGCATCCTGATCCCGATCCTGCTGCTGTCCTGCTGGCTGCTCGCCTATGAGTGGCTCGCCTACCTGCGCGCCGACGATGCGTTGCGCAGCTTCCGGTCGCTGCGGGCAGCGCTGCTGGCGATCGAAAAGGTGTCGGCCGAACGCGGCCCGACCAACGGCGTGCTCGGCGAAGACGCGCCGGTTCCCGCCTCGCACCGGACCGCGCTGCTACGCGCCCGTCAGGACAGCGATGGCCACCTGGCCCAGTTGCTTGATATCCTGCGCCCCGAGCACTGCCCCGGCTGCGCCGCCGATCTCGATACAGCCCGGCACCTGCAGGCCGGACTGGCGGCCGCGCGCGCCAACGTCGACCAGTTGATCGGCCTGCCGCTCGCGCAGCGCGGCGACACTGCGGTGCAGGACGCCGTGCACCGCATGATCGCAGTGATTCCGGAATTCCATCCGATCGTGACCGCGCGTACCTCGAGCGTCGCCCACGGCGACACGGATGCGCTCAACTGCCTGTTCCTCGCCCGCCTCGCGGCCGACCTGCGCGAGCAAGCCGGGCAGCTCGGCTCGCGCTTCACCGGCGCGCTGGCGATGCGCCGCGGGCTCGCCGACCATGAACGCCTCGCCATCGAACGCACGCGCGGCCGGATCGACCAGCTGCGCGCCATGATCGACTCGCGCCTCGCCAACCACGCCGGCCTGAGCCCCACCGCGTTCGCCCGGCTCAATGCGGAATACTTCGATGACGGCCTGCGCTATGTCGATGCGGTGCAGGCGCTGGCCGGCCAGCCCGGCGGCGTGAAGATTTCCACCACCGAGTTCGCGGAGCACTACGTGCCCACCATGCGTGCCATCACTGGCTTCCGCGACAGTGTGCTGGGGCTGGCCGAGGGCGAGATCCGCGCCCACCGGCAGACCACGCTGCTCGTGCTGGCCGGCACTGCGCTGGCGGAAGTCCTGCTGCTGGCGACGCTGGCCTGGATCATCGCTTCGTTCCGCCGGCATGTCGTCGGTCCGTTTGCGCAGGCCACGCGCATCATCGACGCCATCGCCGGGGGCGACCTGAGCCAGCCCATTCCCGCCGCCTCCGCGCACCGCGAGACCCGCGCGATGTTCAAGGCCCTGCAGGTGCTGCGCGTCAACAGCCTCGAACGCATGCGGCTCGAGCACGAACGCGCGCGCCTGATGGAAGAGCTGGCGACCATGGCCGAAACCGATTCGCTGACGCAACTGCTCAATCGCCGCGCCTTCGAGACCCGCGCCCGTGCGATGTGCGAGGCGCGCGGCACCGAGGCGCAGCGGATCGCCCTCATCATGTTCGACGTGGACCACTTCAAGCGCATCAACGATACCTACGGCCACGCCGCGGGCGACGAAGCCCTGCGGACCGTGGCGGACCTGTGCCGCGAGCACTGGCGCCAGTCGGACATCGTCGCGCGCATCGGCGGCGAGGAGTTCGCGGTGGTGGCGCTGGTCGATACGGCCGCGCATGCCCGCGTGCTGGCCGAACGCATGCGCCAGGCGATCGCCGGCGCGCGCGTGCCCGCCGGCAGCGCCCCGGAGCACGGCATGACCGCCAGTTTCGGGGTGGCGGTGGCGTCCGTGGCGGATGCACCGGAACTCGAGGCGCTGCTTCGACGGGCCGACCACCTGCTCTATCAGGCGAAGCTGGCCGGGCGCAATCGGGTCCTGGCGGACGAAGCACCGCCATCGCCGGAACGCCCCTCGAAATCGGCATCGCACAATCAGGCCTGAGCACTGCCATGCCGGTGGCGGCGGCGCGCGCGGTGCGCCACGTCAGCGGGGATTGCCGGGGACGGCCGGTTCCCGAGGGAGTAAAGTGGACAACTTCATCCCGTCAGGAACACCGCATGCCAACCGACCGTCATCTGATCCTGTATCACGCCCCGCACAGCCGCTCCGCCGGCGCCCGCATGCTGCTCGAGGAGTTGAACGCGGATTACGCACTCCACCCGCTCAACTTCAAGACGAACGAGCAGCGCGCGCCCGCCTATCTCGAGATCAATCCGATGGGCAAGGTCCCGGCGCTGCGCCACGGCGATGTGCTGATCACCGAGCAGGCGGCCGTCTACATGTACGCGGCGGAGCTGTATGCGGAAGCCGGCCTGTCGCCGGCGGTGGGCGACCCGCTGCGCGGGCCCTACCTGCGGTGGATGGTGTTCTACGGTTCGTGCCTCGAGCCTGCCCTGGTGGACCGCTCGATGCAGCGCCCGCCGGCCCCGGCGTCGCGATCACCCTATGGCGACTTCGATGCGGTCAACAGCCTGATCAACACGCAGCTCGCACCCGGCCCGTACCTGCTGGGCGAGCGCTTCACCGCCGCCGATGTGCTGTGGGGAGCCGCGCTGCATTGGATGGTGGGGTTCAAGCTGGTGCCGGAAACACCGGTGATCCGGGCCTACATCGACCGCATCCAGGCGCGGCCGGCGATCCAGCGCGCCCAGGCGCTGGACGAGGCGCTGGCAGCCGAGCTGAGCGCGGCTGCCGCCTGAACCCGACGTCTGTGCCGCCGCCGTCAGTGCGACAGGCGGAACGAGCCGACTGCGTCGTTCAGGTTGCGCGCCTGCTCTTCCAGCGACTCAGCGGCGGCAGCGGCCTGCTCGACCAGCGCGGCGTTCTGCTGGGTCACCTGATCCATCTGGTTGACGGCCTGGTTGACCTGCTCGATACCGCTGCTCTGCTCTTCCGATGCGGAGGATATCTCGCCCATGATGTCGGCGATCTTCTTGCTGCTCTCATTGATGCCGGCCATGGTCTCGACCACCCGGCCGACCACCTCACCACCCTTGACCGCCACGTCGGAGGCGTTGACCGCCAGCGAGCTGGCCTGACGCGCGCTGTCGGCGTTCTGCTTCACGATGCTGGTCAGCTCTTCCATGCTGGAGGCGGTTTCCTCCAGCGAGCTGGCCTGCTCTTCGGTGCGCTGCGACAGGTCGGCGTTGCCGGCGGCGATCTCCTGCGCGGCCGAGCGCACCGAGTCGCTGCCCAGGCGGATATGCTGCAGCACCGCGGTCAGCTTATCGGCGAAAGCGTTGAACGAGCGGGCGATCTGCGCGACTTCGTCCTGGCCGTCGGCGGGCAGGCGCTTGGTCAGGTCGCCACTGCCGGAGCCGATGTAGTCCATCGCATCGCGGATCATCGACAGGCGGCGGAACGCGCGCGAGGTCATCGCGCCGACGATGGCGGCCGCCACCAGCGCCACCACCTGTAGAGCACACTGCACGCAGCCGGATCAGCCACGCAGTCCGCCCATGAAAACGGCCTGCCACGCCTTTTCTTGAACTTTTCTGAGGCTCGCGCAGCCCCGCCGTCCATGCGGAGAAGCCAGCCCGGCCGGACCTTATAATTCCAAACGTTTGCTGTGCCCACCCCCTCACTGGAACTGGAGACTGCCCCGCATGAAGACCAAAGCCGCCATCGCCTGGAAATCCGGCGCGCCGCTGACCATCGAAGACGTGGATCTGCAGGGCCCGCGCGCCGGCGAAGTGCTGGTCGAGATCAAGGCCACCGGCATCTGCCACACCGACTACTACACGTTGTCGGGCGCGGACCCGGAAGGCATCTTTCCGGCCATCCTCGGCCATGAGGGCGCGGGCGTGGTGCTCGACGTGGGCGCGAGCGTGACCTCGCTCAAGCCGGGCGACCATGTGATCCCGCTCTATACGCCCGAATGCCGCCAGTGCAAATTCTGCCTGTCGCGCAAGACCAACCTGTGCCAGGCGATCCGCGCCACGCAGGGCAAGGGGCTGATGCCGGACGGCAGCTCGCGCTTCTCGATCGACGGCAAGCCGATCTTCCATTACATGGGCACCTCCACCTTCGCCAACCACATCGTGGCGCCGGAGATCGCGCTGGCAAAGATCCGGCCGGATGCGCCGTTCGACAAGGTCTGCTACATCGGCTGCGGCGTCACCACCGGCGTGGGCGCGGTGGTATACACGGCCCGCGTGGAGGCCGGTGCCAACGTGGTGGTGTTCGGCCTGGGCGGCATCGGCCTGAACGTGATCCAGGGCGCGAAGATGGTGGGCGCCGACAAGATCATCGGCGTCGATCTGAACCCGGCACGCGAGGCGATGGCGCGCAAGTTCGGCATGACACATTTCGTCAACCCGAAGGACGTCGACAACGTGGTCGACCACATCATCCAGCTCACCGACGGCGGCGCGGATTATTCCTTCGAATGCATCGGCAACACGCAGGTCATGCGCCAGGCGCTGGAGTGCTGCCACAAGGGCTGGGGCCAGTCGATCATCATCGGCGTGGCCGAGGCCGGCGCGGAGATCAGCACGCGCCCGTTCCAGCTCGTCACCGGCCGCCAGTGGAAGGGCTCGGCCTTCGGCGGCGCGCGCGGCCGCACCGACGTGCCGAAGATCGTCGACTGGTACATGGAGGGCAAGCTCAACATCGATGACCTCATCACGCACACGCTGCCGCTCGAGCGCATCAACGAGGGCTTCGGCCTGATGAAGCGCGGCGAGTCGATCCGCTCCGTGGTCCTGTACTGAGGGGCGCGGCGATGACAGCCACTTCCGCATCCGCGCTCGAGCTGCTGTCGGAGCACGCGTGCTTCGGCGGCGTGCAGCGCTTCTACCGGCACGCCTCATCGGCGATCGGACTGCCGATGCGCTTCTCGGTCTACCTGCCGCCGCAGGCGCTGGCAGGCGAGCGGCGCCCGGCGCTCGTCTACCTTGCGGGCCTGACCTGCACCGAAGAGACTTTCCCGATCAAGGCCGGCGCCCAGCGCATCGCCGCGCGCGAGGGGCTGATCCTGATCGCGCCCGACACCAGCCCGCGCGGCGCCAACGTGCCGGGTGAGACCGAACGCTGGGACTTCGGTGTCGGTGCAGGCTTCTATCTCGACGCCACGCAAGCGCCGTGGCGCACGCACTACCGGATGGAAAGCTACGTCGCCAGCGAGCTGGTCGACACGGTGGTCGCCGCGCTGCCGGTCGATGTGCGGCGCATCGGCATCTTCGGGCATTCGATGGGCGGACACGGCGCGCTGACGCTGGCGCTGCGGCATCCGGGGCGATTCCGCTCGGTCTCGGCCTTTGCGCCGATCGCGCATCCGAGCGTCTGCCCGTGGGGCATCAAGGCCTTCACCGGCTACCTCGGCGACGACCGCGCCGCGTGGGCAACGCACGACGCCACGCTGCTGATGCAGCAGGCGCGCTGCCCCTTCCCCGGCGGCATCCTCATCGACCAGGGCGAAGCCGACACATTCCTCGCCGAGCAACTCCACCCCGATGCGTTCGCCGCCGCCTGCCAGGCCGCCGGCCAACCGCTGCGGCTGCGCCGGCACCCCGGCTACGATCACGGGTACTACTTCATCGCGAGCCTCATCGAGGACCACCTGCTGCACCACGCGGCACAGCTGCGCGGAGCCGGCTAGCGGCCGACGGCGCCGCCTGCCGTGCCAGTGGTCGCACCGGTGCCGGGCGCGCCGACTCTGCCATCGCCGGGCGCGCCGACCCGCCCATCGCCCGGTGCGCCGACCCTGCCATCTCCTGGTGCTCCGGCCGTTCCATTGCCCGGCGCGCCGATGGAGCCGCCCAGACGGCTCCCGATACCGCCGCCCGCGGGCCAACCGGGCGGCACGGCCTGACCGGTGGCGTCGTTGACGGCGGCGCCGTAGCCGCCTCTCGCACGCCGAGCGCCCTGGTGGGGGGCATGGCGGCGCGAAGCGCCATCGGACGAGACCGCCCCGGAATCGGCGCCGTTGCCGGATGGCATTCCCATGAATTGCGCGCGGGCGACGCCGCAGCCCAAGGCCAGCACCATCGAAAGCAACAGGGAAGGCACGCGAAGACACGTCATGGAAACCTCCCGCGAACATGGAAACCGGCGTTCACGGGCCAGCAAGGTTCGTTCCGGCATCCCGCCCGGTGCGGTTCGTCGATGCATCCGCCGCTGGCATGGCGGGCTTCTTGCTTCACCCGGAGACAACCCATCCGGCCTGCCACACCATCACCCTCTCTTATACATTCAACCTTGTATGTATAATGCGCCGACCGGTGTGTGGCCGGCGGGTGTGCTCCGCCTGCCGTATCGCCACCAGACCATGGAGTGGTTCGACGTGAGATTGCCCTTTCCGCTGCCGAAATCCTGGCGCGCGGCCCTGTCCGGGGCCGGGCCGGGCATCGCATCGGGCGCGCTTTCCGATGTGCCCACCGTGCCGGTCGCCGAGCCGCTGCCCGGCGACCCCGACGCGTGGATCGCCTGCGAGCACTGCGACACGCTGCACCGGCATGAAGTCATTGCACTGGATGAAGAGGCACGCTGCACGCGCTGCGGCGTCAAGCTCTACCGCAACCAGACCGAACGGCTGTCGGTGCTGCTGCCGCTGGTGGTCACGGGGCTCATCGTCTACATCGTCGCCAACGTGTTCCCGATCGCCGAGATGGACGGCGGCGGCAACCGCAACGCCACCACGCTGTGGAACGCGGTCGAGGCGCTGTACAACTACGACATGCCGTTGGCGGCGGTGCTGGTGGCGCTCACCACCGTCCTGTTCCCGCTGATGTACCTGACCGTGCTGGCGCCGCTGCTGATCGCGCGCGCGCGCGGCCGGCAGCACCCATCCGCCGCGCTGGCGCTGCGCGCGGCCGCGCTGATCCGCCCGTGGGCCATGATCGAGATCTTCATGCTGGGCGCGGTGGTGGCGCTGATCAAGGTGGCGCACATGGTGTCGCTGGAAGCGGACATCGGCCTCTGGGCCTTCGCCGCGCTGACCGTGTTCATGACCATCGCACTGTCGATCGACCTGCGGCCATTCTGGCGCGAGCTCGGCCTGACGCGGCCACCCGACGTACGGATGGATGCGCCCGCCGGCCCCGATGCCGCCGCGCACCCTGGCGAAGACGCCAACGGCGAGGCACGCCCATGACCGCCGCCAATACCACGCCCACTCCGTCGCCCCAGCCCGCCCGTCCGCTGCGCGCAGCCGCGCATGGGCTGGCGACCTGCGAGCGCTGCGGCCTGCTGGCCCGCCTGCCCGGTGCGCGCGAGGCCGCCCGCGCCGCCCTGGCGCAGGAGGAAGCCCCCGCCCCCCCCACCGCCGCACCGGTCTGCCCGCGCTGCCTGTCGCCGATCCACGTGCGCAAGCCCGACGGCCTGAGGCGCTGCTGGGCGCTGCTGCTGGCCGGCGCCACCATGTACCTGCCCGCCAACATGCTGCCCGTGATGATCACGGAGACGCTGCTCGGCACCCAGCAGGACACCATCCTGAGCGGCATCGTCTACCTGTGGACGTCGGGCTCGTGGCACCTGGCCATCATCGTGTTCATCGCCAGCTTCTTTGTGCCGCTGGCCAAGCTAGGCATCCTGGCGATGCTGTGCCTGTCGGTGCGGCAGCGCTGGCGCTGGAAGCCGCGCACGCGCACACGCCTGTACGTGATCGTCGAGGCGATCGGCCGCTGGTCGATGCTCGACGTGTTCGTGATCGCGCTGCTGGCGGGGCTGGTGCAGCTGTCCACGCTGGCGGTCATCAAGCCCGGCCCGGGCGTCGCCCCCTTTGCCGGTGTGGTCGTGCTGACCATGCTCGCCGCCCGCTGTTTCGACCCCCGCCTGATCTGGGACGCCATCGACGAGCCCGACTCCGAAGAGACCACCGCATGACCGATCCCGTTGACACCCGTGACATCCCCCCGCCCCGCCGCATGAAGCGCAAGCGCTGGCTGCCCTCGCTGATCTGGCTGGTGCCGATCGTGGCACTAGTCGTGGGGGTCACGCTGATCACGCGCGTGATCCTGGCGCGCGGCGCGCAGATCACCGTCACCTTCAGTTCGGCCGAGGGCATCGAGGCCGGCAAGACGCGCGTCAAGTACAAGAGCGTGGACATCGGCGTGGTGAAATCCGTGGGCCTGACCGACGATCGCTCCGGCGCCGTCGTGCTGATCGAACTGACGCGCGACGGCAAGGCCTTCTCGGTATCGGACACGCGCTTCTGGGTGGTGCGCCCGCGCGTGGCGGCGGGCAGCATCTCGGGGCTGGGCACGCTGCTGTCGGGCGCCTACATCGGCGTGGACGGCGGTCGCGCCAAGGAACGGAAGTCCGTCTTCAAGGGACTCGACACGCCGCCGGCCATCTACGCCGATACGCCAGGCAGGCAGTTCACGCTGCACGCCACCGACCTGGGCTCGCTCGATATCGGCGCGCCGGTGTACTTCCGCCGCGTGCGCGTCGGGCAGGTCACGGCGTACGACATCGACGCCGACGGCAAGAGCGTGACACTGCACATCTTCGTCAACGCGCCGTTCGACAAGTTCGTCACGCGCAGCTCGCGCTTCTGGAACGCCAGCGGCATCGACCTCAAGCTCGACGCCAGCGGCCTGAAAGTCGACATGCAATCGCTGCTGACGGTGGCGCTGGGCGGCATCGCCTTCCAGTCGCCGGAAGACGCCGACCGTGAACCCGCCCTGCAGAACACCGAGTTCGAGCTGGTGCGCAACGAGGCGATAGCACTGAAGGACCCCGAGCACGTCTCGCAGACCGTGGTGATGTACTTCCACCGCTCGCTGCGCGGCCTGACGGTGGGCGCGCCGGTGGAGTTCAAGGGCATCAACGTGGGCGAGATCAAGTCGATCAGCATCCACTACAGCAAGGAGCGCCACGAATTCGTGCTGCCGGTGACGGCGGTGCTGTACCCGACGCGCTTCGGCATAGCCATCCGCGACGACACCGCCGCGCACGCCGTGGAGGACACCCGCGCCCAGTTCGACACGCTCGTCAGGAACGGCATGCGCGCGCAGCTCAAGAGCGCCAGCCTGCTGACCGGGCAGCAGTTCGTGCAGCTAGACTTCGTCGAGGCGGCCGACCGCGGGAAGACGCCGCCGCGCTTCGGCCTGCGCGAGCGCGACGGCGCCTACGTCTTCCCGACCGCCGACAACCCGACCGATGACATCGAGGCCCAGATCGCCGGCATCGTGAAGAAGCTCAACAAGGTGCCGTTCGACCAGATCGGCCAGGATGTGCATCGCGCCCTGAACTCGCTCGACGCGACGCTCAAGCAGACCGAGCAGTTGGCCAAGACCGTCAACAACGACCTGGCGCCGCAGATGAAGGAGACGCTGGCCGAGGCCCGCCGCACGATGGAGACCGCGCGCCAGATCTTCTCCGAAGACGCTCCGCTGCAGCGCAACGCACGCGACACGCTGGAGCAGATGGCCAAGGCCGCCGCCTCCGTGCGCGTGCTGACCGATTACCTGGACCGCCACCCCGAGGCCCTGATCCGCGGCAAGGCAAAGGACGCCCAATGATGATGCGAGCAAACCGTTCCCCTTCCCTGCGGCTGGCGTGCGTGGCGGGTGCTGCCGCACTGATGAGCGCATGCGCCTCGCCGGAGCCAACGCTGCATACGCTGTCGCTGCAGGCGGCGGCGCCCGCGCCCGAGGCCGCGCGCATCCAGCGCGCTTTCCGGCTGTCCGGCGTGCACGTGCCCGAGCGGCTCGACAAGCCACAGATCGTGCTGCGCACCTCCAACAGCCAGGTGCAGGAACTGGAGCAGCAGCGCTGGGCAGCGCCGTTCGGCTCGGAGCTGCGCGACGCGCTGTCGGCCGAGCTGGCCGATGCGCTGTCCGCGGTGGACGTGGGCGGCGCGACCACGCCCGCCGGCGTGCCGCTCTATCGCATCGGCGCGGATGTGCAGCGCTTCGATGCGCGGCCGGGCCAGGAAGTGTCGGCGCTGCTGACCTGGCGCGTGTCGCGCGACGCGGCCACACCGGGCGGCGCGTTGACCTGCCAGACCACGCTGACCGAACCGGCCGGCCGCGAGGTCGACGCGGTGGTGGCGGCAACGCAGCGCGTGGTCCGGCAATGGTCGCAGCGCATCGCGGAGAGCGTGCGCAGCCTCGAAGCGCCGGGCAAGGGCCTGCCGGCCTGGTGCCGTTAAGCTTCGGCCAACTGGTGTGCGAGCTGGCCGAGCTGTGCCAGCGCCGTCTCCACCTCGGCCGTGTACGGCAGGCCGAAGCAGATGCGGAAGTAGTGGTCGAAACGGTTCAGGTTGGAAAACATCGTCCCCGGCGCAATGCGGATGCCATGCGCCAGCGCCGTCTCGAACAGCGCCATCGACGATACGCTGGCCGGCAGCTCCACCCACATCGCCACGCCGCCGGCCGGCACCGACACCCGCGTGCCGGCCGGGAAACAGCCGGCGATCGCCTCGGCCATGCGCTCGCGCAGGGTCTGGCGCAAGGTCCGGATGTGCCGGTCGTACGCGCCGGATGACAGCAGCCGCGCGGCCGTCACCTGCGACCACGAATCGTTCGGGCGCGACTGCGCGAACTTCAGCATTTCCACGCGTTCCTGCCAGCGGCCGCCCGTCATCCATCCGAGCCGCAGACCCGGCGCGATCGTCTTGTTGAGCGAGGCGCAGTAGATCACGTTGCCGCTGCGGTCCCAGGCCTTGATGGCCTTGAGCGGCGTGGGGCCGTCGGCCAAGGCGCTGTAGGTGTCGTCTTCGATCAGCGGGATCCCGTGCGCTTCGCAGAAGGCCGCCAGCCGCCGCTTGGCCGCGTCCGGCATGATGCTGCCGAGCGGGTTCTGCAGGTTGGGCACCACCACCACCGCGCGGATGTTGCCGTAGGCTTGCACGGCCATCTCCAGCGCTTCCAGCGAGATGCCGGTGCGCGGGCTGGTGGGGATCTCCACCGCGCGCATGCCCAGGCATTCGAGCACCTGCAGCAGACCGTAGTAGGTGGGCGACTCCACCGCCACCGTATCGCCCGGCTGCGCCACCGCGCGCAGCGCCAGGTTCACCGCCTCGATGCAGCCGTGCGTGACCACCACGTCGTCCGGCGCCACCTGCACGCCCATCTCGAGCGCGCGGCGCGCCACGGCGGTCTGCAGATCCGGATGCCCGTTGGGCGTGACGGCCTGCGTCAGCAGCAGCGGACGCGTGCGCAGCATCTGCGTGGCGATGCGGTTGAGCACGGCGGACGGATACAGCGTGGCCGCGCCGCTGGCGCCCGACAGGTCGACCCGCACCCTGGCCTGCTGCCCGCGCGCGATGATGGCGGACACCCGCGCGTGCACGCCCACGAAGGCAGCCGGATCGGGCGTGGCCACTTCCGGCTCCTTGGCCGGCGCCAGCAGCGCACGCCGTGGCTGGCGCACGAAATAGCCCGAGCGCTCGCGCGCCTCCAGCCACCCTTCCGCCTCCAGGTGGCGGCAGACCTGCAGTGCGGTCGACAGGCTGACGCTGTGCGTGCGCATCAACGTGCGGACGGAAGGCATGCGCTGGCCGGGTGTGAGCACGCCGCTGCGCATCGCGCCCAGGTAATGGTCGGCCAGCGTGCGGTACAACGGCTGCGCGGCACGCGGGCGCGCGGCAGAGGCGGGAGTCAGCTCGATCACGGACATGGCGGCAGGAGCGGAATAGGCGCTGTCGTCCATCTTGCGACGGCCGGGTCGATCGGAACAGATACAGACGAGCGCAAAGCGTACCGTAACAGATGACGGTCTCGCCCGCCCTGCTATGGTGCAATCGTTAGCGTCTGTGTCTGTTGGTACCCACGGCCGTGTCCTACCCTGCAGCCATGCATTTGGAGACCGACATGACTGCAACAACGTGCACGGAACGGCTGGCACTGCCGGCCGGGACGATCATCGTGACGCTGGAAGGCCGGCTGATGCTGGAGCCGCCCCCGCGCTGGCTGGCCGGCGATGTGGTGCGCCTGTGCCACACCGTGACCGCAGGCCATGCCCACACGCTGGAGACCTCCGGCTGGTGGAACCTGCACGCGGATGCAAGCGCCGGCATCCACTTGCGCCTGGTGGCGCCAGTGGCGTCCGCCTCACGCTGGCCGAACGGTCTGGCCCGCGCCTGCCGCTGGCTGCTGGCGGCCCTGCAGCCGCGCCGGACCTCTCGCGGCTGAGGGCGCGAGGCTACGGCTTGCGCGCATTGTCGCCAGACTCGTCCCGCAACGAAGCACCCTCGAAATCGCCCGGATCTTCCTCGCCGACCGCGCTTTCGCTCGGAACAGCCGGCACCACCGGGCGCTGGCCCCCGCCCGGCTGCGGCATCTGTGGCCGCGCAGGCACGGGGTTCGGGCGTGGTTGTTTCTGTCTCTGTTTCTGATTGAACATGGCAATGTCCTTGCAGCGCTCAGGGCTGCTTGCGGCTGTTCTGGTGCTGGCCGAGCCGCTGCTGGTTCTGCGGTAGCTGCCCCGCGTGCGCGGCCGCGCGGCCATCCTTGGCCAGCACGCGCATCGGGGGCCTGGCGGAGCGCTCGGTGCCATGCCGCATCGGCATATGCCCGGCGCGGTCGGCATCCGCGTCCGCCGCGCGATCACGCGGCAAATGCGCCCGCGATGAGCCGGTCTGCTTCTGGGGTTTCATGCTGCGATCTCCTTGGATTGCGATAACGGCATGGCGACTGCCGAGCCCTGCCGCCGAAAGTCAGAAGCAACCCGCGTACCCACGGCGAACAGGTCCGGACGGTAGACCGCGCGGTGGCATCTGCCTGGCTGCAGCCTCGCGATCACGCCACGGCGCACCCACCACGGCCCCGATGGCGACCCAGCCATCCCCACCGCACCGGAAACGCACATGCCGGCCTGGACGAGGGACACAACATCGACGCACCCGATCCGTCCGACCGCTCGGATTCCGGCAACAACCGGGCCAGCGCGTCTGCCTCCGGCCGGCGCGCCTCCCAAGCGGGCCGGCACCCGCCGCTCTACACTGGCAGGAGGACCGGTACGCCGACGTGCGCCGCCGGCCACATGTGCACGCTGCCAAACCCGCTTCCTGTCACCATGACCCGACTCTCCGCCCCCGCCCTGGCTGCCGCCACGCTGGCGCTCAGCCTCGCTGCAATCGCGCCCGGCATCGCCCAGGCGCAAAACGGCGCGCCCACGCGTGTGTGCGCCACCGTCATCGCCACCCACGACAGCCGGATCGACGTGACAGACCAGGCCGGCAACCGCGCCACGGTCGCCGTTGCACCCGATGCCACCATCTCCGAAGTGGCGCCCATCGAACCCGGCGCCATCCGTCCCGGCAGCTATATCGGCACGGCCGCGGTCAAGCAGCCGGACGGTACGCTGCGGGCACTGGAGATCCACGTCTTTCCCGAATCGATGCGCGGCACCGGCGACGGCCACCGCCCGTACGACCTGGGCGCCGACAGCACCATGACCAACGGCACGGTCGAACAGGCCGGCGCGGTCACCGGCATGCAGGGGCGTACGCTGTCGGTCCGCTACCAGGGCGGCGAGCAGCGCATCGTGGTCCCGCCGGAGGTGCCGATCGTGACCTTCGCACCGGGCCGGCGCGAAGCGTTGAAGGCCGGCGCGCACGTCATCCTGTTCGTGCGCGCGGATGCGCAGGGCGCGTTGACGGCCCAGCGGGTCCTGGTCGGCAAGGACGGACTGACCCCGCCGATGTGAATCCGGATGCAGCCTGGGGAGGGCCCGTGCGATGCACACGCCCTCCCCATCCCCTCAGAACGGCTTGCTGACCGACAGCAGGAAGGTGCGGCGCGGCGCGAACTGCGGCGCGCCCACGCCGATGCCCGTGCCGTCGCGCAGCGCGTAGCTGCGGTCGAGCACGTTGAGCACCGTCAGTCGGGTCTTGAGCTTGCCCGCCAGCGGCAGGTTGAAATCGCGCGCGGCACCAAGATTCAGCTGCCAGTACGCCGGCAGGTGATCGGTGTTGGCAAAGCCGTTGCGCAGGCCGGAGCCGAACAGCGCATCGGCCAGCCAGGTCGTTCCCCAATACGTGTACGACACACCAGCCGACGCGGTCAGGCGCTGGTCATGATCGAGGTTGACCCAATGGCTGTTGATGTAGGCCAGCTCCGCGTCGTCGAAGTGGAACTGGCCGGTCTCGATGCCCTTGCCCTGCGCGCGCGACACACCCAGGTTCAGGTAGGCGCCGAAACTGCCCTCGCGGTAGTTGGCGCTGGCCTCCAGCCCGTAGATCCGGCCACGTTCGTAGTTGAAGGCCGAGAACAGCAGCGCGTTGCCGAACTGGCCTTCATCCTGCAGGTGGCGCACGTCGCGGTAGTACGCGTCCAGCCCCAGCGTCAGGTGCGGCGTGAGCTGGTGCGAGATGCCCAGGTCGAAGTAATTGGAGCGCTCGGACTTGACCGCGGTGTTGGCATCCGACGGCAGCGCATTCGTGGTGCCGATGAATTTCTGCACCGTGGTGGTATCGAACTTCTCGGTCGGCGGCGGCGTGAAGTAGCGCGCGTAGCCGGCATGCAGGCGGGTGCGGCTGGTCAGGTCGTAGGTCAGGCCCAGGCGCGGGCTGAGCTGCTGCTCGCTGACGATGGTGTTGACGTGGTCGTAGCGCGCGCCGTAGTTGATGGTGAGCCGGTCGGTCGGCTTCCATTCGTCCTGCAGATAGACGCCGAGGGTGGTGCCGGACCCGCTTGAGTTGTCGATGACGGTGAACGGTGTACCGCTGGTCTGCGCGCCCGTGCTGTCGGCAGGGAACACGGTAGAGGCATTGTCGACGGCAAAGCGCTCGCGCTGCACGAAGAGACCGGCGCGCAGCGTGTGACGGTCGTTCAGCTTGTAGCTGGCATCGCCCTGCACGCCATAGGCTTCGTTGCGGCGCGAGACGTCGGAGGCCACGCCGTTGTAGACCAGGTCGCCCACCGGATCCGGCAAATAGTCGATGCGGCTCGCACGGCGGAATACCGACACCTGGTAGTCCAGCTTGGGCGACACCTTTTGCGGGTACGTCAGGATCTGGAAGTCGGTCTTCTCGCGCTGGTTGGCATTGAGCGCTTCCGAAGCGGGCGCGTCCACGCCGTCGAGCGTGAACTGCGGCTGCAGGCCCGGCCGCGTCGGGATCTGGAAGCGGCTGTTGGCGGTGCCGAACATGAAGCTCACGCGGCTGTCGTTGTCCAGCAGGTACGACAGCATGCCGAACGACTTGTTCTGCGTGGTGTGATCGTGCGTGGCGTTGCGGTTGCCGGTGGGGTTTTCGATGCCGAGATTGTTTTCGGCGAACACGCCCGAGAGGTAATAGCTGAAGCGGTCCTTGGTGCCTTGCAACTGCGCGTTGACCTCGTGCGTGGCACGGCTGCCCAGCACGGTGCCGATCTCGCCGCTGACGGCCTTGGGTTCGCCCGCTTCGTCGGTGGCGGCGCCCTTGGTCTGGATGTCGACGATGCCGGCGGTGCGGTAGCCGTACTGCGCCGGCAGCGCGCCGGTCAGCACATTGATCTGGTTGGCGAAGCGCGTGTCGAGCACCTGCCCGAATCCGCTGATCGGCTCGGGAATGATGACGCCGTTGATGCGGTACTGCAGGTTGGCGTGATCACCGCGCACGTGCAGCTGGCCGAACGAATCCTGCACCACACCCGGCGCTTGCAGCAGCACCTGGTTCAGCGGCGTGGCATCGCCCAGCGGCAGGCGAGCGATGTCGTCGGTATCGAAGCGGTAGACCGAGCTGCCGGTATCCGGCGACAGCGCGTTGCGGGCAGCATCGAGCCGCTTGGCCGTGACGCGCGTCTCGCTCAGGTCCCGCACGTTGGAGGCAGCGGCCTGCGCCGTGGACGTGGCGGAAGCCGCAACGGCAGCGGGATTGGCGGCTTCCTGCGCCAATGCGGGAACGGCGGCCAGGGATGGCAGGGCGGCGGCGAGCGCCAGCACCAGCGCGCGTGGCTGGAACGGAATCATGAACAGACCTTTGAATGCGAACGAATGCGAAAAGCAGCCGTCACGCGCGACGCGGCATGACAGCGGACTGACGAAGCATCAAAGGCCGAAAGGTGGATCGCGGGATCGGACCGGAACGGGAAAGACCAACGCGCAGGCGCCCGGCCCCACGGACGGGAAGTGCCAGCGTCGCGTGTTGCGCAGGCGGAAGATCGCCAGCATCGGCAGCGCCGCCGCGAGTGCCGCGAATGCCGCGCACTGCAGGCAAGCGGCATGCTCCGTCCCGGTGTGGCTGGCGCGCTCGCCGGCCTTGCCGGCCGGCACCCGCGCCGCGCTGATCTCCGCGCCGCCCTCGCTTCCATGCGGGAAGTGCGAAAGCGCATGCCGCAGCGCGCCCTGCTGACCGAACAGCAGCAGCACGGCCAACAGGCAAGCCAGCCAGCGCAGATGCGGGAAAGATGAACGGAACAGGCGCACGGATGGGTGGAAACAGCGCGGGGTCAGGGACGCACAACATGAGGACAATGTGCGCACCAATGCAACTAAGTTGCGAATTCTGACACCAGCCGCGCCGTTCGGCAATCCACCAGGAAGGGGGCGGCGGGTGCAGCCCCGATCCTAGGCGCGCCGCGTTACGCCTGTGTGTGCGCGAAACCCGGTGCAAAGCCGGTCGGCACGCCCAGCCCTGGCACGGAGACCCGCTTCCAGCCCGCGCGGGGCCGGGGTGTTGCCACCGCGTGCCGTGCCGGCACCCCCACTTCGGCCGCATTGTGCAGGCTGGCGAGCCAGGCGCCGTAGTCGAACCAGCCGTCTCGCACCAGTTGCTCGCCCACCCGGTTGGCAAAGCGGTCGGACTTGGGCAAGAAGCACAGTTCGAACCCTTCGGTCTCACGCCGGCCGTGCATCCAGCGGTGCGGCACTTGGTGGCTGGCCAGCGCATCCGACAGGCGCGTGCCATAGCGCTGCTGACTCCGGCGCCGCGCGCCGATCACGTGGAAACCATCGAGCAGCCGCCGCATGCCCAGCGCCGAACGGACATGGCGGATCTCGGCGTCGATCAGGAATTCGCGCCCCTGCGTGCGCGCCTGCAGCACCAGCGCGGCAAAGTGGTGGGCGCCCCATTCGTTCATGTAGAACAGCTCGCCGCCGGCAAAGTCATACGCGCGGAACACGTTGGCCTGATTGGCATAACGGAACACATGGCGCGCATTGTTGGCGAAATCGGCATCGGTGCTGTGCGGAATGCGGCGGCAGTGCTGGTGCGCAAACACCAGCATGCTCGGGAACGAATGCACCGAGCACGGCGAATTGGCCAGCCCCGTCACCTCGCGGATGTCCACCTTGCGGCATTCGCGACGCGTGCCGACCAGTTGGCCCAGATGGTGATGCAGCTCGTCCACCCAGTCGGCGTGCTGCAGATGCTTGGGATACAGCTGGTGCGCGGGCTCGACCAGGCCGCCCTCGAGCAGGAACGGCACGCTCTTGTGCCAGATATCGAGTTTCCAGTGCGACAGCGCATCGCTCTCGGTGCGATGGTGCGCGACGGATTGCACCACATTGAAGGCCCGCGACTGGATCAGCCAGTCCGAAACCGCATGCAGCATCGTGGAAACGTTCATGTCCCCCCCCGGAAGACCGAATCGTTCGTTGAGAAAGGTGTTTCAGGGCGTTCCCGTCGCTCTGCGGCAACCGGTAACGGCAATGAAACCAACGGCGCAACAGTACCCTACTTCATGGGGGTATGAAGTGAAGTTTGTTTAACCTGTGTTAAGAAAAATACACATGCGCCGCGGGGGCTTGCCAGGTCCGCGAGATACTGGTTGGAGACCCGCACGGACCGCCCGCACAAGCAACGCCCATCATGCCCAGGGTACGGACCGCAGCGAAACCGACGCGATCCGGCCACGCCCGCCTGACGCAGGCGGCACACAGCCGGACACGCTGGACCGCAAACCGACCGGCAGAGAACAAGCGCCCAGCGACATCCGGCCCGACAGGCCGGAGGCCGGAGTGCAGGAAACCGCCGGGCGGGAACGTTTGACCGCCCGGCGACGCTGGTTCAGACCAGGCACATGTCGGACACTTCCTCGTCCGACAGGCCCCAGGTGGAGGCATCCTCCACCGTGATGATGGCGTCGTCCGAGCGGCCCAGGCTGATGCGCTCGGGGCGCACGCGCGTCTTGGTGTTGCCGGAATAGAACACGACGACGTCCGGACGCAGCGCGGACGACTCGTTCTGGTGCACCACCACGCCCAGCCGGTTGGTGCGCAGCTTGACCAGCGTGCCGACCGAATAGATGCCCACGCTGCGCGTAAACGCCTGAAACACGGCGCGGTCGAACTGGGTGTCGGTGCGCGCCATCATGTACTTGAGCGCCTGGGCCGGCGACCATGCATGGTGATAGGGGCTGCTGGACGTCAGCGTGTCGTACACGTCGCAGATGGCGCCCATCTTGGCCCACAGGCTGATTTCGTCGCCCTTCTGGCCGTCCGGATAGCCGCTGCCGTCGATGCGCTCGTGGTGGTGCAGGCACACTTCGCGCGGAATCTCGCCGAACTGGCCGGTCCCCATCAT
This sequence comes from Ralstonia syzygii subsp. syzygii, assembly GCA_919592095.1. Lineage (GTDB taxonomy): Bacteria > Pseudomonadota > Gammaproteobacteria > Burkholderiales > Burkholderiaceae > Ralstonia > Ralstonia syzygii. Next base: position 8,862 of record CAKKOY010000028.1, on the reverse strand, counting down.
CAGGTGGTGCCCGCCGACCGCGTGGGTCTGCAGCAGGGCCAGCTCTTCCTTGGTCAGCGCCGTGCTCTTGTCGAGCAGCGTGCGCGGCATGGCCGACTTGCCGATGTCGTGGACCAGGCCGCCCAGGCCGCATTCGCGGATCTCGTCGTCGGGCAGGCCGAGCGTGCGGGCCAGGGCCACCATCAGCGCGCAAACGGCAAACGAATGCAGGTAGGTGTAGTCGTCCTTGTTCTTCAGGCGTGCCAGGGCGATCAGCGCATACGAATTGCGCGCCAGCGAATTGGACACGTTGTCGACCAGCAGCAGCGCCTTGTCGGTCTGCAAGGCGCGGCCCATGCGGGCTTCGGAGAACATCTGGCCGAGTGTCGCCTTGCCGTTCTGCACCAGTTGCTGGGCATGCTTCCATTCTTCCTTGAGGGAAGTCGGCGTAACCGGCGGGCGGGCCGCCAGGGTCTCGCGGGTCAGCGGCTCCGGAACGGAATCCACCTGTGCCGGCATCAGGGCGGGCGCGAGCACGTCCTCGCCGCGCCCGGTGTCGATCCAGATCTCGGTAATGCCGGCCTTGCGGATGTCGTCGACCTGTCCTTGGGCCGACACCTGGAACTGCGAACGCCAGAACGGGTGTTTCAGCCAGGACTCGCCCAGCTTCACCACAAACATGCCGACACGCAGCTGATTCGCATCGATTCGCTTCATACCCTACCTGCCTCGGCTCAATGTCCGTTTTTGATTGGATGGAATGTGGGATGCGGGATGCCAGCCGACACTGGCGTCGTCATCGCTGCCGTTGTGGGTGCTCTGGTCCACTGGCGAGGCGAGCCGCGTTTGGCTAATCGGCTCTCGGCGAAAGAACTTAAGAAAAATTTACAAGACAAAGTGAAGTCAGCTCCGCGCGGACCGCGCACGAACCTGCGCTCGCTGCACCGCGTCAAGCTCCCACCCTGAGAGACCCACGCTCGGCGGGCTGTTAGCCGGCGCAGCGACGGCGTATACTCAATCGAATGACCCATGGGTGATATGGCACACGATCCTTCATCCCTACGCAGGCCGCCGACCACCAATGACGTCGCGCTCAACCGCGACGCCATCCGCTGGCTCGCGCAATTGCCCGATGAAGTCCGGCCGATCGAGCTCGGCCGCAAGTTCCCTCGCATCATCAACACCATTGCCGCCAAGTGGGTCGATTTCATCGGCTGCCGGCGCTATCTCAACAGCCTGCAGATCGATGAACGCGGCGGGCGCCAGGGCTTTCCGTTCGAGATCGTGCAAGAGATCTGCACGCTGCGCGAATACTTCGATTCGCTCTACCCACCCGACAAGGATCTCTGGCAGAAGGCGATCGACGCGGACAAGCGTTAGGGTCTGCTGGCCCCTGCGCCGGACGGACGGCGCCCGGATCAGCAGATACTAAGATTCGCCGCCCCGCCAGGCCGGCCCGGCCGCCAGCTTGTTGAGCCGCTCCAGCAGCGTCTGCCGCTCGTCGGCCGAAAGATGGGCCGTGACCCGCGCATCGTGGGCGACCACGACCCTGGTGAGGTCCTGCAGCGTGGCCGCCCCTTTGTCGCTCAGCGCCAGCCGGAAGGCGCGCCGGTCCACCGGCGACGGGTGCCGCTCGACCATGCCCATCGCTTCGAGCGTATCGACCAGCAGCACCGCCCCGGAGCGGGCCACGCCCAGGATGCTGGCCCGCTCGGTCAGCTTCAGGTCGGGGTTGTGCGCGATCACGGTCATGGCCGAGAAGCGCGGCGGCGTGATGCTCCACGCCTGCAGCGAGCGCACGAAGTCTTCGTAGATATGCAGCTGGGCGCGCCGCACCGCGTAGCCGACCAGACCGTCCAGCGCGCCATAGTCCACGTCCGCCATGTGTGGATTGAAATGGCCGGACTCGGCCACGGCGGGGTACAGGTCTTCGGCGTTGGTCAGGCGCGGCATGGTGGCGTCGATCGTGGGCAATCCGCCCATTATGGATGGCAGCGCGTCCGCCGGCCACGCATCGCGAAGACGTTCAGTTCTTCACGACGTCGCCGGAGCCGCCCAGCAGCTTCCATTTGCCGTGATCGACGGTCAGCAGCACGCGGCCGCGCGCGTCGAAACCGAAATGATCAGTGGCGCTGTAGTTCAGCACGCCGTGCGAGACGACGATGTCGCGCTCCGTCTCGAGCGCGTCCTTGAGCGCGCGGCGGAATGCCGGGGTGCCTGGCTTCGCCTTCCTGAGCGCGACGGGCACGATCCGCTGCAGCACCTGCAGCGCATCCCACGTGTGGGCGCCGAACTGGGTGCGGCTGTCGGGACCGTAGGCCTTCTCATAGCGCGTGACATAGTCCAGCGCAGTCTGCTTGGACGGATGACTGTCGGGCAGTTGCTCGGCCACGATCACCGGCCCGGCCGGCAGGATGGCGCCGTCCACCGCCTTGCCGCCGATGCGGATCAGATCCCGGGTGGCCGCGCCGTGCGTCTGGTAGATCGGCCCGGCATAGCCCCGCTCGCGCAGCGATGTGTGCGGCAATGCCGCGCCCGTGCCGGCGCCCGCCACCAGGATGGCATCCGGCTTGAGGCTGACCAGCCTGGCCACCTGCCCGGTCACGTTGGTGTCGGCGCGCGCATAGCGCTCCACGTCCACTAGCTTGAGCCCGCGCGACGTCGCGGCGGCGGTGAAATCCTTCAGCCAGCTATCGCCGTAGGCATCGGCAAAGCCGATGAAGCCGACCGTCCTGATGCCGCCGGCCGCCATGCGAGCCGCGATCGCCTCGGCCATCAGCGAGACGGGCTGGGCCAGACGGTATGTCCAATCGCCCTTGCCAGGCTTGAGCTCGACCGGCGCGAGCGATAGCTGCGGCGTCTGCGACTCGGTCGCCACCTCGGCGATCGCGATCGACGGCGCCACGGCCGACGAACCGACGATCAGGTCGACATGCTCTTCCGTCACCAGCTTGCGCGCCAGGCGCGTGCCGGTGGCCGGATCGGAGGCATCGTCCACCACCACCAGCCGCAGCTTCTCGCCGCCGATGGCGTCGGGATAGAACGCCAGCGAATGCTTCTGCGTGATGCCGAGCGAGGCCGACGGCCCCGTGGTCGACAGGCTCACGCCGACGACGATCTCGGCGTGCGCGGCGGCGGCGCACAGTAGCGCGGCCACCGCGCAGAGGGTGCGGCGAAGGGTCATGGGTCGGCTCCCGGTGAGATGGATTCTGCAGCGTGTTCAGGCCGGCATGCGCGCACGGCCCGGCAGGGGCGGCTGATCGCGCAGCGACTGCGGATCGAAGCCGGCCAGTTTTTTATAGCGCATCGCGATCCCTTCCAGCTCCGCGCGCGGGATCACGTCATCGATGCGGCCGAAGCCCTGCGGCGCGCGTTCGTGCGCGAGCTGCATGACCTGCTCCGGTCCGTTCAGACGGTTGCGCAGCACGATGCCGGCGGTACGCGGCAGGCGATCGGCCTCGTATTCACGCATGGCGATGCCGGGATCGCGCGTGGCGAGCAGGCAATCGACCAGGGCGCGCGCATCGAGGATGGCCTGCGCGCTGCCGTTCGAGCCGATCGGGTACATCGGGTGCGCCGCATCGCCCAGCAGCGTGACGCGGCCGAAGGTCCAGCGCGGCAGCGGGTCCTTGTCGACCAGCGGAAATTCGTACACGGCCTGCGCGCCCTCGATCAGCGCGGGGATATCGATCCAGTCCCACTGCCAGTCCGCGAAGGCGTCGCGGAAGACGGCGCGGTCGACCTCGCGGTTCCAGTCACTGCGCGGCGGCGCCTCGTCCGGCACGCGCAGCTCGGCGATCCAGTTGATGCGCGCGCGGCCCTGCCGGCGCAGCGGTTCGGAGATGGGGTAGGCGACGAACTTCTGGTCCTGGTGGCCGGCCATGAACATGGTGCGGCCGTCCAGGTAAGGCCCGGCCTCGGTGGTGGCCCGCCACAGTATGCGGCCAGCAAAGCGCGGCGCATCGCCACCCGGATGGACATGGCGGCGCACTGCGGAGTGGATGCCGTCCGCGCCGATCAGCACATCGGCTGACGAGGCGACCAGGGTGTCGTCGGCGCGGCGGCGCACGGTAAAGCGGACCGGGCCGCCGTCCTCGCCGGTCGACTGGATGGCGTCGAAGCTGTGGCCCGGGCGAATGCAATCGGGGCCGAGCCGGTCGGCCACGGCATCGGCCAGGGCCATCTGGAATTCGCCGCGGTGGATGGAGAACTGCGGCCAGTCGTAGCCGGCCGCCAGCCCGCGCGGCTCGTGCCAGATCGGCTGGCCGTAGCGGTTGTAGTAGGCCAGCGCGGAAGTGCGGATCGCCAGCGCGCCGAGCGTGTCCTCCAGGCCGAGTTCGCACAGCTGGCGCGCCGCGTGCGGCAGCAGGTTGATGCCCACGCCCAGCGGGCGCAGCGTCTGCACCGCCTCCCAGACCTCGACCTCGAACCCCTGGCGTTCGCACATCAGTGCCAGCGTCAACCCGCCGATGCCCGCGCCGATGATGGCGATCTTCATGGCTGTCTCCGTCAATCTTTGTTGCAGTCTATAACAAGCAACGACGGGCTGAGCACTGGAGGCGTCCGACACTGCACTGACCCGCCTGGCCAGCGGCGACGGGCCTCGGCACCGGTATGCTGTCGACACATTGGCCGTCGCAGAAGGATGGCCGCCCACGCGCCGGAGACGCCCGCATGATGACACCCCGCCCGAACATGATCCGCGCCCTGGCCGCTGAACTGGCCGCCGGCCGCACCACCAGCGTCGCGCTGACCGAAGCCGCGCTGACGCATGCGCAGGCGCACCGCGCAGCCGGCGGTGCGGCCTACATCGACATCGATGCGCGGGCAGCGCTGGACATGGCGCGGGCCGCCGATGCCGCGCGGACCGCGGGCAACGTGCCGTCGCTGCTGGCGGGGCTACCGGTGTCGATCAAGGATCTGTTCGATGTGGCGGGCCAGGTGACGGCCGCCGGCTCGCGCGCGCTGGCGCACCAGCCTGCTGCGACTTCGGACGCGGCAGCCGTGGCACGGCTGCGCGCGGCCGGCGCGGTGCTGCTCGGGCGCACCAACATGAGCGAATTCGCGTTCTCCGGCCTGGGCCTGAACCCGCACTACGGCACGCCGCGCATGCCGGCGGACGGTACACGCGCCGCGGGCGGCTCGACCTCCGGCGGCGCGGTGACGGTAGCCGGCGGCATGGCCGTCGCCGCACTGGGCACCGACACCGGCGGCTCGATCCGCATTCCGTCCGCATTCTGTGCACTGACCGGCTTCAAGCCCACTGCGCGCCGCGTGCCGATGGCCGGCAGCGTGCCGCTGTCCACCTCGCTCGATTCGGGCGGGCCGCTGGCCAACTCGGTAGACTGCTGCGCCATCGTCGATGCCGTTCTCAGCGGCCAGACGCTCGACACCGACGCCGTGCCGCTGGCCGGCCTGCGCCTGGGGCTCACGCGCGACTACGTGGGCGCGGACCTGGACGACACCGTGACCACCGCGTTCGAGCGCGCCGTGGCCCGGCTGGAACACGCGGGCGCGCGCATCGTCCGCTTCGATTTTCCCGAGCTGCTGCGGCTGCCCGAGATCAACGGCGGCGGCGGCCTGCCGGCAGCCGAGGCCTGGGCCTGGCACCGCCCGCACCTGGCGCGCGCCGAAGCGCAATACGACCACCGCGTCGCCGCGCGCATCCGCCGCGGTGAGCAGATGAGCGCCGCCGCCTACCTCGACGTCATGGCGGCACGCGAGCGCATGATCGCCGCCGCGCGCAAGCGACTGGGCAACATCGATGCCTGGCTGATGCCGACCGTCGCCATCGTGCCGCCCGAAGTGGCACCGCTGGAAGCCGACGATGCGCAGTTCTTCCGCGCCAACGCGCTGGTGCTGCGCAACCCGAGCGTGATCAACTTCCTGGACGGCTGCGCGCTGACGCTGCCCGTCCATGCCGCCGGCGAGCTGCCGGTCGGCCTGTCGCTGTGCGGGCAGGCCGACGACGATGCACGCATCCTGCGTGTCGGGCGGGCGGTGGAGGCCGCGCTGCGTTGATGCGCCGGCGCCGCGCGTGGCGCCGTTACCCCGGTCCGCACGAACGCGCGCGGCGCAGGCGTTCCTCGTAGGCGGCAGCCGTCATCGGCGCACCGAACAGGAAGCCCTGTAGCTTGTCGCAGCCGGCCGCCTGCAGGAACTCGGCCTGCTCGAGCGTCTCCACGCCCTCGGCGGTGACGGTCATGTCGAGCGACGCCGCCATCGCCACCACCGCGCGCGAGATCACCACCGAATCCCGGTGACGCGGGATGCCCGAGACGAACGAGCGGTCCACCTTGAGGTTGTCGATCGGAAAGCGCTGCAGGTACGACAGCGAGGAATACCCCGTGCCGAAATCGTCGATGGAAATGCGCACCCCCAGCGCCGTCAGCGCATCGAGCACCGGCATCACGGCGGCGGTGTCGCGCATCAGCAGCCCTTCGGTGATCTCCATCTCCAGCGCGCACGCGGGCAGTCCGCTCTCGGCCAGGCAGCGCGACAGCGTGGGCACCAGGCCGTCGCCGAACTGGCGCGGCGACAGATTCACGGCGATGAAGAAATCCGGCGCGCAGGTCTTGCGCCAATGGGCCGCCTGGCGGCAGGCCTGCTCCAGCACCCATTCGCCGATGGCGCTGATGAGCCCGGCGTCCTCGGCCACGGGAATGAACTCGGCGGGCGACACCTCGCCCAGCTCCGCGCTGTGCCAGCGCAGCAGCACCTCCGCGCCGACGATGTCCATCGAAATAGCATCGACGATGGGCTGGAAGCGCAGCGACAGCTCCTGCGCCGACGGGGCGCGCCGCAGGTGCTGCTCCAGCTGGAAACGCCGCTGCGCCCGCTGCGAGAGCTGCGCGGTGAAGACGCGGTGCTGGTTGCGCCCGTTCTGCTTGGCGTTGTACATGGCGGCGTCGGCGCAGCGCAGCAGCGTGGCCACGTCCCGGCCATGCTCGGGATGCACCGCAATGCCGATCGAGGCGCCCAGGTAATACTCGGTGCCGCCGGTCGAGAACGGCTGCGCGATGGCCGCGATGATGCGCCGGGCCAGCCGCTCGGCCTCCGCCAGCGAGCACACCTGGTCGAGCAGCACGACGAATTCGTCGCCGCCCAGCCGCGCCAGCGTATCGGTCTGGCGCACGCAGGCCGACAGCCGCTGCGCCACGATGCGCAGCAGGTGGTCGCCGGCCTCGTGCCCCGCGGTGTCGTTGACCTTCTTGAAGCCGTCCAGGTCGAGGAACAGCACCGCCACCTGCCGGCCATCGGTGGCCGCCTCGTCGAGCACGGCCTGCATGCGCTGCAGGAAATAGGCACGGTTGGACAGGCCCGTGAGCGCATCACGCTGGGCGAGGAACTTGAGCTGCTGCTCGGCCGCGCGCGCCGGACCGATGTCGTTGAACGAGATCAGCACGGCGCTGGGCGTATCGTCGCCGGGACGCATGATGGGCAGCACGTTCTCGTACACCCACACCACGTCGCCGTCGACCAGCTCCAGGCCGATGGTCAGCCCCAGCAGCGGCCGGCCGGTGGCCAGCACCACGCGCGTGGGCCGCTCCAGGAAGGGAATCTCGCTGCCGTCTTCGCGCAGCGACCGGCGCATCAGCATCAGGTGGCTCGCGCCCACCGGCGATTGGTCGCCGGCGCGCAGGATGCGACGCGCGCTCGGGTTGCACGCGAGGATGCTGCCGTCCGCGGACTGCACCACGATGCCTTCGGTCAGGTTGTCGACAACCAGGCGGTAGCGCTCTTCGCTTTCCTGCAGTTCGCGCGCGATGTGGGCCTTCTGGACCGCCACGCCGACGATGTCGGTGATGTCGTCCAGCAGTTGCATCACCGGGCGCGTGGGCGCGCGCGGCGTATCGTAGTAGACGCCCACCGTACCGATCATCTGCGCGTTGTCGCCGCGGATCGGCGTCGACCAGCAGGCCCGCAGGCCCAGCGGGGCGACCAGCGCGCGGTAATCGTCCCACCTCGGGTCGGTCCCGATATCTTCGACCACCACGCGGGCGTTGCGGAACATGGCCGTGGCGCACGACCCGGCGGCCGGGCCGAAGCCCCTCGCTCAGCACCTGCGGCAGCGACTGCGCCACCGCCAGCGTCACGTGCTCGCCATCGCCGCACAGCAGGATGGAGCACATCGCGCCGTCGTCGAGCAGGGTCTCGACGATGCGGCACACCTCGGCCAGCAGGTCCGGCAGCGGCACATTGCGCGAGCTCAGCTCGAGCACGGTCTTTTCGCAGCGCAGCAACTCCTTCGCACGCGCGGTCTCGGCGGCGAGCGCCCGGTAGTTGGCCTCGGATTCGCGCAGCGCCTGCTCGGTCCGCTTGCGCTGGCGGATATCGCGCGCGACCACCTGGACGGCGGTGCGCCAGCCGAGCTGCACCGGGGCGGAGAGGATCTCCACGTCCACCGGCGTGCCGTCGCAGCGCAGCAGTTTCTGCTCGACCGGCGGCAGGCCCGCGCCATGCTCGACCATCCACTCGCGGCGCTGGCGCGCCTGTTGCACCGAGTCCTCGTGGACGAACGCGTCCAGCTCGCGCCCGACGATGTCGCGCGCGCTGTCCGCGCCGAGCAGCCGCACGCCCGCCTCGTTGATGAAAACGATGATGTCGGCCGCCACGATGTAGAGCGCATCAGGCATCTGCCGGACCAGCGCCTCGTAGCGGTCGTCGGCGAGCGGCAGCGGCCGGGGTGCGGACTCCCCTGGAGTACCGGGTGACCCGGGCCGCCCGGTGGAAGTGGCGTCCATATGAATGTCCGGGCGGCGGCCGCCCTAGTACTACAGCCGTACCTATCGCCTATGATGTTGTCCATGTGAGATGAGACGATCATGGTCCGATGCAAGGAACGGTGAGGGGCTGGGAGAGAGAGCTGGAAGGGTTGCACGA
>CAKKOY010000027.1 GCA_919592095.1 Ralstonia syzygii subsp. syzygii | reverse complement strand
TGCTGGCATGGTCGCGATGGCGGCGCGCGCATCAGTGGCGCGCTCAGCAGTGTCACTACCGGGCGCGGGGATGTGCTCCGCCATTTTGAGCTACGGCTGTAGTACTAGGCGCTTTCTCACACTATTTCGCCTAAGACCTCGGGCACGCAACCGCGTGAGCGTGTACTGGAGAACGCCCTGCACAGGTAGGCCAAGGGGCCCACCAGCGACTAAGAGGGGAAGACGTTCGCCACTCTCCAGGCGAACCTCGCGAACTGAGAAGGGATTCACTTCATGCTCCATCGTGTGACGAGGAGCATTCTTTACTGCCTGCCCAAGTTCAGGCTAGCGATGGCGTTACGACAAAGAAAAGGGCCCTGTAAATTCCTGCCTAACCTATTGATTAGACAGAAATTTCAGGGCCCTTCTTTACCCTTCTAAGGGAAATTCCGGTTAGAACGGAATATCGTCATCCATATCCTCAAACCCATTCGACGGTGCCGGCTGACGGCGGGCACCGCCACCCTGGCCACCGCCCTCGCCGCGGCTCGTGCCACCGCCCTGGGCGCGGCCACCGCCGTAGCCGCCACCGCCCGACGATTCGCCGCGCGAGTAGCCGCCGCCGGCGCCACCACCGCCCTCGCCCTGGCGGCCGCCGAGCATCTGCATCTGCTCGGCGACGATTTCGGTGCTGTATTGCTTCTGGCCGTCCTTCTCCCATTGGCGGGTCTTGAGGCGGCCCTCGACGTAGACCTGCGAACCCTTCTTCAGGTATTCGCCGGCGATTTCGGCCAGACGGCCGAAGAAGGCGATGCGGTGCCACTCGGTGGCCTCGCGCATTTCGCCGCTGGCCTTGTCCTTGTAGCGGTCGGTGGTCGCCACGCGGATATTGGTGACGGCGTCGCCGCTCGGCATGTAACGCGTTTCGGGATCGGCGCCGAGATTGCCGACGATGATGACTTTGTTGACGGACGCCATGATGAGTTTCCGAAGATAAGTAAGTGATGCCGCCGTATCGGCCGGCTTTAGTGACGACGCTGCGCCGGCATCCGCATGGGACCGGCGATTATAAGCCAGGCCGCAGCCAGACCGGCGCATGTGAAGAACACGGCATGCTGCCCGGCGTGCAGCAGAATCCAGCCGCCGCCGGCCCCGCCCGCGAACAGCCCGAGCGCCTGCGTCGTGTTGTAGACGCCCATCGCCGCACCCTTGCGCACGCCCGGCGCATATTTCGACACCAGCGACGGCTGCGAGGCCTCGAGCACGTTGAAACCGAGGAAGTACACCAGCAGCGCGACCGTCAGCGCGGCCAGGGTCGGCTGCGCTTCGCCCAGCACCAGCTGCGCCACCATCACCAGCGCGACGGCCGACAGCAGCACCGCCTTCATCTTGCCGCGCTTCTCCGCGGCAATGATGGCCGGCACCATCAGCACAAACGATATGCCCATCACCGGCAGGTAGATCTTCCAGTGCGAATCGACCGGCAGGCCGGCGGCCTCCAGCATGTGCGGCAGCACGACGAACAGCGCCGTCTGCGTGGCGTGCAGCACGAACACGCCGAAGTTCAGGCGCAGCAGCTCGCGGTTGTGCAGCACTTCGCGGAACGGCGCGGGCACGTGCGCCGGCGGACGCGGCGCATCCGGCACGACCCACAGCACCACGCCGATGGCGATGATCGCCAGGAGGCCGATGGCCAGGAACATGCCCGGCATGCCGATCCAGCGGAAGATGACCGGCGCGCTGACGATGGCCACGGCGAACGACACGCCGATGCTGCCGCCGATCATCGCCATCGCCTTGGTGCGGTGTTCCTCGCGCGTCAGGTCGGCCACGAAGGCGATCACCGCGGACGAGATCGCGCCGGCGCCCTGGATGGCCCGGCCCACCGCGATGCCCGCCACGCTGTGCGAGAACGCGGCCACCAGGCTGCCCGCGGCAAAGATCAGCAACCCCGCCACGATGACCGGCTTGCGCCCGAAGCGGTCCGACAGCCAGCCGTAGGGGATGTAGAGCATCGCCTGCGTGAGGCCGTACACGCCGATGGCGAAGGCGACCAGTTGGGTGTTGCCGCCATCCGGCAGCGACTTCGCGAACACCGCGAACACCGGCATTATCATGAACAGGCCCAGCATGCGCAGCGCGAAGATGCCGGCCAGCGATGTGGCGGCGCGCAGCTCGAGGCCGGTCATGCGGCCGGAAGCGGAAGTCATGGTTGGGGAAGCGGAAGACATGTGCGAAGACCGCCGCCATCGAGCGACGGCAAAGACACTTGAACGGCCCCGGGAACCGCCCCACGCTGGGGCCGGCACCCGCAAAACCGAAGTTCGGTATATTAGCAGGCTTACCCTTTTCGACCCTTCCGCCTTTTTGCCAATTCTTGTGGCACGGGGCCCGACAGCGCGACGCCGCACATGGAAGCCATCAAGATTCGTGGGGCCCGGACCCACAACCTGAAGAACATCAACCTCGACCTGCCGCGCAACCAACTGGTGGTGATCACGGGGCTGTCGGGGTCGGGCAAGTCGTCGCTCGCGTTCGACACCCTCTATGCGGAAGGGCAGCGCCGCTACGTGGAATCGCTGTCGGCCTATGCGCGGCAGTTCCTGCAACTGATGGAAAAGCCGGACGTGGACCTGATCGAAGGCCTGTCGCCGGCCATCTCCATCGAGCAGAAGGCCACCAGCCACAACCCGCGCTCCACCGTCGGCACCGTCACCGAGATCCAAGACTACCTACGCCTGCTGTACGCCCGCGCCGGCACGCCCCACTGCCCGGAGCACGGCCAGCCGCTCGAAGCGCAGAGCGTGTCGCAGATGGTGGATGCCGTACTGGCGCTGCCGGCCGACACCAAGCTGATGATCCTGGCGCCCGTGGTTGCCAACCGCAAGGGCGAGCACGCGGACCTGTTCGAGGCGATGCAGGCGCAGGGCTTCGTGCGCTTCCGTGTCCGCTCGGGCGGCGGCGCGGCGCACGAGGCGGAGGCCAAGGTCTACGAGGTCGACACGCTGCCCAAGCTGAAGAAGAACGACAAGCACGCCATCGACGTGGTGGTCGATCGCGTCAAGGTCAACCCGGAGCTCAAGCAGCGCCTGGCCGAATCCTTCGAGACCGCGCTGCGGCTGGCCGATGGCCGCGCCCTCGCGCTGGAAATGGACACGGGCAAAGAACACGTCTTCAGCTCCAAGTTCGCCTGCCCGATCTGCTCGTATTCGCTGCCGGAGCTGGAACCGCGCCTGTTTTCGTTCAACAACCCGATGGGCGCCTGCCCCCATTGCGACGGCCTGGGCCAGATCACCTTTTTCGACCCGAAGCGCGTGGTGGCCTTCCCCAACCTGTCGCTGGCCTCGGGCGCCATCAAGGGCTGGGACCGCCGCAACCAGTTCTATTTCCAGATGCTGCAGAGCCTGGCGGCGTTCTACGACTTCGACACCGACACGCCGTTCGAAGAGCTGCCCAAAGACGTCCAGGACGTCGTGCTGCAGGGCTCGGGCAAGCAGCAAATTCCGTTCACGTACATCAACGAGCGCGGCCGCACCACGGTGCGCGAGCACGCCTTCGAGGGCATCATCCCCAACCTGGAGCGGCGCTACAAGGAAACCGACTCCATCGCCGTGCGCGAAGAGCTGGCCAAGTACCAGAACAACCAGGCCTGCCCCGAGTGCGAGGGCACGCGCCTGCGCCGCGAGGCACGCCACGTCAAGCTCGGCGACGACGGCCAGGCCCGTGCCATCTACGAGATCAACGGCTGGCCGCTGCGCGATGCGCTCACGTATTTCCTCACGTTGAACCTGCATGGCGCCAAGCACGAGATCGCCGACAAGATCGTCCAGGAAATCACCTCGCGGCTGAACTTCCTGAACAATGTCGGGCTCGACTACCTGTCGCTGGAGCGCAGCGCCGATACGCTCTCCGGCGGCGAGGCGCAGCGCATCCGCCTGGCCTCGCAGATCGGCTCGGGCCTGACCGGGGTGATGTACGTGCTCGACGAGCCCTCCATCGGCCTGCACCAGCGCGACAACGACCGCCTGATCGGCACCCTCAAGCATCTGCGCGACCTCGGCAACTCGGTGCTGGTGGTCGAGCACGATGAAGACATGATCCGCGCCTCGGACCACGTGGTCGACATCGGCCCGGGCGCCGGCGTGCACGGCGGCCAGATCATCGCCGAGGGCACGCCCAGGCAGATCGAGCAGTCGCCCGGCTCGCTGACCGGCGAATACCTGTCGGGCAAGCGCCGCATCGAGGTGCCGCAGCAACGCACCGCACCCGACGAAGAGCGCTGGCTGCGCATCGTCAACGCGGCCGGCAACAACCTGAAGAACGTCAACGCTGACATCCCGGTCGGGCTGCTCACCTGCGTGACGGGCGTATCGGGCTCGGGCAAATCGACGCTGATCAACGACACGCTGTACAACGCGGTGGCGCGCCACCTCTACGGCTCCACCCCGGAGCCCACCGCGCACGACCGCATCGACGGCCTGGAGCACTTCGACAAAGTCATCAACGTCGACCAGTCGCCGATCGGCCGCACCCCGCGCTCCAACCCGGCCACCTACACCGGCCTGTTCACGCCGATCCGCGAACTGTACGCGGGCGTGCCGGCCGCCAAGGAGCGCGGCTACGATCCGGGCCGCTTCTCGTTCAACGTCAAGGGCGGCCGCTGCGAGGCGTGCCAGGGCGACGGCGTGCTCAAGGTCGAGATGCACTTCCTGCCCGACGTGTACGTGCCCTGCGACGTGTGCCACGGCAAGCGCTACAACCGCGAGACGCTGGAAGTGCTGTACAAGGGCAAGAACATCACCGAGGTGCTCGAGATGACGGTCGAGCAGGCGCACGAGTTCTTCGCGCCGGTGCCGGTGGTGCGCCGCAAGCTGCAGACGCTGCTGGACGTGGGCCTGGGCTACATCCGCCTGGGACAGTCGGCGACCACGCTGTCGGGCGGCGAGGCGCAGCGCGTGAAGCTGTCGCTGGAGCTGTCCAAGCGCGACACCGGCCGCACGCTCTACATCCTCGACGAGCCGACCACCGGCCTGCACTTCCACGACATCGAGCTGCTGCTCAAGGTGATCCACAAGCTGCGCGACCAGGGCAACACGGTCGTCATCATCGAGCACAACCTCGACGTGATCAAAACAGCCGACTGGCTGCTCGACCTGGGGCCGGAAGGCGGCGCCGGCGGCGGACAGATCATCGCCAAGGGCACGCCCGAGGATGTAGCCAGAAGCAAGGCGAGTTTTACCGGCAAGTATCTGGCGCCGTTGCTCAAGCGCAAGTAGGGCTCACGCCGCCGCGACTTGCAATGACGTTGGGGCGGCCTACCATGGATGGCGTTGCCCTACTCGCGGGAGCGCGGCCATGGAACTCACGGTAGTCCCCATCGTCAAGCCGGAAGCCACCAACTTCATCCTCGGCCAGTCGCACTTCATCAAGACCGTGGAAGACCTCCACGAGGCACTGGTCGGCGCAGTGCCCGGCATCCGCTTCGGCCTGGCCTTCTGCGAGGCCTCCGGCAAGCGGCTGGTGCGCTGGTCCGGCAATGACGACACCGCGCTCAAACTGGCCCGCGACAACGCGCTGGCCATCGGCGCGGGCCATACCTTCCTGATCTTCCTGGGTGACGGCTTCTTCCCCGTCAATGTGCTGGCCGCCGTGCGCGCGGTGCCGGAAGTGTGCCGCATCGACTGCGCCACCGCCAACCCGACGCAGGTGATCGTCGCGCAGACCGAGCAGGGCCGTGGCGTGCTAGGGGTGGTGGATGGCGCCCCGCCGCTGGGCATCGAGACCGATGCCGACATCGCGTGGCGCAAGGACCTGCTGCGGCAGATCGGCTACAAGCTGTAGCGCTCAGGCCTCGTTGGTCGTGGCCTCGTCCGCATCGTTCATGCGGCTGCGGCCCAGCAGCCCGGCCTCGTCCAGCACGGTGTACGCAGCTGCGCAGAACAGCGAATTGAGCCGCTTGAAGTCGCTGATGATGTCCAGGTGCAGCGAGCTGGTCTCGATGCTCTCCGAGGTCTGCGCCGACACGCGCGTGAGGTGGCTGCGCGCGTAGCGCTTCTCCAGGTCGCGGAAGTGCGCCTTCTCCAGCATCAGCTGCTGGGCGCTGCGCAGGTCGCCGGTCAGGAACACCGACAGCGCCAGCCGCAGGTTGGCAACCAGCCGGGCATGCATGTCTTCCAGCTCCCGCAGGCCCGCCTCCGAGAAGGCCAGCTTGTGCGCGATCTTCTTCTCGCGCACGTCCTGCAGCAGGCGGTCGATGATGTCGCCGGCATGCTCCAGGTTGATGGTCAGCGAGATGATGTCGGCCCAGCGCTTGCCCTCGCGCTCGTCCAGCGCCTCGTGGCTGAGCTGTGTCAGGTAGAGCTTGATGGCCGTGTACAGCGCGTCGACTTCATCGTCGACGGCACGCGTGGTCTGCAGCAGCCGCACGTCGTCGGTCTTGAGCACGCGCATTGTGTTTTCCAGCATGTGCTCGACACGGTCGCCGATGCGCAGCACCTCGCGCGAGGCATTGCCCAGCGCCAGCGTGGGCGTGGCCAGCGCCGACGGATCGAGATAGCGCGGCGCGACCAGTTCGTCGACGTGCCGGCCACCGGGCAGGATGCGCGTGCACAGCCTGGCCATCTGATCGGTGAAGCCGATCAGCAGCACCGCCAGTGCCACGTTGAAGAGCACGTGGAACGCCACCACCACATGCTGCAGCGCCACACTGGCATGCGGCGCCAGTGCGGCCAGCTTGCCCAGGAACGGCAGCACCAGCGCCGCCCCCAGCACGCGCGACAGCAGGTTGCCCAGCGTCGCCCGGCGCGCCGCCTGGCTGGACGACGGCGTGGTCGCCAGCGCGGCGACGGCGCTGCCGATATTGGCGCCCAGCACGATCGCGAACGCCACCTTGATCGACACCGCCGCCGAGGTCGCCAGCGTGGCGCAGAACAGCACCACCGCCAGGCTCGAATAGCACAGCAGCGTGAGCAGCGCACCGATCAGCATGTTCAGGCCGGTATCGGCCGAGATCGAACCGAGCAGCACGCGCAGCGCGTTGGCCTCCACCATCGGGCTGGCCGCCACCGCGATCAGCTCCAGCGCCAGCATGATCAACCCCAGCCCGATCAGCACGCGCCCGAAATGCCCGACCGGGCTGCCCTTGCGCGACAGGTGCAGGATCACCCCGAAGAAGATCAGCAGCGGCGACAGCCACGACAGGTCCAGCGCAAACACTTGCGCCATCATCGCGCTGCCCACGTTGGCACCCAGCAGGATCGCCAGCGCCGATGACACGCCCATCAACCCCTGCGCGACGAACGCGCCGACGATGGTGGCGGTGGCATTGCTGCGCTGCACCAGGCACGTCACGCCGATACCGGCCAGCAGCGCGCAGAACCGGTTCGACACACTGCGCGACAGCAGCCGGCGCAGGTCGGCGCCATACAGGCGCAGCATGCCGACCTTGACGGTCTGCGTCCCCCAGACCAGCAGGGCGACGCCCGAGAGCAGCTTGAGCAGCGTGTACATCGAATCTTGCCTTGCTTCTTATTGCTTACTTGGTGAGTGCGACCCGCAACCCCAGCCCAATGAAAATGCAGCCGCTCACGCGGTCCAGCCACACCGACGCGCGCGGCGTGCGGCGCATCCAGCCGCCCAGCGCCGCCGCGCACCAGCCGTACAGGCCGAAGACCACGATGGTCTGCGCCATGAACACCCCGCCCAGCAGCAGCATCTGCAGCGCCGCATGACCGGCCCGCGCATCGACGAACTGCGGCAGGAACACCACGAAGAACAGCGTCACCTTGGGGTTGAGGATGTTGGCCAGCACGCTCTGGCGGAACACCTGCCACAGATCGGGCGCCGCCGCTTGTGCGCTCACCGCCGGCCCGAAGCCGCCTTTGCTGCGCAGCGCCTGCACGCCCAGCCAGACCAGGTAGGCCGCGCCCAGCCAGCGAATCGCCTGGAACGCCACCGGTGCGGACTGCAGCACCGCCGCCAGCCCCAGCGCCGCCAGCGTCGTATGGAACAGGCAGCCCGAGGCAAACCCTGCCGCCGCCGCCAGCCCGGCCTTGCGCCCCTGGCTCGCGCCGCGCGCAATCACCTGCAGGTTGTCCGGCCCCGGCATCACAGTGATGGCGATGGAGGACAGCAGGAACAGAAGCACATGGGGCATCGTGGTCTTCTCGCGGAAAGGATCATGCTACCGCGCGGCGCGCGCAGGGTGTCATATTTTTGTCACATATGGGTATACGGCCAGGACATCGCCCGGACGGCATCAATGCCCGTCGAAGCGGCACACGGTAAAGAGCGGCAGGCCGCCGTCCATCAGCAGGCGCGAGCCGCCCAGCTCGGGCAGGTCGACGATGGCCGCACCTTCCACCACCGTCGCGCCCAGCCGCTCCAGCAGGCGCTTGCCGGCCATCATGGTGCCGCCGGTGGCGATCAGGTCGTCGATCAGCAGCACGCGGTCGCCGGGCTTGCAGGCATCGGCGTGGATCTCCACCGTGGCGCTGCCGTATTCCAGCATGTACTCCTCGGCCACGGTGGTGAACGGCAGCTTGCCCTTCTTGCGGATCGGCACGAAGCCCAGGTTCAGCTCGTACGCGACGATGGAGCCGAGGATGAAGCCGCGCGCATCGATGCCCGCCACCAGGTTCAGCCCCTGCCCCATGTAGCGATGGATAAACACGTCCACCAGCACGCGCAGGCTCTTCGGGTCCTGCAGGAGCGGCGTGATGTCGCGGAACATCACCCCCGGCTGCGGCCAGTCGGGCACGGTGCGGATGCGCTCGCGCAGATAGCGCGTCACGTCGCCCAGTTCGGTCGAGGCGGGAACGGGCGAAGGTGGAGACATGCTGGCGTCGGTCATTGCTGAAACGGCTGAAACGGAAAGAGGAACAGGCAATGCGGTAGCCGGCTACCACCCGGCCCGGATGGCATCGCACCACAATGCAGCGAGCACGGTCCGCGGCGACCGCGCACAAACCGCAACCTTACAGGAGACGGCGATGACGAAGAAGATTCTGATGCTCGTGGGCGACTACGTCGAAGACTACGAAGTCATGGTGCCCTTCCAGGCCTTGCAGATGGTCGGCCATACCGTGCACGCCGTCTGCCCGGACAAGCGGGCCGGCGAGTCGGTCGCCACCGCCGTGCACGCCTTCGAGGGGGCGCAGACGTATTCCGAGAAGCCCGGCCACCGCTTCACCGTCAATGCCAGCTTCGCCGACGTCGATCCCGCCGCCTATGACGCACTGGTCGTGCCCGGCGGCCGCGCCCCCGAATACCTGCGCCTCAACCCGCGCGTGCTCGACATCGTGCGCCACTTCAGCGGCGCCGGCAAACCCATCGCGGCGATCTGCCACGGCGCGCAGCTGCTGTCGGCGGCGGGTGTCCTGGAGGGCCGCGCGTGTTCCGCCTACCCGGCATGTGGCCCGGAAGTCACGGCGGCGGGCGGCACTTACCAGGACATCCCCGTCGACCACGCCCATACCGACGGCAACCTGGTGACCGCGCCCGCGTGGCCGGCCCACCCCGCATGGCTGGCGCAGTTCCTTGAAGTCCTGGGGACGCGGGTCCTACACTGATCGGACTGCCCGCGCTCCGGGCGCTCCTGCCCGGAGACCCGTCATGTGCGAAATCTTCATCCGCGCCAATCCGCAATCGTACGAAACCCAGGCCCGCTCGCTGCGCCTGCACGGCGTGGCGACCAGCGTGCGGCTCGAATGCCTGTTCTGGGACGTGCTCGAAGAGATCGGCCGGCGCGACGGCCTGAGCGCCACCCAGCTGATCGGCAGGCTCTACGACGAACTGCTGGCGCGGCGCGGCGAGGTTGCCAACTTCGCCTCGTTCCTACGCGTCTGCTGCCTGCGCTACCTGATGCTGCAGCAGGACGGGCGCATCCCGTCGGACACGCGCGTGCCGATCCGCTCGCTGGACGCGGCCGCGGTGCTGACCGGCCTGCCGGCGAACTTGGCCGACCCGCCGCTGCCGCGGCGCTCGCGCGGGCCGCTGCTCGAAGCCGCGGCGAAATAGCGAACCCGCATCAGCGGGGCGACAGGTGCTCGTCTGCCTGCTGCAGGCCCTCGGGCGTGCCGCGCAGCACGACGATATCGCCCAGTTCCAGCAGGGTGTCCGGCTCCGGATCGAGCGCGCGGATGCCGTGGCGCCGGATCGCCGTCACCGAGGTCTTGAAGGTTTCCAGCCCCAACGTGCCCAGCGCGCGGCCGATCGCGGGCGAGCCCTTGACCAGCGGCACCGAATGCAGGCGCACGGCGTCGCGCTCGAGCATGTCCTCCTCGTCATCCTGGCCGTGGAAGTAGCCGCGCAGCAGGCCGTAGCGCGCATCGCGCATTTCCTGCGCGCGGCGCACCACGCGCCGCAGCGGCACGCCCAGCAGCACCAGCGCGTGCGACGCCAGCATCAGGCTGCCCTCGATGATCTCCGGCACCACTTCGGTGGCGCCGGCCTGCTGCAGCCGGTCGAGGTCGGCATCGTCGATGGTGCGCACGATGACGGGCAAGGTCGGCGCCAGCGCCTGCACGTGGTGCAGCACCTTGAGCGCCGAGGCCGTGTCGGCATAGGTGACGGCGACCGCCGCCGCGCGGTGGATCCCGCCCGCCACCAGCGACTCGCGCCGCGCCGCATCGCCATAAACCACGCGCTCGCCCGCCGCCGCCGCATCGCGCACGCGGTCCGGGTCCAGGTCGAGGGCGACGTAGCTGATGTCCTCCTGCTCCAGCATGTGCGCCAGGTTCTGGCCGCTGCGCCCGTAGCCGCAGATGATGACGTGGCGTTCGGTCTGCAGGCTCTGCGCGGCGATCTTGGTCATCGCCAGCGACTGCATCAGCCAGTCCGTGCGCGACAGCCGCATGGCGATCGCGTCGCTGTACTGGATCAGGAACGGTGCAAGCAGCATCGACAGCAGCATCGCCGCCAGGATCGCCTGGCTGAGCAGCGGATCGATCAGCCGCATTCCGTCGATCTGGTTGAGCAGCACGAAGCCGAACTCGCCGGCCTGCGCCAGGCCCAGCGCCGTGCGGATCGCCGCGCCGCCGCCCGAGCCGAAGGCGCGCGCCAGCAGGGCGATCAGCATGAACTTGAACAGCACCGGTCCGATCACCAGCCCCAACACCAGCGCCCAGTGATCGACCACCACGCGCGGGTCGAGCAGCATGCCCACCGTCACGAAAAACAGCCCCAGCAGCACGTCGCGGAAGGGCTTGATGTCTTCCTCCACCTGCAGCCGGTACGGCGTTTCCGACACCAGCATGCCGGCCAGGAAGGCACCCAGCGCCATCGACAGGCCCAGCCGCTCAGTCAGCGCCGCCATGCCCAGCGTCACCAGCAGCAGGTTCAGCATGAACAGCTCCTGCGAGCGGCGCGCGGCCACCAGATGGAACCAGCGCGACATCAGCTTCTGCCCCAGGAACAGGATCAGCACCAGTGCGACGATGATCTTCACCGCCGCGATGGACAGCGTCAGCACCAGGTCGGTCGGGTTCTTGCCGAGCGACGGCACCACGATCAGCAGCAGCACCACGGCCAGGTCCTGGAACAGCAGCACGCTGATGATGTTGCGGCCGTGCTCGGTCTCCAGTTGCAGCCGCTCGGCCAGCATCTTGGAGACGATGGCGGTGGACGACATCGCCAGCGCGCCGCCCAGCGCCAGGCTCACCTGCCACGACAGCGGATACCAGCGCGACAGCAGCAGCGAGGCCGGCACCGTCAGCAATATGGTCAGCACCACCTGCGAGGCGCCCAGCCCCAGCACCAGCCGGCGCATCGAACGCAGCTTGGCCAGGCTGAATTCCAGCCCGATCGAGAACATCAGGAACACCACGCCGAACTCAGCCAGGTAGCGCGTCTGGGCCGAATCGGACTCCAGCCCGGTCGCATTCGGGCCGATCAGCACGCCGACCACCAGGTAAGCCAGCATCGGCGGCAGCTGCAGCATGCGGAACAGCACCACGCCGATCACGGCGGCGGCCAATAACACGAGGGTGAGTTCCAGCGGCGAATGCATGCGACGCGAAAAATCAGGCGAAAGGGTTGGCAACACGGGACGGTGCCCCGGTATCGGAACGGTGCGTGCGGCAAGCGGCAAGCGGCAAGCGGCACGCCGCAGCTCGCAAGACCGATGCCAGGGCAACAAAAGCGAGAGACGCGAGACGCGGCGGCACAGTGCCGGAGCGTGGCGGCGGGAGGAAGCGATGATCGGAGGCAGGCCGTCGCGGCACAGCAAAGCGGTGCGCCCGCACGCCCCGTCCGCTCCCCCGCAGGCCAAGCCGCGGCGCGCTCCGGGCGGCCGTGGCCATGGTCAATCGTTGTTATACTTCGCCGCCATGATAGCGAATTTCAATCCGGATCGAGCGCTGGCCCTGGCCCAGCAGACCTTCGACATCGAAGCGCAGGCCGTGCTCGGTCTCAAGTCCCAGGTTTCCGCCGACTTTGCGCGCGCGGTCGAGATGGTGCTGCGCTGCACCGGCCGCGTGGTCGTGTCGGGCATCGGCAAATCCGGCCATATCGCGCGCAAGGTGGCGGCCACGCTCGCCTCCACCGGCACGCCGGCATTCTTCGTCCACCCGGCCGAAGCCAGCCACGGCGACCTCGGCATGGTCACGCGCGACGACGTCTTCATCGGCTTCTCCAATTCCGGCGAGGTATCCGAGCTGACCGCCATCCTGCCGCTCGTCAAGCGGCTGGGCGCCAAGCTGATCGCCGTGACGGGCAATCCGCAATCGTCGCTGGCACAGCACGCCGACATCGTGCTGAACTCGCGTGTCGAGGTCGAGGCCTGTCCGCTCAACCTGGCGCCGACCGCCAGCACCACCGCGCAAATGGCGCTGGGCGACGCGCTGGCCGTGGCACTGCTCGATGCGCGCGGCTTCGGCGCGGACGATTTCGCCCGCTCGCACCCGGGCGGCTCGCTCGGCCGCAAGCTGCTCACGCACGTGCGCGACGTCATGCGCCAGGGCGACGCCGTGCCACGCGTGACCGAAGACACGCCGCTGTCGCAGGCGCTGATGGAAATCACCCGCAAGGGCATGGCGATGACCGCCGTGGTCGACGCCGAAGGCCGCGCCGTGGGCGTCTTCACCGACGGCGACCTGCGCCGCCTGCTGGAAACCCCGCGCGACTGGCGCGCCGTGCCGATCCACGAGGTGATGCACCGCAACCCGCGCGCGGTCGGCCCCGACCAGCTCGCGGTCGAAGCGGTCGAAGTGATGGAAACGCACCGCATCAACCAACTGCTGGTGGTGGACGCCGCCGGGCAGTTGAGCGGCGCGCTGCATATCCACGACCTGACCCGCGCCAAGGTCATCTGATCCCGCTGCTCTGACACCCTGAGGTTTCACCGATGTCCGGCCCGGCCGATTCCCCCGTCCACAGCAACATCGACGCGCGCTTCCCGCAAGCGATGGAGCGCGCTGCCCGCGTGCGCCTGATGATCTTCGACGTGGACGGCGTGCTGACCGACGGGCGCCTGCTGGTTGGCCCGCAGGGCGAGATCAGCAAGGCCTTCGACACGCTGGACGGCCACGGCATCAAGCTGCTGGCCCAGGCTGGCATCACGCCGGCCATCATCACCGGCCGCGAATCCGAGATCGTGGCCTGGCGCGCAGGGGAACTCGGCATCGAACATCTGTACCAAGGGGTGGCAGACAAGCGCGAGGCCTTCGTCCACCTGCTTGCCGCCACGGCGCTGCTGCCCGCTGACGCTGGCTACATGGGCGACGACTGGCCCGACCTGCCGGTCATGGCACAGGTCGGCTTTGCCGCCTGTCCGGCCCAGGCCCATGCCGAGGTGCGCAGCCGCTGCCACTATGTGACCCGGGCCAAGGGCGGTCGCGGCGCGGCGCGCGAAGTCGCCGACCTGATCCTCAAGGCCCAGGGCGCCTACGACGACCTGCTCGCGCAACTGCTGCAAGCGCCCAACGCCTCCTGACATGGCCAGCGAACGCTCCCAACGCCTCGTCTCCTCCTTGCTGCAGGTCATGCTGCGCGGGTTGCCCATCCTGCTGATGGCGATCGTGTGCGGCGTCACCTTCCTGCTGGTGCAGGTCAACACGCCGCAGACCGAAGAGACCGCCAACCAGGCCAAGCGCCACGTGGCCGACTACACCATGGACGGCATCTCGGCCACCGCGCTGGACGAGCGCGGCATCACCAAGTACCGCTTCACCGGCGTCCACATGAACCACTACGAGGACGATCTGACCTATGACGTCACCTTCCCCGCGCTGCGCGTCTATGCACCGGACCGCCCGCAGGTCACTGCGCGCGCCAATCTCGGCAAGATGAACGGCGAAGGCAGCATAATCGACCTGTACGACAACGCCAAGGTGGTCCGCGCCCAGGGCCCTGACTCGCGCCAGGATCCGCTGATGACCGCCGATTCGACCTACTTCCAGGTGCTGCTCAACGACGACGTGGTGCGTACCGACAAGCCGGTCGAACTCCATCGCGGGCCGTCGGTCATGAATGCCAACGGCCTCGTCTTCAACAACGTGACGCGCCAAGTACAATTGCTGGGCAATGTGCGCGGCCGCATCGAAGGGCTGGGCGCGCCGAAGCAGTAAACTGCGCCCTCGGCAACGTTCCGGCCCCGACGCTCCCGACCCACCGCGCCTTCTCCGATCCGATCTCCATGACCGACACCCGCCGCGCCAGCGGCCTTGCCCTCCTTGCCCTGAGCGCCGCGCTGCTGGCGACCCTGCCCGCGCACGCCGAGCGCGCCGACCGCGACAAGCCGCTGGTGCTCGAAGCCGACAACGCCAGCTACGACGACCTGAAACAGGTCTACCACCTGTCCGGCAACGTGGTGCTGACCAAGGGCACCATGGTGCTGCGCTCCGACACGGCCGACCTGCGCACCGATCCGGAAGGCTACAACTACGCCGTCGCCATCGCCAAGCCCGGCAACCTGGCCTTCATCCGCCAGAAGCGCGACAACGTCGACGAGTACATCCAGGGCTGGGGCGAACGCATCGAGTACGACGGCAAGCAGGATATCTCCAAGCTGATCAACCGTGCCCGCATGGAACGCCTGCAGGGCGCCACGCAGCTCGACGATATCCGCGGTGCGGTCATCACCTATGACGGCCAGAAGGAGTTCTACACGGCCTCGGGCGGCGCGGAAAACGCGACCGCCGCCAACCCGTCCGGCCGCGTGCGCGCCGTGCTCGCGCCGCGCAGCGGCACGCCGGCGGCGCCGGCTGCCAAGCCCTGATCCGTCCCGCCGACCCGCTTTTCCGCTTCGCCTATGCCCGCCACTGCCCAAGCCACCGCCACCGTCGCGCCGCAAGCCGCCACCTCCAGCACGCTGGTGGTCCGGCACCTGAAAAAGCGCTACGGCACGCGCACGGTGGTCAAGGACGTTTCGCTGGACGTCAAGAGCGGCGAGGTGGTCGGCCTGCTCGGCCCGAACGGCGCGGGCAAGACCACCTCGTTCTACATGATCGTCGGGCTGGTGGCGCTGGACGCCGGCGATATCGCGCTCGACGGCCAGCACATCAGCCGCCTGCCGATCCACCAGCGCGCGCGCATGGGACTGTCGTACCTGCCGCAGGAAGCCTCGGTGTTCCGCAAGCTCAACGTGCAGGAAAACATCCGGGCCGTGCTGGAACTGCAGGAGCAGGACGGCAAGCCGCTATCGGCGGCCAAAGTCAACCGCCGGCTGGACGCCCTGCTCGACGACCTGCAGATCGCTCACCTGCGCGACAACCCCGCGCTCTCGCTGTCCGGCGGCGAGCGCCGCCGCGTCGAAATCGCCCGGGCGCTGGCCTCCTCGCCACGCTTCATCCTGCTCGATGAACCATTCGCCGGCGTGGACCCGATCGCCGTAGGCGAAATCCAGCGCATCGTCAGCTTCCTGAAGGACCGCAACATCGGTGTGCTGATCACCGATCACAATGTGCGCGAAACGCTGGGTATCTGCGACCACGCCTACATCATCAGCGAGGGCTCGGTGCTCGCCGCCGGCATGCCCGAGCAGATCGTCGAAAACGAAGACGTCCGCAAGGTCTATTTGGGCGACAACTTCCGGATGTAAGCCCGGCGCACTTGCCTACGTCTTATGGACGTAGCAGAACCGCACAATCAAGCAAATTCCGTTCCATCGGTCGACTGTTGGGCATAGAATAGCCCGCATGAAACAGTCGCTCCAGCTCCGTCTCTCTCAGCATCTGGCGCTCACGCCGCAACTGCAGCAATCGATCCGGCTGCTGCAGCTGTCGACCATCGAGCTGCAACAGGAAGTCGAGCAAGCGCTGACTGAGAACCCGCTGCTTGAGCGCGAGAACGAGTGGCTCGACACCTCCCCGCGCATCGGCGTCGACGGCTCGGTCAGTGCCCTGCAGAGCAGCAGCGCCACCCCGCCGCCGACCGAATCGCCGCCGACCGCCGCCAACGGCGCGGACCACGCCGACACTGCCGAGACATCGTACGAAAACGGCAGCGATTTCGACAGCGACTATGGCGCCGATCGTTCCGACTGGAGCCTCGACGACTTCGCACGCAAACCGCAGTCGGACGAAGACGACCGCGCCCCGATGCAGCTGCGCGAGGCCGAACCCACGCTGCGCGAATTCCTGATGGAACAGCTGGCGCCGCTCAAGCTGTCCCTGCGCGACAAAGGCCTCGTCATCTTCCTGATCGAGTCGCTGGACGACGAAGGCTACCTGACCGGCTCGCTCGATGAGATCCTCGCCGACCTGCCGGCCGAACTCGAGGCCGAACTCGACGAACTGCAGGCCGCGCTGCGCATGCTGCAGAGCTTCGATCCGGCCGGTATCGGCGCGCGCTCGGCGGCGGAATGCCTGACGTTGCAGCTGCAGCGCCTGGACTCGCCGGCCAAGCCGCTGGCGCTGGCCATCGTCAGCCAGCATCTCGAACTGCTCGCCGCGCGGGACTACACACGCCTGAAGAAAGCGTTGTCCGTCGATGAAGGCGCGCTGAAGGCCGCGCATGAACTGATCCGCTCGCTGGCGCCGTTCCCGGGCCACGCCTTCGGGCGCGCCGAGGCCGACTTTGTCGTGCCCGACGTGGTGGTGCGTAAAACTGCCGCAGGCTGGATGGCACAGTTGAACCCCGACGTGATGCCGCGCCTGCGCATCAACGACATGTACGCGCAGATCCTGCGCAGCAGCCGAGGCGAATCGGGCGCCGCCAACCTGCAGCAGAAGCTGCAGGAAGCACGCTGGCTGATCAAGAACATCCAGCAGCGCTTCGACACCATCCTGCGTGTCTCGCAAGCGATTGTCGAACGTCAAAAGAGCTTTTTCACGCACGGCGAAATCGCCATGCGCCCCTTGGTTTTGCGGGAAATAGCCGATACACTGGGTCTACACGAGTCCACGATCTCCCGTGTGACGACCAACAAGTACATGGCGACCCCCCTGGGGACCTTCGAGCTGAAGTACTTCTTCGGCAGCCATGTATCGACGGAAACCGGCGGGGCCGCGTCATCCACTGCGATACGCGCGCTCATCAAGCAACTTGTAGGAGCCGAAGACCCGAAGAATCCTCTGTCCGATAGCAGAATTGCCGAGCTGTTAGGCGAACAAGGATTCGTGGTGGCCCGTCGGACGGTGGCCAAGTACCGCGAAGCCCTCAAAATCCCTGCAGTGAATTTGCGTAAGTCTTTATAGCCGCATCGCGGGCAATTCCGGTGCGGCCCATCCGTGAGAAGGAGAACCGCTATGAACTTCAAACTCAGTGGACACCACCTGGACATCACGCCGCCGTTGCGTGAGTACGTGGAAACGAAACTGGAGCGTGTGATCAGGCACTTCGATCAGGTGATTGGCGTCAGCGTGTTGCTATCGGTCGATAAGCACAAGGAGAAGAACCGTCGTCAGTACGCGGAAATCAACCTGCATCTCAAGGGTAAGGATGTCTTCGTTGAGTCACACCATGAAGATCTCTATGCGGCCATCGATCTCCTTGTCGACAAGCTCGACCGGCAGGTCCTCAAGTACAAGGACCGCGTGCAGGGGCACGATCGCGACGCCCTGAAGCATCAAGCCTTCTCCGCCGTGCAGCTGCAGCAATAGCACAACGCACCACAAAAGACCGCGCTCTGGGATGGCGCGGTTTTTTTATGTGTTGGTGCATGCCCGATGAATCCGATTGCACATGAATTAAGTCAGGCTAAAATCTGACAAAAGCACGAACGTATGGCGCCGTGCGGGTTTCCGCGTCACGCTGTGCGACAACAGGGGCTGCGGCAACGCGAAAACGCTTGCTGCAACCGATCACAGCCTTGGGGGAGTCGCCTCTCTGCCGTAAGCAGCCACCGCTGGTGCGCCGCACAAATCGCGCGGTGTGCTGGTCTATAATGACCCGATTGTCCGCGCGCCACCTTGTTGCAGAAGGACGCCGCTCATTTCACGCATTACACATGAATCGCTTGGCCAAACTGCTGCCGCCCGGGAATATTGCCCTCGATGTCAGCGTAACCAGCAAAAAGCGGGTGTTTGAACAGGCAGGCCTGCTGTTCGAAAACAATCACGGGGTTGCCCGCGCGACCGTCACCGACAACCTGTTTGCACGGGAATCCCTCGGATCGACGGGCCTGGGAGCTGGCGTGGCCATTCCGCACGGCCGCATCAAGGGGCTCAAGCAGCCGCTGGCGGCGTTCATGCGTCTGTCCGAGCCCGTGCCCTTCGAATCACCCGACGGCAAGCCCGTCTCGCTGCTGATCTTCCTGCTGGTGCCGGAGCAGGCCACCCAGCAGCACCTGGAGATACTGTCCGAAATCGCCCAACTGCTGTCCGACCGCGACATGCGCGAGGGACTCATCACCCTGCCGTCGCCCGAGGCGATTCACCAGCTACTCACCGACTGGCGCCCATAGGTCGAAGGCAGCACGCCGCGAGTGCCGCGGCCCGACCGCCCTCCGCCTGAGCACCACGGAACGCACCGACATGGAACTGACCGGCGTCACCGCCCAATCGATTTTCGACGACAATGCCGCCGACCTGAAGCTGTCATGGGTCGCCGGCATGGAAGGCGCGGACCGCGCATTCGACGTGGATTTCGCCAAGGAAGCGACCTCCGCAGCCGATCTGGTGGGACACTTGAACCTGATCCACCCGAACCGCATCCAGGTGCTCGGCAAGCCCGAGATCACCTATTACCAGCGCCTGTCCGAAGAAAACCGCAAGCGCCAGATGGGCGAACTGATCCTGCTCGAGCCGCCCTTCCTGGTAGTGGCCAACGGTGTCGATCCGCCGCCCGACCTGGAACTGCGCTGCACGCGGTCGTCCACGCCGCTGTTCACCTCGCCGATTTCCTCTGCGGCCGTGATCGACCACCTGCGGCTGTACCTGTCGCGCATCTCGGCGCCGCGCGTGACGATGCACGGGGTGTTCCTCGACATCCTCGGCATGGGCGTGCTGATCATGGGCGATTCCGGCCTGGGCAAGAGCGAGCTCGGGCTGGAACTGATCTCGCGCGGCCACGGGCTGGTGGCCGACGACGCAGTCGACTTCGTGCGCCTGGGGCCGGACTTCATCGAGGGCCGCTGCCCGCCGCTGCTGCAGAACCTGCTGGAAGTGCGCGGCCTGGGCCTGCTCGACATCAAGACCATCTTCGGCGAGACCGCGGTGCGCCGGAAGATGAAGATCAAGCTGATCGTCCAGCTCGTGCGCCGCAGCGACGGCGAGTTCGAGCGACTGCCGCTGGATTCGCAATACATGGACGTGCTTGGCCTGCCCATCCACATGGTGAATATCCAGGTGGCAGCAGGCCGCAACCTGGCCGTGCTGGTCGAGGCGGCCGTGCGCAACACCATCCTGCGGCTGCGCGGTATCGACACGCTGCGCGACTTCATGGACCGCCAGCGCGCCGCCATGCAGGCCGAAGCCGCATCGCATTCGCAGCAGGGCCGCCTGCTTTAACAAAGTCGTTACAAAGCTCGCGCTCCGGCACGTGAGCGCGGCGGCTTTCTTAAACTTTTGTTGAAAAACGTCAACCCGACACACGGCCATTCCGTTGTGGGAGGGAATGCGCCGAGCACACGCGGCGGCGTTCATCGCGGGCGCAGCGGCTCGATCCGCCCGCCCTTCTGATGGTACCCAAGGAGAAAACGATGAAACAACTGATTGCCGCTTGCGCCCTGGCACTCCCGTTCCTGGCCGGCCAAGCGTTCGCCCAGGCCAGCGCCCCGGCTCCCGCCGCCAAGAACACTCAGCAGGAAAAGATGGCGGCCTGCGCCAAGGCCAACAAAGGCAAGAAGGGCGATGCGTACAAGAAGGCCCAAAGCGATTGCCTGTCCGGTAAAACCGACGCCGCGCCGGCTGCAGCGGCCGCACCGATGACCCAGCAGGAAAAGATGGCAGCCTGCGCCAAGGCCAACAAGGGCAAGAAGGGCGATGAGTACAAAAAGGCCCAGAGCGATTGCCTGTCGAACAAGAGCTGAGCGTGCGCTTAACGCAGCGCCAGAAAGGCGGCCGCCCAGGCCGCTTTTTTGTTGATCGCTGCGTTGCCACAATGTGATGCTATCCTCGCGGGATGCGGATCATTCTCATCACCGGTATGTCGGGTTCGGGGAAGTCGGTCGCCCTGAACGTGCTCGAAGACGCAGGCTACTACTGCGTGGATAACCTGCCCGCGCAGTTCATTCCGGAACTGGCGCGCTACCTGGCGGACCAGGGCTACACGCACCTGGGCATCGCCACCGACATCCGCAGCCGCGAATCGCTGCGCAAGGTGCCGGAGACGATCACCCAACTGCGCAAGGAACACGATGTCCGCATGCTGTTCCTGACGGCCAGCACGAATGCGCTGGTGCAGCGCTACTCGGAGACGCGCCGGCGCCATCCGCTGTCGATCCGCAACGGCCGGCCCGATACGGGCAGTCCGCACAGCGCAGCCAAGGGTCCCGACACCTCGCTCATCGAAGCCATCGAAATGGAGCGGGAGCTGCTGAGCCCGCTCGCCGACCCGGCACACCGCATCGACACCAGCACCCTGCGCACCAACGCCCTGCGCGCGTACATCAAGGAATTCATCAGCGACGAGCCGCACGACATCACCCTGATGTTCGAATCGTTCGGCTTCAAGCACGGCGTGCCGACGGACGCCGACCTCGTCTTCGACGTGCGCTCGTTGCCCAACCCGTACTACGATACGCAGCTGCGGCCGCTGACCGGTCGCGACCAGCCCGTCATCGACTTCCTGCAAAGCCAGCCGATGGTGCTGGCGATGGCCGAAGACATCCGCGCCTATGTCGAAAAGTGGCTGCCAAGTTTCATCGCCGATAACCGCAGCTACCTGACCGTCGCCATCGGCTGCACAGGGGGGCAGCACCGTTCCGTCTATATCGCGGAGCGGCTCGCCACCTACTTCCGCGCGCATGGTAATGTGTTGGTCCGCCACCGCGAACTGGCGGTAGACGCGTAAACCGCGCCTGCCCCACTGGCCCGCGGCACGCCGCCCAGGCCACGTGGCGCCCCCGCGAAGGTCCCGCCGACGCCCGCCCATGCAAGAAGATATTGCCCTCTCCCCGTTTTCCCCGCTGCCGCCGCTGCCGACCGAGCTGTCATTGTTCCCGCTGCACACGGTGCTGTTCCCGGGTGGCCTGTTGCCGCTGCGCATCTTCGAGGCCCGCTACATCGACATGGTGCGCACCTGCCTGCGCGACCAGACCCCGTTCGGCGTCTGCCTGATCAAGCGCGGCAACGAGGTCGCCACGCCGGACACGCCGACCGTCCCGGTCGACATCGGCTGCATCGCCCATATCGTCGAATGCGACATGGAGCAGCTCGGCCTGCTGATGATCAAGGTACGCGGCACGCAGCGCTTCAAGGTGCGATCGTTCGACACCGCAGGCAGCCTGCTACGCGGCACCGTGGAGCCGATCGGGACCGACGTGGAAGACTGCAAGGGTGAACTGTTCGACGATTGCGTCAATGCCCTGCGGCGCATCGTCACGACGCTGGGTGCGCGCGAGGAAGGCCAGGTGCCGCTGGCCGAGCCTTATGACTGGACCAGCCCGAGCTGGGTCGGCAACCGGCTGTGCGAACTGCTGCCGGTGCCGCTCAAGGCCAAGCAGAAGCTGATGGAACTGATGGATGCCGGCATGCGCATCGAGATCGTCCATCGCTACATGAAGCAGCACCACATCCTGTAGCGCTGCAGCCGCCGGCCCTTACACCAGGCTAGGCTGCGCCAGCGTCTCCAGCGCCAGCTTCACGGGCGCCGGCATCCCGACGGAATCGAGCCTCCCCAGCGGCACCCAGCGCCAGTCATCGCTGAGCGTGGCGGGCTGGCGGATGTCCGCGCGCAACAAGTGCATCTGCAGGCGGAAATGCGTGAAGGTATGCGTGAGCGCGCCGGCCAGTTCGATCGAGGACACCATGCCGTAGGCTTGCGCTACGGCACGCGCACGGTCGAGCGCCACCGGATGCGCGTCGAGTGCCTCATCCATGTCGCCCACCAGCGGCAATGACCACAGCCCACCCCAGATGCCGCGTTGCGGACGACGCTGCAGCAACACTGCGGCGCCATGCATCGCCATCACCAGGGTCGCGGCGCGCTCGGGTATGGCCTTGCGCGGACGCGGCACCGGCAACGCCATCACGCGCTCGGTCCGGTGCGCCTCGCACAGGGATTCCAGCGGGCACGCCCGCTCGCCGGTCAGGCATGCCGGCTTGCCGCGCGTGCAGACCGTGGCGCCCAGGTCCATCAGGCCCTGCGTGTACGGCTGGATGCCGTCCGCCGGGGGCAGCACGGTCTCGGCAATGCGCCACATGGTCTCCTCGACGCGCTTGTCGCCGGGAAAGCCATCGATGCCGAAGACACGCGCAAACACGCGCTTGACGTTGCCGTCGAGGATGGCCGCGCGTACCCCGTACGAGAACGCCGCGATAGCCGCAGCCGTCGAACGCCCGATGCCCGGCAGCGCCGCCAGTGCCTCGGGATCGCGCGGAAACACGCCGCCATGCTCGGCCACCACGATCTGCGCACAGCGATGCAGGTTGCGCGCACGGGTGTAGTAGCCCAGGCCCGCCCACGCGGCCATCACGTCGTCCGCCGGTGCCGCGGCCAATGCCTGCAAGGTCGGGAACCGTTCCACGAAGCGTGCGTAGTAGCCCAGCACCGCCGACACCTGCGTCTGCTGCAGCATGATCTCCGACAGCCACACGCGATAGGCATCGCCGGTGTTCTGCCACGGCAGGTGATGACGGCCATGGCGGCGCTGCCAAGCGATCACGCGGACAGCGAAATCCTCGGGCAACGGCGGCAGGGCTTGGGCGGACGGCGCGGCGCGGCGCGGACGGCGGGGTGTGATGGTCATGCGTGTGATGGAGAAACAGCACGCAGGCAAGCTGCGCTGGCGGGGATCATACCGGAACAAAAAGGGCGCCCGCAGGCGCCCTTTCCGTCGGCATACCGTCCGGCCGTCAGGCGGCCACCGACTGGGTCTCCAGCAGCGTGCCGGCCGACAGAATGCGCGACGCGTAATCGGCGATCGTGCCGCTGCGCTCGTCCAGCGTATTGAGCATCGCCTCCAGTTCGGCGATGCGCGCCTCCAGCGTGTCGGTCGCCTCGTGGATGCGCTCGATGGAGTCGACGCGCTTGCGCAGCTGCTTCTGGTGGTCGCGCACTTGGGCTTCGAGCGGCGTCATCACCGACTTCAGCCAGATCTCGATGTCACGGTTCATGTCCTGGAAGGTGTCCAGCACGCGGCTGGCCACCGTCGAGAACGCGCCGTGCACGAGTTGCGGCTTCGGACGGGTCAGGAAGCTGAACGCGCCGAAGTGGGCGTGCGCCAGCGCCAGCGTCTCCTTGAGATCGGCATCGTAACGCGTACCCAGGAAGCGCAGCGGCGGCGACAGCGTGAAACCATGCTCGGCGTTGAATTTCTTGTACATGCCGTCGACCATCTGGTGCAACTGGTCGATGCGGCTGGTGGCATCGCGCACCAGGCCGCTCAGGTGGCCGAACAGCTTGTCCATGTCGTCGCGCAGGCCGCGCGAGAACACGCGCTCCTTCATTTTTTCGCGCGCCTCGCGCATGGTGGTGCGGATCTGCTTGAGCTGCACGCTCTTGATGATCTCCGCGCTATGGCGGCCGAACACCGTGCGCAGCGCCTGGAACTTGGCGATGCTCTGCTCGAACTCTTCCTTCTCGCCCTGCACGCGCGACAGCATGTGCTTGACCATCGTGTGGTTCTTGCCGCGCAGGCCGCGCAGTTCGAACAGTTGCTCGACGATGTCGCGGCGGCGCGTCTGCAGCAGTTGCTGCGCGCCGGCGGCCATATCCTTGACGGCCAGTTGCACCTGCTCGGTGACGATCTCGCGCCGCTGCGGGATCAACTGGTCGGACAACACCGACTCCAGCTCCAGCAGCCGGCTCTTGGCCAGCAGCGCCGAGTCCTTGCTGACCTTGGCCAGC
Organism: Ralstonia syzygii subsp. syzygii; assembly: GCA_919592095.1. Taxonomy (GTDB): domain Bacteria; phylum Pseudomonadota; class Gammaproteobacteria; order Burkholderiales; family Burkholderiaceae; genus Ralstonia; species Ralstonia syzygii. The sequence continues at coordinate 9,209 of CAKKOY010000027.1, read as the reverse complement.
AGGCCCTTCTGCGCCGAAACCGGATAGACGCGGTCGACATCGATATCCAGCACCTGCGCGGTGGTCACGATCTGGCGGCTGATTTCCGCCTCGACTTCCCGCTCGCTCTTGAGCGCGTCCCACAGGCCATCGACCTTGTTGAGTACGGCGATGCAGCCCTTGCGCTGACCGCCGCCCACGTGCGAACGCCACAGTTCCAGGTCGCTCTTGGTCACGCCGGCATCGGCGGCCAGCACGAACACGACCACGTGCGCATCCGGAATCAGCCGCAGCGTCAGTTCCGGCTCGGTACCGATGGCATTCAGGCCCGGTGTGTCCAGGATCACCAAACCCTGCTTGAGCATCGGATGCGGAAAATTGATGATGACGTGGCGCCACTTCGAGACTTCGACGGTGCCGGCGGCATCCACCGAGAAGGCGGCGTCCGGATCGGCATCGTTATAGAGGCCCAGCAACTCGGCCTCCTCCTTGGGCACGCGCACGGTCTCCACCACGTGTCGGAACGCTTCCAGCATGCCCTCGGGCGACGACGGATCGAGCGGCACCGAAAGCCAGTGGCTCCCGGCATCGCGGAAATCGGCGGTGGAGGCGTCGTGCAGGCGCGTCTCGATCGGCAGCAGTCGGATCGACGGCGGATAGCTGTCGTCGTACATCAGCTCGGTCGGACACATCGTGGTCCGGCCCGCCGACGACGGCAGGATGCGCCGGCCGAAGTCGGCGAAGAAGATCGAGTTGATCAGCTCGCTCTTGCCGCGCGAAAACTCGGCGATAAAGGCGACCTTCAGTTTGTGGCTGCGCAGTACGCCGCGGATGCGCTGGGCGCGCATGTCGGCTTGGGCGTCGTACAGTTCCTGGGCCTGGAGCCAGTCCTGAAATTCCCCCACGGATTGCAATACCGACGCGCGCCAGGTGCTGTATTGCTCGAACTGAGTGCTCAGTGTGTTGTTCATCGTTCTATATCGTATTGATGCGCGCCCCGATCACGCGCTTCGGGCATCCCTGATTACCGCCCTTTACGGCACAGAAATGCACAATTTTAGGTGGAACGATACAGGGAACTGCAAGGTTTCGGTGGGACTTTCCACGCTCCGGCAAGGGCTTGCGGGGGCAAGTGTTGCGGGATGCCATCGGCGAGGCGACACCCCACTTCGAAAATCTTGCGAAATACGGCGCAAAGCGCTCTACAGCGCCGTTTGCATCACGGTGAGCCCGCCTTCAGCGCTGACAGGCAGGGCAATAGAAAGTCGAACGCTGGCCCTGCACGATCTGGCGGATCGGCGTACCGCACACACGGCACGGCAGGCCTGCGCGGTCGTAGACGAGCGCATCCAGCTGAAAATAACCGCTCTGCCCGTCCGAGCCGACGAAGTCGCGCAGCGTGCTGCCGCCGCGGGCAATGGCATCCGCCAGCGTGGCGCGGATGGCCTCCGCCAGCGCCGCATAGCGCGGCCGGCTGATGCGCCCGGCCGCCGTGGTGGGCCGGATGCCCGCGCGGAACAGGCTTTCCGAACAATAGATATTGCCGACGCCGACCACGATGTCGCCGGCCAGCAGCACGGCCTTGATGGCAGCGCTGCGGCCGCGTGTGCGGGCGTACATCCAGTCGCCGTCGAAGCGTGCGTCGAAAGGCTCGATGCCGAGGTTGCGCAGCAACGGATGCGCCGACAGCCCGGCCTCGTCCCCGGCGTGCCATAGCACGGCACCAAAGCGGCGCGGATCGCGGTAGCGCAATGTGATGGGCCGACCGGCCGCGTCCGCGAGTTCGATATCGAGATGGTCGTGGATGCCGGGCGCCACGGGTGTCTCCAGCACACGCAAGGTGCCCGTCATGCCCAGGTGGACCAGCAGCCAGCCGGCCACCGCCAGCGGCTCGCGGGCAGCGTCGGGCACGCATTCGATCAGCAGATACTTGCCCCGGCGCAGCACACGCGTGACCGTACGCCCGCCCAGCAGCTCGGGCAGCGCCGGATCGACCGGCCAGCGCAGGCCGTGATGCCGTACTACGGCACGGACAATTCGCCGACCGGTCAGGTGCGGGACGAGTCCCAGCCGGGTGACCTCGACCTCGGGCAATTCAGGCATCGAACCTCCGCCGCATGCGTGGCTCCAATCCGTTATTGATCAGACGGCAATTGTAGCGGTCAGGCTACAATGAGCCGAACCGAATCCGGAGTCTTTTGACCATGCCGCACGCCTTCTCCCGCCCGCCCGCGACGCAACGTTCCGGGCGCTTTCCGCGCAGCCGGGCGCTCCTGCTGGCCTCGCTGGTTGCGGCGGGATTGACGAGCGTGCCGGCATGGGCCGCGGCACCGTCCACGCGGACGGCCCAGGCGACGGCGCCTGAAAGCAGCAGCCGGGCAGCAGTCCAGCTCGAAAAATCCCGGCCGCGCGGCAACCTGCTGGCAACCGACCGCACCGACCTGCCGGCTGTCCCGCTCAGCGAGGACATCATGTACCGCGTGCTGGCGTCCGAGGTGTCGCTGCAGCGCGGTCTGGTCGAGCCGGCCTATCGCACCTACCTCAGCCTCGCGCAAGACACGCGCGACCCGCGTTTCGCCCAGCGCGCCACCGAGATCGCCTTCCTGACCCGTTCGCCCGCGCAGGCACTGACGGCCGCGCGGATGTGGGTCGAGCTCGCCCCCACCTCGATGCCGGCGCGCCAAGTGCAGCAACTGCTGATGGTGGCCACGGGCCAGTGGAGCGAAGTCGAGCCGATGCTGCAGGCACAGTTGAACAAGGTGTCGCCAGGGCAGCGCGCCGAGGCCATCCTGCAGCTGCAGCTGCAGATGTCCAAGAGCAATGACCCGGCCGGCGCCGTTTCCGCCCTGCAACGCCTGACCGTGCACGACATGCAGCGACCGGAGACCCACCTGGCGCTGGCCCGCGCCAAGGTGGTCGCCAAGGACAACGCCGGCGCGCTGTCCGAGCTCGACACCGCGCTCAAGCTGCGCCCCGGCTATGAAGATGCCGCCATCCTCGCCGCCGAACTGCGTGCCGACAACAACCCCGACGCCGCCATCGCCGGCCTGCGCACGTTCCTGAAGGCGGCGCCGGCCTCCATCGACGGGCACCTCGCGCTGGCTCGCATGTACCTGGTCAGCAATCAGAACGACCAGGCACGCGCCGAATTCGAGGCGCTCAGGAAAATCGCCCCGAATGACCCGCGCATCCCGCTGGCGCTCGGCCTGTTGAACCTGCAGCAGCGGCAATACGACGCCGCCGAGCGGTATCTGAAGGAATACGTCGCGCAGGCCGCCAAGTCGCCGTCGCTGAGCCCCGAGCCCGGCTACCAGGGCTTGGCGCAGGTGGCCGAGGAAAGGCGCGACTATGCTGGCGCCATCGCGTGGCTGGACAAGATCGCTGGCGCCTCGAACGGCGATGGCGACGGCCAGGTGGTGCTTGCTGCCGGCATCAAGCGCGGCCAGCTGCTCGGCAAGCTGCGCCGCATCGATGAAGCGCAGCAGACCTTCGACGAGCTCATCGCCGACACGGAGGACGTACCCGACGGCCCGCGCCGGCAAGCGCTGATGGACGGCATCCGCCAGGCCGAAGTCGGCATGCTGATGGACGCCAAGGCGTATGGACGTGCGCGCGCCCGCGTCAATGGTCTCCTGAGGAACGCCCCCGACAGCGTCGAGTACACCTACCAGTTGGCGATGCTCGAAGAGCACGACAGCCATTACGACAACATGGAAACCCTGCTGCGCAAGGTGATCGACCTGCGCCCAGCTCAGGCGATCGGCTACAACGCGCTCGGCTACTCGCTGGCCGATCGCAATATCCGCCTGCAGGAAGCGCAGGAGCTGCTGGAGAAAGCCGTATCGCTGGCGCCGGACGATCCCTACATCGCCGACAGCCTGGGCTGGGTCAAATACCGCCGCGGCGACCTGCCCGCCGCCACCGACATCCTGCGCAAGGCCTGGGCCGCCGCGCCGCAGGCCGAGATCGGCGCCCACCTGGGCGAAGTGCTGTGGCAATCGGGCAAGCAGGACGACGCCCGCAAGGTCTGGATGGAAGCCGCCAAACTCGACATCAACGACGCAACCTTGCGCGAAACGCTGCGCCGCTTCGGCCAGCCGCTACCGGACACGCCCACGAGCGCGAACTGATGGCGACGGTGTTTTCGCGAGCGCTCGGCGCGCTGGTGCTGGGTGTGGGCTGCACGCTGTTCGCGGGCTGCGCCAGTGTGCGGCCGGCCAACGACCTCTTCGCCGGCACGCAGGATGGCGATGCCTCCATCACGCGCTACCAGGGCCGTTTTTCGGCGCGCTATGTGCAGGGCGACGCGCAGCAGAGCGCGGTCGGCAGCTTCCTGTGGCGCGAACGGGGTGCGGACGTGCAGCTGAAACTGATGTCGCCGCTGGGCCAGACGCTCGCCATAGTCAGCCAGAACCCGCAGGGCGCCACCTTGGAACTGCCGAACCAGCCGCCGCGCCGCGCCGCCGAGGTGGATACGCTGATGCAGGACGCGCTCGGCTTCTCGCTGCCGGTCTCCGGCCTGCGTGACTGGCTGCGCGCTCGCCCCGCGCCCGCCACGCCGGCCCGCGTGGCGCGCGATGCGCAATCTCGCCCCGAGACCATCGAGCAGAACGGATGGACAGTGCACTACGTCGCCTGGAGCGACGACGGCGACAACAGCGCCGCCAACGCACGCGTACGCCGGCTGGATCTCGACCGGCCCCAGGGCGCAAGCGGCACGCCGGGCCCGCTATCCGTACGCCTCGTGCTCGACCAGTAAGACCGTCACCGTTCAGTCATGTCTTCCGCGCCCACCGAACTGTGCGACTGCCCCGCGCCCGCCAAGCTCAACCTGTTCCTGCACGTGGTCGGCCGCCGACCGGACGGCTACCACCTGCTGCAGACCGTGTTCCAACTGATCGACTGGTGCGACACGCTGCACTTCGGCCGCCGTATCGATGGCCGCCTGGTGCGCACCACCGACGTACCCGGCGTTCCGGCGGATGAAGACCTGGCCATCCGCGCCGCACGCCTGCTGCAGGCGGAGACTGGCTGTACCTACGGCGCCGACATCGCACTGGAAAAGCACCTGCCGATGGGCGGCGGCATCGGCGGCGGCTCATCCGATGCGGCGACTACGCTACTGGTGCTCAACCGCCTGTGGGGACTCGATCTGCCGCGCACGAAGCTGATGTCGCTAGGCCTGCGCCTCGGCGCCGACGCGCCCTTCTTCCTGTTCGGCCAGAACGCATTTGCCGAGGGCATCGGTGAAGAACTGACACCCATCACGCTGCCGCCGGCGACCTTTGTGGTCATCCATCCACGGGTCCATGTCCCCACACCCGAAATTTTTTCCGATGATGGGTTGACACGTGACACTCCCCGCACCATAATTACGGACTTTCCTGACCGACAAATTGTTTTCGCTTACGGTCGCAACGATTTACAAGCGGTGGCGGAAAGGAAATACGGCGAAATCGCCCGAGCCCTTGCCTGGCTGCGTCAATTCAGCCCTCTGGCAAGAATGACCGGATCCGGCGCCTGCGTGTTCGCACCGTTTGATCGTGCGGAACAGGCACAAGCGGTGGTGGATCAGGTACCTTCCGAATGGGAAGGTCGGTGTGCGGCAGGTCTGGCGCATCACCCGCTCGCGATGTTCGCTGTGTAAGGTTTGCAGCTTTTGCTTCTGCAACGGAAGCAAGAGCCGATCGGTTGTGTAGGGGAGTCGCCAAGTTGGTCAAGGCACCGGATTTTGATTCCGGCATGCGAGGGTTCGAGTCCTTCCTCCCCTGCCATTTTCTTCCTCATGTTCCCAGCAATAGCCCGGTTGGCGCATCAGCCAACCGGCGCGTCTGAAGTCGAAAAACAGGTGCCCCGATGAGCAGCGAAGGCTTGATGGTCTTTACCGGCAATGCCAACCCGAAACTCGCAGAAGCTGTCGTCAAGCATCTCAACATCCCGCTGGGCAAGGCCCTCGTCGGCCGTTTCTCCGACGGTGAAGTTCAGGTCGAGATCCAGGAAAACGTGCGTGGCAAACACGTGTTCATCCTGCAATCCACCTGCGCGCCGACCAACGACAACCTGATGGAACTGATGGTGATGGTCGATGCACTCAAGCGCGCGTCCGCCCGCCGCATCACCGCCGCCATCCCCTACTTCGGCTATGCCCGCCAGGACCGCCGCCCGCGTTCGGCGCGCGTGGCCATCTCGGCCAAGGTCGTGGCCAACATGCTGGAAGTTGCCGGCGTCGAGCGCGTGCTGACGATGGACCTCCACGCTGACCAGATCCAGGGCTTCTTCGACATCCCGGTCGACAACATCTACGCTTCGCCGATCCTGCTGAAGGATCTGCAGGAGAAGAACTACGACAACCTGCTGGTGGTGTCGCCCGACGTGGGCGGTGTGGTACGCGCGCGCGCGCTCGCCAAGCAGCTGAACACCGACCTGGCGATCATCGACAAGCGCCGTCCCAAGGCCAACGTGGCCGAGGTGATGAACATCATCGGCGAGGTCGAGGGCCGCAACTGCGTGATCATGGACGACATGATCGATACCGGCGGCACGCTGTGCAAGGCTGCCCAGGTGCTGAAGGAACGTGGCGCCAAGCAGGTGTTCTCGTACTGTACGCACCCGGTGCTGTCGGGTGGCGCGGCGGCCCGCATCGCCGAATCCGTGCTGGATGAAGTGGTCGTGACCGACACCATTCCGCTGCGCGAAGATGCTCTCAAGTGCGGCAAGATCCGCCAACTGTCGACCGCGCCGCTGCTGGCTGAAACCTTCACCCGCATCGTCAAGGGTGACTCGATCATGTCGCTGTTTGCCGAATAATTCAGCGGCGCTCAGGTTTCTTGTTATAATTCAAAGCTTTACTGCGCAATTGCAAGCCTGACCGGCAGTTGCGCGACATTCGCGGGGCGCTCTGGCAGCCCCGTTCACCAGACGGCTTGGTCGCGAGTCGTCTTTTTCGTTTGGAGCAATCATGAAAGTTGTCGCTTTCGAGCGTAGCGTTCAGGGCACTGGTGCGAGCCGCCGCCTGCGCAATGCCGGCAAGACCCCGGCCATCATCTACGGTGGCGGTGCCGAGCCGAAGCTGGTCGAACTCGATCACAACGCGCTGTACCACGCGCTGAAGAAGGAAGCCTTCCACTCGTCGATCCTCGACATCGAAGTGGCTGGCAAGGTGGAAAAGGCGCTGCTGCGCGATTTCCAACTGCACCCGTTCAAGCAGCTGGTCCTGCACGTTGATTTCCAACGCGTGTCGGCCACGGAAAAGATCCACGTCAAGGTGCCGCTGCACTTCCTGAACCAGGAAAATGCCCCGGGCGTGAAGCTGGGTCACGGCATCGTGAACCACATCCTGAACGACGTCGAAGTGTCGTGCCTGCCGGCCGACCTGCCGGAGTTCATCGAAGTGGACCTGGGCGCCCTGGAAATCGGCCAGACCGTGCACATCTCCGACCTGAAGCTGCCGAAGGGCGTGACCATCCTCACCCATGGTGGCGATGAGAACCCGGCCGTGGCCAACCTCAGCGTGCCGGCTGGCGAAGTGTCCGCCGCTGCTGCCGGGTCGGCTGCCGAAGGCGGCGACAAGCCCGCAGCCTAAGGTGCCGTACCGTCGCGCCACACCGGCGCGACCGGAAGAGAAGCCCGCCGAGCCTGTCTCGCCGGGCTTTTTTTCCGCCTGCGCCACCGTACATCCGCCCACGCGAAAGCGGCTATGCTTGTACGATCACGGGGCGCATCGTTCACCTGCTTCCCTCCGAATCGCATGATCAAACTCATTGTCGGACTCGGCAACCCGGGCGCCGAATACGCGGCGACGCGGCACAACGCCGGCTTCTGGCTGGTCGACCAGCTCGCACGCATGGGCCACGTGACGCTGCGCAACGAAACGCGCTTCCACGGCTACGCGGCACGCGCCACGCTGTGGGGCCACGAGGTCTGGCTGCTGCAGCCACAAACCTTCATGAACCGTTCCGGCCTCGCCACAGTGGCACTGGCGCGCTTCTACAAGATCCTGCCCGATGAGATCCTGGTCGCGCACGACGAACTGGACCTGCCGCCGGGTGCCGTCAAGCTGAAGCTGGGCGGCGGCTCGGGCGGGCACAATGGATTGAAGGACATCGGGGCACACCTGACCACGCAGCAGTTCTGGCGACTGCGCCTTGGCATCGGGCACCCGCGGAATCTGCTGCCGCCCGGCACTGCACCGTCCGGCCAGCACGATGTCGCCAACTTCGTGCTCAAGGCGCCACGCCGGGAGGAACACGAACTGATCGACCGTGCCATCGGTCGCAGCCTGGATGCGCTGCCGGACCTGGTTGGCGGCAACGCCGAGCGCGCGATGATGTGCCTGCATACCACGGGCTGACGCGCCAACCACGCGCAGGACACCGCCATGAAGCCACCCATCCCGCCGTCACGCACCTGTGCACCGATTGCACTCGCACTCGGCTTGTGGGCCGCGGCGACGGCCCTGCCCGCGGCCGGCGAGGTCTATCGCTGCGCCGAGAACGGCCAGACGGTGTACTCCGACCACCCCTGCGGATCGCGCGCCGTGGCCGTGCCGCTGATCGACAACACGCCGAGCGCCGCCGACCAGAAGGCCGCGCGCGAACGCGCCGTCACCGAAGCAACACAGGTGCGCGAGGCGCAGACTGCCCGCCGCACGGCCCAGGCGGAAGAAGACGCACGCCAGGCCCGCCTTGCCGCCCAGGCCGCCGAGCAAGCGCGGCGCGATCAGGAACGCGCCCGGCTTGTGCAGCAAGATGTGAGCGCGCGTTATTGCCATCGCGTCTACGTCGGTCCGGTGCCATATCCGTACCCGGCGCCAGTACCGGTGATGACGCCACCAGTGCAGATTCCGACGCCGATGCCGCGGATCGTCCCGGGGCAACAGGCCAACAACGGCGGCAAGCCGCTGCCGTTCGTGCAGGAGCCCATCACCCACCCCTCGCCGATCGTGCCGCGCCCGCCGCACCCGCATCCGCCAGCCTTCCGCATCGTCTGCGAGCCGGGCTACACGTATGACGGGCCGGAAGAATGGCTGCCAGTGGAATGAGGGGGGCGGGGCACCCGGAAAAAAAAAGAGACGGCCGGAACCGTCTCTTTCTTTTTGCACAGGCCGCCGCGCGCTAGTGCTACAGCCGTAGCTCAAAATGGCGGAGCACATCCCCGCGCCCGGTAGTGACACTGCTGAGCGCGCCACTGATGCGCGCGCCGCCATCGCGACCATGCCAGCACCTGCTCGA
>CAKKOY010000026.1 GCA_919592095.1 Ralstonia syzygii subsp. syzygii | reverse complement strand
TGCTGGCATGGTCGCGATGGCGGCGCGCGCATCAGTGGCGCGCTCAGCAGTGTCACTACCGGGCGCGGGGATGTGCTCCGCCATTTTGAGCTACGGCTGTAGTACTAGGCACCCCAGGAAAGTCCGGCCGATCCTAACCCATACCTAACCCAAGAAATGAACAAGGGGTTACGGTTTCCCGTAACCCCTTGATTTTATTGGTGCCGGCTGCAGGACTCGAACCCGCCACCTGATGATTACAAATCAACTGCTCTACCTGATGAGCTAAGCCGGCAAAGAACCGCGATTCTAACCCAAAGCAGCCTTACTTGACGACCTTCAGCGAAGGTTTGCCGCCGATGCGCGGCACGTTTGGCGGCGAGGGCTCGTCGTCTGAGCCACCCTGGGTTTCAGCAGTAACCGTCGCCGGCGCGGCTTCGGACTCGACCGCCGACAGCTTGGGCGGCGGGCTGTTCTCGCGTTCGGTCGCGGCCTGCGCGGGCGGCGTGCTGCGCTCGACGGGGAATGCCATGCCCTGCCCGTTCTCGCGCGCGTACACGGCCAGTACGTTGTCGACCGGCACCTCGATCTTGCGCGATACGCCCGAGAAGCGCGCGTGGAACGTGATCCACTCATTGCCCAGATCGAGCTGGCTGGTCGCGTCAAAGCTGACGTTCAGCACGATCTCGTCGTTCTTGACGAACTCGCGGGGCACGTTGGTACTGTTGTCGACGAACACGGCAACGTACGGCGTGAAGCCGTTGTCCGTACACCATTCGTAGATGGCGCGGATCAGGTATGGCTTGGTTGAAGTTTCCGACATGATGAAAAGAGTAACCGATGGGTACAGCCGCGAAGACCCCGGCCGCACCTGGCGGCAATCAGCGACGCATCACCTTTTCCGACGGCGTCAGCGCTTCAATATACGCCGGACGGCTGAAGATACGCTCAGCGTATTTCATCAGCGGGGCGGCATTCTTGGACAGCTCGATGCCGTAGTGGTCCAGGCGCCACAGCAGCGGCGCGATCGCCACATCCAGCATCGAGAACTCTTCGCCCAGCATGTACTTGTTCTTCAGGAAGATCGGGGCGAGCTGCGTGAGGCGGTCGCGGATGGCGGCGCGCGCCTTCTCGTGCGACTTCTCGGCGGCTTTGCCCTTCTCGTTCTCCAGCACGGACACGTGCGTGAACAGTTCATTCTCGAAGTTGAACAGGAACAGGCGAGCGCGGGCGCGCTGCACCGGATCGGCCGGCATCAGTTGCGGGTGCGGGAAGCGCTCGTCGATGTACTCGTTGATGATGTTCGACTCGTACAGGATCAGGTCGCGCTCGACCAGGATGGGCACCTGGCCGTACGGGTTCATCACCGCGATGTCTTCCGGCTTGTTGAAGAGATCAACGTCACGAATCTCGAAATCCATGCCCTTTTCGAACAGGACGAGTCGGCAACGCTGCGAGAACGGGCAAGTGGTACCCGAGTACAAGACCATCATGGCTTTGGTTCCTTGACGCATGGGCCGGGGGCGGCCCGATGACGGTACAACCGCTGCGATATACCCATCGCCGCGGCACAAAAACGAAAAGGCCAAGGGCTAGGACTCCTTCCGTCCTAGCCCTTGGCCGGGAAAAGCACGGAGTTTACTTGATGTCCTTCCAGTAGGCCGCGTTCAGGCGCCAGGCCAGCACGAAAAAGACACCGATGAACAACAGCACCCACACACCCAGCCGCTTGCGCAGGTTGCCGGCGGGCTCGGCCATCCAATCCAGGTAGGTGACGAGATCCGCCACGGCCTGATCGTACTCGACGGTGTTCAGCTTGCCCGGCGCGACCTGCTCGAAGCCGACGAGCTTGTGCTCAGCCTCGCCACCATGCTCGGACTTGACCGCTTCGTACTTGGGCACGCGCTGACCCTGCAGCTCCCACAACACGTGCGGCATGCCGACCTTGTCGAACACCAGGTTGTTCCAGCCGGTCGGACGCGTGTCGTCGCGGTAGAACGTGCGCAGGTAGGTGTAGAGCCAGTCGCTGCCGCGCGCGCGGGCGATCACCGACAGATCCGGCGGCACCGCGCCGAACCATTTCTTGGCATCCTCGCGGTCCATGGCGATGCGCATGGTGTCGCCGACCTTGTCGGAGGTGAACAGCAGGCTCTGCTTGATCTGCTCTTCCGACAGGCCGATGTCGCGCAGGCGGTTGTAACGCATCGCGCTGGCACCATGACAATTCAGGCAGTAGTTGACGAAAAGCTTGGCGCCCCGCTGCAGCGCGGAGACGTCTTCGGACTGGTTCGGAGCCGGGTCGAGCCGTACCCCGCCCTCGTTGGCGAAGACGGGGGCCGCAATCATGAAGCCGGCCAAGGCGCAAATCGCAAGCAGCTTTTTCATTCTTGTGTCCTTATCCTCGGCTGGAATCAGTGCGGCTTGAACGTGACACGCTCGGGCACCGGCTTGAACGTCCCCATCCGGCTCCAGATCGGCATCGCGAGGAAGAACGCGAAGTACACGATGGTGCCGATCTGCGACACGATCGAGCCCGCCGGGCTAGGCGGCTGGATACCCAGGTAGCCGAGCACCGCGAAGGCCACCACGAAGATCCCCAGCAGCACCTTGTGGAAGCCCGGACGGTAGCGGATCGACTTGACCGGCGACTGATCCAGCCACGGCATGAAGAAGAAGATCACCACCGAGCCGCCCATCACCACCACGCCCCAGAACTTGGCGTCGATGAAGGCAAAGCCCAACGACAGGATCACGGCGACCGCCACGGCCACGCCCTTGCCCCTCATGCTCTTGCAGCGCACGAACAGCAGGCCCAGCATGATCGCCAGGAACCCCCACAGGATCGGCAGGAAAGCCGACGTCGTCGCGCGCAGCATCGAATAGAACGGCGTGAAGTACCACACTGGTGCGATATGCGACGGCGTCTTCAGCGAATCTGCCGGGATGAAGTTGTTGGCCTCCAGGAAGTAGCCGCCCATTTCCGGCGCGAAGAACACGATCGCGCTGAAGATGAACAGGAATACCGCCACGCCCACGATGTCATGCACCGAGTAGTACGGGTGGAACGGGATGCCGTCGAGCGGAATGCCGCGCTCGTCCTTCTTGGCCTTGATCTCGACGCCGTCCGGGTTGTTCGAGCCCACCTCGTGCAGCGCAATGATGTGCGCCACCACCAGGCCCAGCAGCACCAGCGGCACGGCGATGACGTGGAACGAGAAGAAGCGGTTCAGCGTCGCATCCGACACGACGTAGTCGCCGCGGATCCACAGCGACAGATCCGGCCCGATCAACGGAATGGCGGAGAACAGGTTCACGATCACCTGCGCCCCCCAGTACGACATCTGGCCCCAGGGCAGCAGATAGCCCATGAAGGCTTCGGCCATCAGGCACAGGAAGATCAGGCAGCCGAAAATCCAGACCAGCTCGCGCGGCTTGCGGTACGAGCCGTACAGCATCCCGCGGAACATGTGCAGGTAGACCACGATGAAGAACGCCGAGGCGCCGGTCGAGTGCATGTACCGCACCAGCCAGCCCCAGGGCACCTCGCGCATGATGAACTCCACGCTCGCATAGGCGACCGGGATGCCCGAGGCGTTGAGCGTGCCGTCCGGCTTGTAGTTCATCACGAGGAAGATCCCGGTGACGATCTGGATCACAAGTACCAGCAGCGCCAGCGAACCGAAGAAGTACCAGAAGTTGAAATTCTTGGGCGCGTAGTACTCCGACAGGTGCGCCTTCCATGTCTCGGTCAGCGGGAAGCGGGCATCGACCCAGCCCAGCAGCCCGGTTGTCTCCACCTTCTTATCAGCGGCCATGATCAAGCCTCTCCTTTCTCGTCTTTACCGATCAGCAGCTTCGTGTCGGACAGGAACATATAGGGGGGGACGTCCAGATTCTGCGGGGCCGGCTTGTTCTTGAAGACGCGGCCGGCCAGATCGAACGTGGAACCGTGGCAGGGACAGACAAAGCCGGGATCGGCGCCAAGTTGAGCATTGGCGCCGGAAACAAACGGGCCGGACGGCGAGCAGCCGAGGTGGGAACAGATACCGACCACGACCAGCAGGTCCTGGTGTTCGGCGCGGGAGCGGGTTTCGTTCTTGCAGTAATCCGGCGTCTTCATGGTGAAGGGCACGTCGGACTTGGGATCGGCGACTTCGGTGTCGGTCTTCTTGAGGGACGCCAGCATCTCGGGGGTGCGCTTGAGCAGCCAGACCGGCTTGCCGCGCCATTCCACCACCTTCATCTGGCCGGGGGCCAGATCGCTCACATCCGCCTCAACGGGCGCGCCCGCTGCGCGGGCCTTCTCAGATGGTGCGAATGTGCAAACGAAAGGGGCCGCCACAGCTACCCCTCCCACACCACCAGCCACGGACGTCGCAATCAGCAGATTACGGCGACCCTTGTCCACGTTTTGCTGGTCACTCATTCAAGACCCCAGGATGAGAAATCAAGATAGGTTCGCGTCAACCGAAAATTATACCCGAGCGTACCAAGCCAACGATAGCGGTCGCGGGCAACGCAGCTTGCAGATATAGTGGACACGCTGATCGCCCGCCAACCCAATGCTGACGCGGCCTCGGCATGCCTCTTGCAACCTCGCTTTTAACAATTCAGGTCAACCGATCGGCAGCTTGGCCGTTTGTCCCGAATCAAACAATCCGGAGAAAACCGATGGCACTAATGCAAGACTTCAAGAAATTCGCAATGCGCGGCAACGTGATCGACCTGGCGGTCGGTGTGATCATCGGCGCGGCGTTTGGCAAGATCGTCGATTCGCTGGTCAACGACCTGATCATGCCGCTGGTCTCGCGCATCGTCGGCAAACTCGATTTCTCGAATCTGTTCATTCAGCTGGCCGATGCGCCCGCCGGCGTCCCCCAGACGCTGGTCGACCTGAAGAAGGCCGGCGTGCCGGTCTTCGCCTACGGCAACTTCATTACGGTCGCCGTCAACTTCCTGATCCTGGCCTTTATCGTGTTCCTGATGGTGCGTGCGATCACCCGTCTTATCGACACCAACCCGCCGCCGGCCGACACGCCCGAAAACACCCTGCTGCTGCGCGATATCCGCGACAGCCTGAAGTCCAAGAGCCAATAAGGTACCCCTGGATCACACTGGATTCGGAATATCGATGAAGGTGTGACGCACGCCGAAGCGCGCGGCAAGGTGGTTGCCGAGCGCCCGCACGCCGCCACGCTCGGTGGCATGGTGGCCCGCACCAATGTAGGCGACACCCGATTCGCGGGCCAGATGCGTGGTCTGCTCCGACGCTTCGCCGCTGAGATACACGTCGACGCCGGCCAACACCGCAGCATCGAACCACCCCTGCGCACCGCCGGTGCACCAGCCAACGGTGCGCACCAGCCGATCCGCCCCACCGATCACCAGCGGCGTACGGTCCAGCCGTGCCGCCACCGCCTCCGCAAAGGCACCCAACGTGGTGGCCTCGGGCAACGTGCCGATCCAGCCGAGCTCGTCGTCGCCGAAGCGCCCGGTTGGCCGGATGCCGAGCAGCGCACCCAGCTGAGCGTTGTTGCCGAACTCTGGATGCGCATCCAGCGGCAGATGGTAGGCAAACAGGTTGACATCATGCGCCAGCAGTTGCTTCAGGCGAGCATGCTTCTGCCCGACCACGCGGGCATCCTCCCCTTTCCAGAAGTATCCGTGATGCACCAGGATGGCGTCGGCATGGACATCGACCGCCGCTTCGATCAGGGCCAGGCTGGCCGTCACACCGGTCACGATGTGCGTGATCGACTCACGCCCCTGCACCTGCAGACCGTTGGGGCAATAGTCCCGAAAGCGGGCCGCCGGCAACAGGTCGTTCAAGTACAATTCAAGTTCTTTTCGATCCATTTCGACTGAAATTCACCCTATGTTGCGCCGCTTCTGGCTGTTTTTCGCACAGGCTGTGACCGTCGTTCTCGCGGTCTGGTTTGTGATCGCCACCCTCAAACCCGAGTGGTTACAGCGCGGCAGGGTGGCGGTGCAATCCGGCTCGCCCATCGTCGCGCTCAAGGAAGTCGCGCCGCTGGGCCACGGCGGCACCTCCAGCAACTCCTACGCGGAGGCCGCCAAGGTGGCGATGCCCGCGGTCGTCAACATCTTCAGCAGCAAGAACGCCCCCAAGCGCAACAACCCGCAGGCCAGCACGGACCCGTGGTTTCGCTTCTTCTTCGGGGACCGCCTGCCCGAGCAGCGCCAGGAACCGACTGCCAGTCTGGGCTCCGGCGTCATCGTCAGCCCGGAAGGCTACATTCTAACGAACCATCATGTGGTGGACGGCGCCGACGAAATCGAGGTCGCCCTGACCGACGGCCGCAAGGCCAACGCCAAAGTGGTCGGCACAGATCCGGAAACCGACCTCGCCGTCCTCAAGATCAGCCTGACCAATCTCCCCGCCATCACGCTCGGGCGCCTGGAGAACGTGCGCGTCGGCGATGTGGTGCTGGCCATCGGCAACCCGTTCGGCGTCGGTCAGACCGTGACGATGGGGATCGTGTCGGCACTGGGCCGCGGCCACCTCGGCATCAATACCTTCGAGAACTTCATCCAGACCGACGCGGCCATCAACCCTGGCAACTCGGGCGGCGCCCTGGTCGATGCCGAGGGCAACCTGCTCGGCATCAACACGGCCATCTACTCGCGCTCGGGGGGATCGCTCGGCATCGGCTTCGCGATTCCCGTGTCGCTGGCCAAGCAGGTGATGGAATCGATCATCTCGACCGGCAGCGTGGTACGCGGCTGGATCGGCGTCGAGCCGCAGGACGTGACACCGGAGATCGCCGAATCGTTCGGCCTGTCACGCAAGGACGGCGCCCTGATTGCCGCAGTCGTCCAGGGTGGCCCCGCCGATCGAGCCGGTCTACGCCCAGGCGATATCCTGACCAACGTCAACGACGAATCGATCCTGGATACCACGGCCTTGCTGAACAGTATCGCCCAGATCAAGCCGGGCACGGCAGCCAAGGTGACCGTGTCACGCAAGGGCAAATCCGTTGAACTGACCATTGTGGTCGGGAAACGCCCACCTCCTATCCGCAGCAATGTGCCGATGCCCTCGCCCGAGGACGAGCAGTCACAGTAGGCTGCCGCATCGCAGCGCAGCCAACATGGCGGCCGACGCGCCGCCATTTCCTTCGCGCGCACCAAGCAAGCGCCCCCATCCGACGACACGAAAATCCGTCACGGCTCCTGGCATGCCAACAGTACACAGGCAATCTTTCCAGACAGCAGATAACACCGCACTTGTCGGAATTCGCGCCATGTACCGTCTTTCCAGGCTCCATGCATCAGTGGCAGCAAAAGCTTAGCGAAACCCCTCACGGCCCGAATCCGCTATAGCGTCGCCATCAGTTCGGCCATGCATGCTACGCAGTGCCGGTGCCTGTAGTGGCGAAACCCAAAGAAAAACGCCGATCCCCTTCGGGATCGGCGTTTAGCCGTTCATTCGAAGCGCCCTGACGAGCGCGTCAAATTAGAACTTGTGGCGAATACCAACCACGGCGCCAATTTGGTTGTTGGTACCGTTCACGTTGGAGAACGTATCGCTGCCGCTGCCCAGCGTCGTCGAGGTAGCGAACGCGTTCAGACCAGCAACACCCAGACCAGAGCCACTGCTGTTCTTAGCGTACGCAACGTTGAAGTATGCGTCAGTGCGCTTCGACAGAGCGTAGTCAGCCGACACCACGAACAGCCACGGGTTACCCGTGCTGATAGCCGTACCTGCCGAGTTGACCGCAATAGCGTTCTTAAACTGTTGGTAGTAGGCTGCGCCGGTCAGCGACAGAGCCGGGGTCACTTGGTAGCCAGCACCCACCCAGTACAGATTCGAGCGCAGGTTGCCAGCAACGATGTTGGCAACGGTCGGGTAGTTGGCATGGTACCAACGATAACCAGCGAACAGCTTGGCCGGACCGAAGGCGTACGTACCGGCGATGGTGGCGCGCTGTTCCTTCATGTCGGCCGCCGCGTTTTGAGTTGCCAACGCACTCGACGAGGTCGTGCCGTTCGATTGGTCATACACGACGCCCACACCGAACGGACCTGCAGCGTAGTTGGCACCCAGGCTCCACTCACGGCCCAGCTTGTTCACGCCAGCAACTTCTTGGCCATCACGATTGAACGCGTACAGAGCAGACACGCTCAGGCCACCAAACGTACCAATGTACTTGACGGCGTTATCAGCTCGGCCAGCCAAGTAGGCGTCTTGCGAGGTGAGCGAGTAGCGGCTAGCGATGGCCATCGGGTCATAGAGCAGACCGAAGTCGTACAGCAGGTTTTGCTGACGGCCCAGGGTCAGCTGCCCCCATTGACCTTGCAGACCGACGTAGGCGTTACGACCGAACAGGCGACCGCTTTGGCCCGACGTACCGGTATCGAGGCTGAAGCCGCTTTCCAGGTTGAAGATACCCTTCAGGCCACCGCCCAGGTCTTCAACACCACGCAGGCCCCAGCGCGAGCCGGACAGGTTGCCCGACTGCATTGCAATGCGCGAATGGCCTTGGCCGTCAGCGCCTGCCACCTTGTTTGCCCATTCCACGCCGACGTCGGCCACACCGTACAGAGTCACGGACGATTGAGCGTAGGCGCCACCGGCGGCCAGAGCTGCAACAGCAGCTGCAAACAGTTTCATTTTCATATCGACACTTTCCTTGTCAACTGATTGGGAAATCTTGACTGTCCTTATGGACGACGCAGGAACCTCACGTCTGTCGGCATTATGGGCCAGCGCTGACGGATTCCGGAAACCCTTTTTGGCTCTGCGGGCCGATTGGCGGCCGAGTTGTTGCTCATGGGCAACACGCGAGAAGCCCCCTCCGACGAAGGTCTCGGCGAGTTTTGGCGGCGATGGCGCGGGGGTTGGCAGGCGATGGCGGCAACCCGGTCGAAGCGCTTTGTCGCCCCGACTTGGCACGGCAAGATTGTCGCCTTTCAGCCACGCAGATTACATAAGATGATCAATAAATCACTTTCTCTAGCGACCAAGCGCGGCATGCCATCGCTTAAGGAAATCGGCACGGCGGAGCTGATCTTGATGCGCGAGTAAACCCGGTCCGACCGGAATCGGACAGTGCGTATTCCCCAGCTCGGCGAGCAGGCGCTTTGCGGTCAGACCCGTTTCCACGTCCTGGCGCAATGAGAAGAGAAAGGCGCGGTTGGCCATCATGCTCTGCCCTTCGCGCGAGAGAACGAAGTCGAGCCACAGCCGCGCGGCATTGGGATGGGTGCTGCGGCGTGCGATGAACGCGACACGCGTGGCGACCAGCGTGTAGTCCGCCGGCATCTTGATCGCCAGCGCCGGATTGCGGTCGGCATAGCGCGCCGCGTACGAACCGATCACGTTGTAGGCGAGCAGGCTTTCGCCGGAGGCGACGCGCTCCAGCATCGCGGCGGTGGTGATATAGAGGTTGACGTTGGCCGCGCCCAGCGCGCGGGCGATGTCCCAGAACACCGGCGTGGTACGCGCGTCTTCGGCGGCGAACAGGAAGGCGGAACCGGAATGCTCGATATCGTACGAGGCGACCCGGCCGCGCAGGAGGTCGCGGTGCACTGTCAGGATGCGGGCGAAATCGGCATGGGTGGCGGGCACCAGATCGGCGGGAAGCTGGCGGGCGTTGTAGACGAACACGACCGGCTCGTAGCTGGTGCCGTAGGCCTCGTTCTTCCAGATGGCCCAGGACGGCAGGTACGGCCGTTCGGGTGACGCATACGGCAGGGCATGACCGTCGTTGACCAGCTTGAACTGCTCCGGCATAGACGAACTCCAGACCACGTCCGCGCCCGGCGCACCCGAGGCCAGTTCGGCGAGGTAGCGGCGGTAGAGGTCATCGCTGTTCTGTTCGCGGTAATCGACCGTGACCCCGGGATAGCGAGCCTCGAATGCCCGGAGGAGCGGATAAGCTGCCGCGAAGTCGGTCGTGGAATACACCGTGACGCGACCTTCGCGCCGGGCGGCGTCGAACACCACGCCGTAGTCGCGCGGGTAGTACGACGGGAATTCTGGCGCTGGACGGCCCAGCCACTGCGCCTGGCTTTCAGCGCAGGCGAGACCGCCTGCGGCCAGCAGCGCAGCGGCTTGGCACAGCCAGCGGCGTCGGGGATGGGGGATGGACGGCATGCGAATCGGCGCCGCGTCGAATGGGATGAGGTCGTTGAGCAGGCGCCAAGCATTATCATGAAAAAGCACTCAGAACGATATTGAGAGACACCCGATGCGGATCTTGCTGGTGGAGGATGAAGAGGAGCTGGCGGCGTGGCTGTCGCGCGCGCTGGCGCAGAGCGGCTTCGTGGTGGAGCGTGCGGCGGACGGACTGGCGGCGGAGGCATTCCTGGCCTCGGGCGAATTCGATGCCGTCGTGCTGGACCTGCGCCTGCCGCGCAAGGACGGCTTTGCCGTGCTGGCCGACATGCGCGCGCGCGACGATCGCACGCCGGTGCTGATCCTGACCGCCCAGGGCGCGCTGGACGAGCGCGTGCGCGGCCTGAACGCCGGCGCCGACGACTTCCTCACCAAACCGTTTGCGCTGTCGGAGCTCGAAGCGCGGCTGATGGCGCTGATCCGCCGCAGCCGGGGCCGGGCGTTCCCACGTCTGCGTTGCGGGCCGCTGGAATTCGACACCGGCCGCAAGGCCTTCCTGCTGGCGGGCGAGCCGCTGTCGCTGACGCCGCGCGAGCACGCCGCGCTGTCCGCGCTGCTGCACAAGACCGGGCAACCGATCAGCAAGGTCCATCTGTTCGACAAAGTGTTCAACCTGGACAGCGATTCCAGCCCGGACGCCGTGGAAGTGGTCGTGCATCGCCTGCGCAAAAAGCTCGCGGGATCCGGCGTGCAGATCGTCACGGTGCGCGGGCTGGGCTACCTGCTCGAAGCCGAAGCAAACGGCGTCCCCAGGTGGCGGGCGACACGTCCGCGCCATGACGCGACGCTTTGCCCTGTTGCCACGCAGCCTCAAGCTGACGCTGCTGTGGCGCCTGCTGCCGGGGCTGGTCGGCGTGCTGGCGATCGATACGCTGTCTGCGTACCAGTCGCTGCCCACGGCGACCGACCGCGCCTATGACCGCGCGCTGCTCGGCTCGGTGCGCGCCATCGAGAACGGCGTGACCATCGAGCGTGGGCAGGTGCAGGTCAACGTGCCATACGTGGCGCTGTCGATGTTCGAGTCGACCGCGCAGAGCAACGTGTACTACCGGGTCGCCTACGAACAGGCGGCCGGGGCGCCGGCGGAGGTCGCCCTCACCGGCTACGACGACCTGCCGCTGCCGGCCGGCGCGCTCGACAACGACCCCCCCCCGCTTCTACGACGCGGTCTACCACGGCGAGCCGGTACGGATCGCGGCCGTGGCCAAACCGCTGTACCAGCCGGGACTGCCGGCGCGCATCGTGATCCAGGTGGCCGAGACCATCGAGACGCGGCGCGCGCTGCAGCAGGCGATGTGGCGCGGCACGCTGGTCCGCGATGCGGCATTGGTGGCGGTGAGCGTGGCGCTGCTGTGGCTGGGCGTGACGCTGGCGCTGCGACCGCTCAAACGGCTGGCGCGCGGCATTGCCGTGCGCGCCTCCGATGACCTCCGCCCGCTCGACGCCACCGACGTGCCGGCCGAAGTGCGGCCGCTGGTGCAGGCGATCAATCACCACATCCGTCGCTATGCCGAACTGGCGGCGGCGCAGAGCCAGTTCCTGGCCGATGCGTCGCACCAGTTACGCACGCCGCTTGCGGTACTGCTAACCCAGGCCGAGTATGCGCTGCGCGAGACCGATCCGGTGCGGGTGCGCGAGGGCCTGGCCGCCATGATCGCGCGGCTGCAGTCCACCAACCGCCTGACCTCCCAGTTGCTGGCGCTGGCGCGTGCCCGCCACGCCGGCCAGGATGCACCGCCTGAAACCTTCGATCTGGGCGCGCTCGCGCGCAGCGTGGTGGTCGACGCACTGCCGCTGGCACGCGAAAAGCAGCAGGACCTGGGCTGGGACGACAGCGGTCTGGCCACAACGCTGCCGGTGTCGGGCTACCCGGCGTTCCTGCGCGAGGCGCTGTCCAACCTCGTGCACAACGCCATCCGCTATACCCCGCCGGGCGGCCGCATCACCGTGCGCGCCGTCGCGGACAGCGATGCGGCACTCGTGTGCGTGGACGACACCGGCCCTGGCATGAGTGCCGTAGAACGCGCCCATGCCTTCGAACGCTTCCGCCGCGCGCATGAGGGCGGAACGCGGCCAGGCAAGCCCAAGGATGCGCGCTATGCCGCCGAAGGCTCGGGGCTGGGATTGGCCATTGCGCGCGCCTATGCCGCCCGCAGCGGCGGGCAGATCGAGCTGGCAGACGGCGAGCCGAACGGCCATGGCGGCGTGGGGCTTTCTGCCCGGATCCGGGTGCCGCTGGCAGGGGCCGCGACCACCGCTCAGCATGCTGCAACGCAGCAGGTGCAATGAAAGCGTGACGAAAGCACGCGATTTCTATAATCCGCCGCACCTGGGGTCATCCGTCCAGAGCCGCACGAGAAAAAAGCGGCCGGCCCCACACCATCACAAGCAACCTGGAGACAAACCCATGCTTCGTGGCCACTTTGTGCCTGCGCGCGCCGCAGTCGCCGCTGCCGTCCTCACCCTGAGCACCGCGGCTTTCGCTCAAGTCCCCGCCGGCTACCCGGCCAGCTACGCCGACACCATCACCGCCGCCAAGAAGGAAGGCAAGGTCGTGGTCTACGCGACCACCGACACCAAGGCGGCCGATCCGCTGATCAAGGATTTCGAGTCGCTGTATCCGGGCGTGAAGGTCGAATACAACGACATGAACAGCAGCGAGCTGTACAACCGCTTCATCAGCGAGCAGGCCGCCGGCGGTGCCTCGGCCGACATGATGTGGAACTCGTCGATGGACTCGCAGCTCAAGCTGGCGCAGACCTATGCGCTGACGTACCAGTCGCCCGAAGCGGCCAGCCTGCCGAAGTGGGCCGTCTACAAGGGCCTGGCCTATGGCACGACCTACGAGCCGGCCGTGTTCCTCTATAACAAGCGCCTGGTGAAGGACACGGAAGTGCCGCAGACGCACGCCGACTTCGCCAAGCTGGTCGCCAACCAGCCGGACCGCTTCAAGAACAAGGTCACGACCTACGACATCGAGAAGTCCGCGGTGGGCTTCATGATGGCGGTACAGGACAACCAGGATTCGCCGCAGTACTTCGACTTCATCAAGTCCGTCGGCCCGAACCTGGTGCTGCAGTCGTCCACCGGCACGATGATGGAGCGCGTGGCCTCGGGCGAGAACCTGCTGGCGTACAACATCCTCGGTTCGTATGCGATGGCGCGCGCCAAGAAGGATCCGTCGATCGGCATCGTCTATCCGAAGGACTACACGCTGGTGGTCTCGCGCGTGGCGATGATCGCCAAGAAGGCGCAGCATCCGAACGCAGCCAAACTGTGGCTGGACTACATCCTGTCCAAGCGCGGCCAGGACATCCTCGCCAACAAGTCGGACCTGCACTCGCTGCGTGACGACGTGACGGGCGAAGCCACCGCCGCCGGCCTGAAGCAGATCCTCGGCCAGTCCATCAAGCCGATCCCGGTGGACGAGTCCGTGCTGACCTTCCTCGAACCGAAGAAGCGCCTGGACTTCATCAAGCAATGGCGCACCGCCGCCGGCCGCTGATGCGCGCGCCGACACCCCTCGTCTGACCGACCATCCGGCACCCGCGCCTTTCGCGCGCGGGGCCGGGATCCACCTGGAGGCACTATGCGTTCCCTGACGCACGACCGTGCCGCCGCTTCGCAAACCATTCCGCAACGCTCGCCCTGGACGCGTGTGGGACAGGCTTTGCCGCGCGGCGTGGTCATTCTGCTCACCGCGCTGGCGATCTTCACGCCGCTGGCGCTGATCTTCTACCAGAGCTTCCTCTCCGCGCCGTTCTTCATGCCGGACGCGCTGGCGGGACTCGATGCGTATCGCTTCATCTTCACCGATCCGGACTTCTGGCACGCGTTCGAGAAATCCACCGCACTGGCCTTCGGGCTGGCGGTGATCTCGGTGCCGCTGGGCGGCATCCTGGCCTTCCTGATGGTGCGCTCCGACCTGCCCGGCCGCCGCATCATCGAGCCGATGCTGATGATTCCGGTGTTCGTCTCGCCGATGGTGCTGGCGTTCGGCTATGTGGTGTCGGCCGGCCCGGTCGGCTTCTATACGATCTGGTTCAGGCAGCTGTTCGGCGGCGCGCCGTGGAACGTGTATTCGTTCACCAGCATCATCATCATCGCCGGGCTCACGCACGTGCCGCACGTGTATCTGTACGTGTCGTCGGCGCTGCGCAGCCTGGGCTCCGACGTGGAGGAAGCCGCGCGCATCTCGGGCGCATCGCCGCTGTCGGTGGCGCTCAACGTGAGCCTGCCGATGGTGCGGCCGGCACTGCTGTACGCCGCCGTGCTGGTGATCTTCCTGGGCTTCGAAGTGTTCGGCCTGGTGCTGGTGCTGGGCGACCCGGAAGGCCACCTGGTGCTGGCGACGTATCTGTACAAGCTGACCAACAAGCTGGGTACGCCGGCCTACCATCTGATGGCAGCCGTGGCGGTCTGCCTGGTGATGGTGACCTTTCCGCTGGTGCTGCTGCAGCGCTACATGCTGCGCTCGGCCAACCGCTTCGTCACCGTCAAGGGCAAGGTCACGCGCAGCCGCCCGCTGCCGCTCGGCAAATGGCGCTGGCCGGCGTGGGCCGTGGTCGTACTGTGGTTCTTCGTGACGGTGATCGTGCCACTGTCGGGCATCGCGCTGCGCGCCTTCGTGTCGAACTGGGGCGAAGGCGTGTCGCTGGTGGAGGCGATCTCGACCACGGCGTTCCATCAGATATTCGAGCAGCCGCAGTTCCTGCGTGCCATCATCAACACCGTGCTGATCGGCGTGGTCGGCGGGGCGGTGGCGGTGGGCTGCGACACCTGCATCGGCCTGGCCATGCACCGCAAGCCGGACGGCTGGACACGCTTCCTGGACTACAGCGTGCTGGTGCCGCGCGCGATTCCGGGCCTGCTGGCCGGCCTGGCGTTCCTGTGGGTGTTCCTGTTCGTGCCGAACTGGGTCGAGACCGCCCTGACCGACAGCAGCGTGCCCTTCGCCGGCTGGATGATCGAACACGTGGTGCCGACCTTGCGCAATCTGCGCAGCACGATCTTCAGCGTGTGGATCGCCTACTCGGTGGTGTGGCTGGCCTACGGCCTGCGGCTGATCTCGGCCGCGCTGCTGCAGGTCGGCCCGGAGCTGGAGGAAGCCGCCCGCTCGGTCGGCGCCTCCCGCGCCCGCACCACGCGCGACGTGACGGTGCCGCTCACGCGCTACGGCCTGCTCGGCGCCTGGCTGCTGATCTTCCTGATTTTCGAGCGCGAATACTCGACCGGTGTGTACCTGCTGTCGCCGGGCACCGAGACCATCGGCTCGATGCTGGTTTCCCTGTGGGCGGGCGGCGCCATCGACATCGTCGCCGCGCTGTCCTTCGTCAACATTGTGCTGGTGGCCATGGGCCTCGGCATTGCACTGCGTTTCGGAGTGAAGCTCCATGATTGAACTCACCGTCAACGACCTGCACCTGGGATACGGCAACAACCCGGTGCTCAAGGGTGTCTCGATGCAGTTGCAGAAGGGCGAGGTGGTGTCGCTGCTGGGCCCGTCGGGCTCGGGCAAGACCACGCTGCTGCGCGCCGTCGCGGGCCTGGAGCAGGCCAGCCGCGGCACGGTCAAGATCGGCGAGCGCGTGATGTTCGACGGCGCCACCGGCCTGGACGTGCCGGCCGAAGCGCGCAACCTGGGCCTGGTGTTCCAGTCCTACGCGCTGTGGCCGCACAAGACCGTCGCCGAGAACGTCGCCTACCCGCTCAAGCTGCGCAAGACACCCGCCGCGCAGATCAAGGAACGCGTGCAGGCCGTACTGCAGCAGCTCGGCCTCGGTCACCTGGGCGAGCGCTTCCCGAGCCAGCTCTCCGGCGGCCAGCAGCAGCGCGTGGCGATCGCCCGCGCGCTGGTGTACAACCCGCCCGTGATCCTGCTGGACGAGCCGCTGTCCAACCTCGATGCCAAGCTGCGTGAAGAGACCCGCGCCTTCCTGCGCGAACTGATCGTGCGCCTGGGCCTGTCGGCACTGATGGTCACGCACGACCAGGGCGAGGCGATGGCCATGTCGGACCGCATCCTGCTGCTCAACAACGGCGTGATCGAACAACAGGGCACGCCCGAGCAGATGTACGGCGCGCCGGAAACGCTGTTCACCGCCGAGTTAATGGGCAGCAACAACCGCATCAACGGCAAGATCGCCGAAGTGCGCGACGGCATGGCGCGGCTGGTGGACGAAGCCGGCGGCTGGTCGCTGTGGGGCGTGGCGCGCGGCGACCTGAAGCCCGGCACGGCGGCGCATGGCGTGATCCGGCTGGAGCAGGTGCGCGTCGGCCTGGACAACGCCGACAACACCATCCGCCTGCCGCTGGCCACGCGCATGTACCTGGGCGACCGCTGGGAATGCCTGTTCCGCGGCGCAGGCGCGGCCGGTACCGGCCTGCGTGCTTACGCCAGCAACGCGCCCGGCGACGGCGACTACGCACTGACCTTCCCGCGCGAGCAGTTCTGGCTGTTCGCGGCGTAAGCGATCCACGGCAACGAAAAAGGCAGCCTCGGCTGCCTTTCTTTATCGGATGGACGGACCGCTCAATCCTTCACGGCCGGCAGCGTCTCCGTCCCGGGCACCGCCGTCTTGCGGACGAAAACCGCGGCCAGGATCAGGCCCAGCTCGTACAGCAGCCATAGCGGCACAGCCAGCAGCAACTGCGACATCACATCCGGTGGCGTAACGATCGCCGCGATCACGAAAGCGCCCACCACCACATACGGCCGGATCTGCCGCAGCTTCTCGAGGCTGACGATGCCGAAGCGCACCAGCACGATCACCACCACCGGCACCTCGAAGGTGATGCCGAAGGCCAGGAAGGTGGTCATGGCGAAGCTCAGGTACTTGTCGACGTCGGTCGACATCTCCGCGCCCAGTGGCGCGTTGTAGTGCGCCATGAACTTGAACACGGTCGGGAAGACCAGGAAGTACGCGAACGCCACGCCGCACAGGAACAGCACGTAGCTGCTCACCACCAGCGGCAGGATCATGCGCTTCTCGTGCGCATACAGCCCCGGCGCCACGAAGCGCCAGATCTGGTACAGCACCCACGGCAGCGCGACCAGGAAGGCCACCAGCAGTGTTACCTTCATCGGCACGAAGAACGACCCGGTGACATCGGTGACGATCATGTGGCCGTTCTTGGGCAGCGCCTGAATGAGCGGGCGCGAGAACAGGTTGAAGATGTCGGGCGCCCAGTACACCAGGCCCAGGAAGATCAGCAGCACGCCCGCGCCGGCCTTGACGATGCGCTCGCGCAGCTCGACCAGGTGCGAGATGAAGGTTTCCTGCGCGCCGTCCTCGGGCGAATCTTGCGGATCGTGCGGAGCGGCACTCATGTCGACGGGGATGGGAAGCGGTCAGGGCGCCGCATCGGCGGCACCCGGGCAATCATTCGAAGAAGGAACGGCCACGCGACTGCGCGGCGACGATGGGCGGGCGGTGACGCTTGACGCGCGCGGCGCCGGACTGTGCCCACATGCGCACGCCCTGCTTCCGGCGGTACCACTTCGGCATCGCCAGCTGCTTGTTGCGCCAGCTGTTGCGACCGTTGCGCGACTTGGCCGGCGCCGTGCGCCATTCCGGGGCCTGCGTGGCCGTCTGGCGCGATGCCGGATCGCCGAGCGCCTCGTTCAGGCGCTCGTTGATCTCGGAGGTGTGCTTGCTGACTTCCTGGTGGATGGTCTGCTCGACGTTGCGCGCGGCCTCCTCGAACTCGGTGCGCATCTTGCGCAGCTCCTCGAGTTCGATCTCGCGGCTGACTTCCGCCTTCACGTCCGCGATATAGCGCTGCGCCCGGCCGATCAGGGCCCCGGCCGTGCGCGCCACCTTGGGCAAGCGCTCCGGGCCGATGACGACCAGCGCCACCGCGCCGATCAGCGCCAGCTTGGAGATACCGAGATCGATCATCGGTCAGCGATGCGGACGGTCAGCCCTGCTTGGACTTGTCGCGCGCTTCGACGTCGATGGTCGTCGAATCGTGCAGTTCGCGCGGCGGCTGGCCGGCGGTCTGCTGCCACTGTTGCGAACCGGCCGGCTTGTCTTCCGAGCCTTCGCGCATGCCTTCCTTGAAGCCCTTGACCGCGCTGCCGAGGTCCGAACCGATGTTGCGCAGCTTCTTGGTGCCGAACACCATCATGATGATCACCAGCACGATCAGCCAGTGCCAAATGCTAAAGGAACCCATGTCCTACTCCCACGTAAGTACGGCTGGCGGCGCCGCAGCGGTAGCGACGCCATTGGTTGATGCTATGGATTGGCGTACATCGGCTTGCTGTCGTTGAGGTACAGCCATCCCTTCACGATACGATACAGCATCCAGATGCCCAGGGCCCACAGTACGGCAAAGCCGAGAAAGGCCAGCGGGATCAGCAGCACGCCGATCACACCCCACAATACGCACCACCAGAACGAACGGATCTGCCAGCGGAAGTGCGATTCGTACAGCGTGCCCCGCACATCGTCGCGCTTCACATACCCGACGATGATGGCAATCAATGCGGTGATGCCACCGGTCAGCCAGAAAATGGCGTACAGCGCATACATGATGTGGGTCAGCCGTCGCAGTCCGGCCAGCCGTTCCGCGTCGTCCGTCATCGTTATCGCCGACCCGTATTTGTCCACGCTGCCTCCCTGCGGCGATCGGCCGCCGTGTCAGTCACCCGCGGCCTCAGTCACCGGCCGCATCACGCGCCTGCGACTTGCGCAACGCCTTCTCTTCCAGCCCCGAAAGCCCTTCGCGGCGCGCCAGCTCGTTGACCACGTCGTCGGGCGTCAGGTCGAAGTGCGACAGCAGCACCATGGTGTGGAACCACAGGTCGGCCACCTCGTAGACGACCTTGCTGCGCGCCTCGTCGGTCATGCCGGCGGCGCGGGCGTCCTTGGCGGCCATCACCGTCTCGGTGGCTTCCTCGCCGATCTTCTTGAGGATGGCGTCGTCGCCCTTGTGGAACAGGCGGGCGATGTAGCTCTTCTCCGGGTCGCCGCCGTTGGCGAGCTTGCGCGATTCGAGCACCTCGCCCAGGCGGCGCAGGGTGTCACTCATGGTGCGAATGTCCGGGCTTGCCGGAATAGATCTCGTCGGGGCTCTTCAGCACCGGTTCGACGGTGTGCCAGTCGCCGTCCTCGGCGGTGCCTTCGAATTTCTGGAAGAAGCACGCGTGGCGGCCGGTGTGACAGGCGATGCCGCCGATCTGCGTGACGCGCAGCAGGACCACGTCTTCGTCGCAGTCGAGGCGGATCTCGTGCACCTTCTGGATGTGGCCGGACTCCTCGCCCTTGTGCCACAGGCGCTTGCGCGAACGCGACCAGAACACGGCCTCGCCGGTCTCGACCGTCTTCTGCAGCGCTTCGCGGTTCATGAAAGCGAACATCAGGACATCATTGCTGCCCTGCTCCTGCACGACGACCGGCACCAGCCCGTGATCGTCCCACTTCACCTTGTTGAGCCATTTCCTGGACATGATCACTTCCGTACCGGTATGCCTTGTTGCGCCATGAACTGCTTGGCCTCGCCGACCGTGTGTTCGCCGTAGTGGAAGATGCTGGCGGCGAGCACCGCGTCGGCATGCCCAAGCTTGATGCCGTCGGCCAGGTGCTGCAGGTTGCCGACCCCGCCCGAGGCGATGACCGGCACCGGCACGGCATCCGACACCGCGCGCGTCAGTTCCAGGTCGAAGCCGCTCTTGGTGCCGTCGCGATCCATGCTGGTCAGCAGAATCTCGCCGGCGCCGCGCTGCGCCATCTCACGGGCCCAGGCCACGGCATCGAGGCCGGTTGCCTTCCGCCCGCCGTGCGTGAAGACTCCCCAGCGCGGCGGTTCGCCATCGGCCGACACCTTCTTGGCATCGATGGCCACCACGATGCACTGCGCGCCGTGGCGGGCGCTGGCGTCCGACACCAGTTGCGGATTCGCTACCGCGGACGAGTTCATGCTGATCTTGTCGGCACCCGCGTTGAGCAGCCGGCGCACATCTTCGAGCGCGCGCACGCCGCCGCCGACGGTCAGCGGGATGAACACCTGCGACGCCACCGCTTCGATGATATGCAGGATCAGGTCGCGCCCGTCGGACGTCGCGGTGATGTCGAGGAAAGTGATTTCGTCGGCGCCCTGCTCGTCGTAACGGCGCGCGATCTCGACGGGGTCGCCCGCGTCGCGCAATTCGACGAAGTTGACGCCCTTGACCACCCGGCCGTTGGTCACGTCCAAGCAGGGGATGATTCGTTTGGCTAGCATGATGAGGCGGGCGCCCATGCGCCCGGAAGACGCAACTTAGGCTGCGCCGAGTTTGTCTGCGAGCGCCTGTGCTTCCCTGAAGTTGAGGTCGCCGGAGTAGATCGCGCGTCCGCAGATCACGCCCTCCACGCCCTCGGTCTCCACCGCGCACAGGTGGTCGATGTCCTTCAGGTTGGACAGGCCGCCGCTGGCGATGACCGGAATCGACACCGACTGCGCCAGCTTGACCGTCGCGTCGATATTGATGCCCTGCAGCATGCCGTCGCGGCCGATGTCGGTATAGATGATGGCTTCGACGCCGTAGTCCTCGTACTTGCGGGCGAGATCCACCACCTCATGGCCGGTCAGCTTGCTCCAGCCGTCGGTCGCCACCTTGCCGTCGCGGGCATCGAGCCCGACGATGATGTGGCCGCCGAACGCGGTGCAGGCGTCCTGCAGGAAGCCCGGATTCTTGACCGCCGCCGTGCCGATGATGACGTACGACAGCCCGTCGTCCAGCCAGCGCTCGATGGTATTGAGATCGCGGATGCCGCCGCCGAGCTGCACCGGGATCTCGTTCCCCACCTCGGCGATGATGGCCTTGATCGCCGCCTCGTTGCGGGGCTTGCCCACGAAGGCGCCGTTCAGATCGACCAGATGCAGCCGGCGCGCGCCCTGGTCGACCCAATGCCGCGCCATGGCGGCGGGGTCTTCCGAGAACACGGTGGCTTGATCCATATCGCCTTGTTTGAGGCGCACACACTGACCGTCCTTCAGGTCGATGGCCGGGATGAGCAACATAAGCGTGACGACAAAGTTGAGGGGAAAGGGTAAACGGGTTCGAAAAAAACGGGTTCGGCTGTGACAGCGATGTCGGCGTCAGGGCTTCCAGTGCACGAAATTTAGGTAGATCTGCAAGCCGGCCTGCGCACTTTTTTCCGGGTGAAACTGTGTTGCAAAAATATTATCCCGGGCAATGGCGCAGGTAAACCGTACCCCGTATTCAGTCTCTCCGACCGATTCATCGGGGTGCGCCGGCCGTGCATAGTAGCTGTGCACGAAGTAAAAGTAGCTCTGATCCGGCACGCCGGCCCACAACACATGGGGCCGGCTCTGGTGCACGCGGTTCCAGCCCATCTGAGGCACTTTGTACCGCGAACCGTCCGGCTGCAACTGGCCGTCCAGATCGAAGCGGATCACGTCGCCGGAAATCAGCCCCAGGCCCGCCGTGAACGCCTGGCCGGCGCGCGCCTCGGTGCTGCGCTCCAGCAGCATCTGTTCGCCCACGCACACGCCGAGCATCGGCTTGGTGCGCGCGGCTTCCAGCAGGGCTTCGCGCAACCCGGACTGATCGAAGGCCGCCATGCAGTCAGGCATGGCGGCCTGCCCCGGCAGCACCACCCGGTCGGCGGCCCGGATCTCGTCGGCCTGCGCACTGATGCGCACATCGGCGTCCGGAGCAACGGCGCGCAGGGCCTGCGCCACCGAGCGCAGGTTGCCCATGCCGTAATCGACAATTGCAATCGTAGTCATGATTTGAGAACAGGCAACAGGGTTTTCAGCCCGTCGACAATGAATTCCACGGCCAGCGCCGCGAGGATCAGCCCCATCAGGCGCGTGCCGACGTTGATGCCGGTGCGGCCGATCACGCGGGCGATCGGCTCGGCGGCACGCAGCACGACCCACACCACCAGCGCGATCACCACGCCCACGCCGGCCAGAAAGAACAGCTCGTACCAGTGCGCGGTCTTGCCCGCGTAGACGATCACCGTGCTGATCGAGCCCGGGCCCGTCAGCAAGGGAATCGCCAGCGGCACCACCGCAATGCTGGCCCGCACGCCAGCCTCGTCCTCTTCCTCCGGCGTGGCCTTGGTGCGGCTGATCTGCGCGTTCAGCATGTTCAGCGCGATCATGATCATGATGATTCCGCCGCCCACCTGCAGCGAGCCGACCGAAAAACCGAAGAAACCGATGATCTGCTCGCCCAGCAGCGCGCTGATGCCGATCACCAGCGCCACCGAAACCGACGCGGTCTTGATCGTGCGCCGCTTTTCCTCATCCGTCTGGCTCTCGGTCAAACTGATGAAGAACGGGATCGCCCCGATCGGGTTGATCAGTGCAAGCAGCGAAAAGAAGCTCTTGGTCAGATCCATGGGATCGGGTGGCCGGTCAGGTGTCGGTCAGGCGGGCCGGGCCGGGCCGACGCGTGGAATCAGAGCGCACCCTTGGTCGACGGAATCGTGCCGGCGGCGCGCGGATCGATCTCCACCGCCATGCGCAGTGCGCGGCCGAAGGCCTTGAACACGGTTTCGATCTGGTGGTGCGCGTTGACGCCGCGCAGGTTGTCGATATGCAGCGTCACGCCGGCATGGTTGACGAACCCGCGGAAGAATTCGATGGACAGGTCCAAGTCGAAGCTGCCGACGCGCGCGCGCGTGAACGGCACATGGAACTCCAGGCCCGGACGGCCGGAGAAGTCGATCACCACGCGCGACAGCGCTTCGTCGAGCGGCACATAGCTGTGGCCGTAGCGCACGATGCCCTTCTTGTCGCCGATGGCGCGGGCAACCGCCTGGCCGAGCGTGATGCCGACGTCTTCCACGGTGTGGTGATCGTCGATGTGGGTGTCGCCGGTGGCCGTGATGTCCAGGTCGACCATGCCATGGCGGACGATCTGGTCGAGCATGTGGTCGAGGAAGGGCACGCCGGTGTTCAGCGTCTGCTTGCCCGTGCCGTCCAAATCAAGGACGACGCGAATCTGCGTTTCGGAGGTGTTGCGAGTGACCTCGGCGCGGCGGCTCATGGGGTGTCCTGCAGCGATGCGGCAAAGGCATCAAGAAATTGCGCGTTTTCTTCGGGGTTGCTGACCGTCACGCGCAGACAGTTGGCCAGCAACGGGTGCATTTTACTGACGTTTTTGACGAGAATCCGCCGCTTGCGCAAGCGCTCGAACAAACCGGCCGCATCGGACACGCGCAGCAGCAGGAAGTTGGCGGCGCTCGGGAACACCGTCACGCCCGGCTGGGCGGACAGCGCGTCGATCAGCCTGGCGCGCTCGGCGCGCAGAGTCGCTGCCTGGGCATCGAGCACGTCCACGTGGTCGAGCACGAACGCGGCGGTGGCCTCGGTCAATACATTCACGTTGTACGGCGGGCGCACCTTGTCCAGCTCGGCGATCCACTTCGGGTGGCCGGCCACGTAGCCCAGGCGGATGCCCGCCAGGCCCAGCTTGGAGACGGTGCGCATCACCAGCAGGTGGTCGAACTCGGGCAGGCGCGGCATCCAGCTGTGCTGCGCGAACGGCTGGTAAGCCTCGTCGACCACCACCAGGCTCTGGCACACCGGCCCGCGCGCGGCGCGGATGATGGCATCCATGTCGGCCGCGTCGAACAGGTTGCCGGTCGGGTTGTTCGGATAGGCCAGGTAGATGACGGCGGGCTGGTGCTCGGCCATGGCGGCCAGCATCGCTTCGTGGTCGAGGGTGAGATCGGCCTTGAGCGGCACGCCCACGAACTTCAGCCCCATCAGCTGCGCCGACATCGCATACATCACGAAGCCCGGCACCGGCGCCAGCACGGTCGCGCCCGGCTTGGCCGCGGCGATGGCGATCAGGCTGATGATCTCGTCCGAGCCGTTGCCCAGCAGCACCTCGGCGCCGGCCGGCACGCGCATCACACGCTTGAGCTGCGCCTTGAGCGCGTCGGCGGTCGGCACCGGATAGCGGTTCAGTGCCACTTCGGCCAGCCGCTTGCCGAGCGCGTCGCGCAGCATGGCCGGCAGATGGTAGGGGTTCTCCATCGCGTCCAGCTTGACCATGCCGGACGCATCGGGCACGTGGTACGCGCCCATCGCGCGCACGTCGTCGCGCACGATGCGGCCGAGCAGGTCATCGAGAGAGGGTTGGACTGGCGCGTTGGCGTTCATGGTCATGCGGATCGGATCATTCGGTGGTCGTGCGTTGCAGGCGGTATTCGGCGCTGCGGGCGTGCGCCTGCAAACCCTCGCCGTAGGCCAGCTCGGAGGCAATCTCGCCCAGCATCTGCGCGCCCGCCTCGCTCACCTCGATCAGGCTGGAGCGCTTGATGAAGTCGTACACGCCCAGCGGCGACGAGAAGCGCGCCGTGCGCGAGGTTGGCAGCACGTGGTTCGGGCCCGCGCAGTAGTCGCCCAGCGACTCGCTGGTGTACTTGCCGAGGAAGATGGCGCCGGCATGACGGATGCGCTCGGCCCACTGGCGCGGGTTCTCGGCGGAGATCTCCAGATGCTCCGGCGCGATGTCGTTGGCGATCTCGCAGGCCTCGTCCATGTCGCGTACCCGGATCAGCGCGCCGCGCCCCGACAGCGAGGCGGCAATCACCTCCTTGCGCGGCATGTCTTCGAGCTGGCGCCGGATGCTGGCTTCCACCTGGGCGATGAAGCCGGCGTCCGGACACAGCAGGATCGACTGCGCAAGCTCATCGTGCTCGGCCTGCGAGAACAGGTCCATCGCCACCCAGTCCGGATCGGTGGTGCCGTCGCAGATGACGAGAATCTCGGACGGCCCGGCGATCATGTCGATGCCGACCGTACCGAACACGCGCCGCTTGGCCGCCGCCACGTAGGCGTTGCCCGGGCCGACGATCTTGTCGACCGCAGGCACGGTCTCGGTGCCGTAGGCCAGCGCCCCCACCGCCTGCGCGCCGCCGATGGTGAACACGCGGTCCACCCCGGCGATGCAGGCCGCGGCCAGCACCAGCTCGTTGCGCACGCCACCCGGCGTGGGCACCACCATGATGATTTCCTTGACGCCGGCCACGCGTGCCGGAATCGCATTCATCAGCACCGACGACGGATACGCCGCCTTGCCGCCCGGCACGTAGATGCCGACGCGATCGAGCGGCGTGATCTTCTGGCCGAGCACGGTGCCGTCGGCTTCCGCGTACTCCCAACTGTGCGTGCCGCACTCGATCTTCTGCTTCTCGTGGTAGGCGCGCACGCGGGCGGCGGCCGCCTCCAGCGCGGCGCGGCGCTTGGGCTCCAGGCCATCCAGCGCGGCCTGCAGCACGGCCGGCGACAGCTCCAGCGCGGCCACGCTCTCCGCTTCGATGCGGTCGAAGCGTTGCGTGGTCTCCAGCACGGCGGCGTCGCCACGCGCCTTCACGTCGGCCAGGATCTGCGCGGCGGCGCGGTCGATGGCTTCGTCTTCGCTCGCCTCGAAGGCGAGCACCTGGCGCAGTTGCGCCGCGAATCCGGCGTCGGCCGAATCCAGTTTGCGGATGATCAGGCTCATGCGGGTTCCCCGACGCGCTTGGACTCGGCACCGGCCGGCCGCGAGGCGCGCTCGAAAGCGTCGAAGATGGGCGCCAGCCGTTCGCGCTTGAGCTTCAGCGCGGCCTGGTTGACGACCAGTCGGGACGAGATCTGCACGATCTCCTCCACCTCGACGAGGTTGTTCGCGCGCAGCGTGCCGCCGGTGCTGACCAGATCGACGATGGCATCGGCCAGGCCCACCAGCGGGCCCAGCTCCATCGAGCCGTACAGCTTGATCAGGTCGACGTGCACGCCCTTCTTGGCGAAGTGCTCGCGCGCGGTGTTCAGATACTTGGTGGCCACCGACAGCCGCGCGCCCTGGCGCACGGCGCTGGCATAGTCGAAGCCGGCCGGCACCGCCACCGACATGCGGCAGCGGGCGATGTTCAGGTCGATGGGCGCGTACAGGCCCGCCATGCCGTGCTCCATCAGCACATCGCGGCCGGCCACGCCGAAGTCCGCCGCGCCATATTGCACGTAGGTCGGCACGTCGGAGGCACGCACGATGATCACGCTCAGGGCCGGGTCGGACGTCGGCAGGATCAGCTTGCGCGAGGTCTCCGGATCTTCGGTCACCTCGATGCCGGCAGCCTTCAGCAGCGGCAGCGTCTCTTCAAAGATGCGCCCCTTCGACAGCGCCAGCGTGAGCTGGTTGGAGGCGGACTGGAAAGCGTTCATGGCGGCCCTTATGCCCTCTTAACCTTGGATGCGGCGGATCTTCGCGCCCACCGCCGACAGCTTGTCCTCGATGCGGTCGTAGCCGCGATCCAGGTGATAGATGCGGTCGACCAGCGTTTCGCCCTGTGCCACCAGGCCGGCGATCACCAGGCTGGCCGAGGCGCGCAGGTCGGTCGCCATCACGGTCGCACCCGAGAGCTGCGCCACGCCCGTCACCGCTGCCGTGTTGCCTTCGGTGACGATATTGGCGCCCAGGCGGTTCAGTTCCTGCACGTGCATGAAACGGTTTTCGAAGATCGTCTCCGTCACCAGCGCGGACCCTTCGGCAATGCAGTTCAGCATCATGAACTGCGCCTGCATGTCGGTCGGGAAAGCCGGGTATTCCGAGGTGCGGAAGCTGACCGCCTTCGGGCGGTCGTGCATCTGCGCGCGAATCCAGTCGTCGCCCGTGGTGAGCGTCAGGCCGGCTTCGCGCAGCTTGTCGAGCACCGCGTCGAGAATGCCCGGCGGCACGCCGCGCAACGTCACGTCGCCGCCAGCCGCAGCCACCGCGCACAGGAACGTGCCGGCCTCGATGCGGTCGGCGATGACGGTGTGCTCGGCACCCTTGAGCGCTTCGACGCCCTGCACCACCAGGCGGTCGGTGCCGATGCCGTCGATACGCGCGCCCATCTTCACCAGGAGGTTGGCGAGGTCGGTCACTTCCGGCTCGCGCGCGGCGTTTTCCAGCACGGTCTCGCCGTCGGCCAGCACGGCGGCCATCAGCAGGTTCTCGGTGCCGGTCACGGTCACCATGTCGGTGACGATGCGCGCGCCGCGCAGCCGCTTGGCGCCGTCGGCGAGCTTCGCTTCGATGTAGCCGTGCTCGATGATGATCTCGGCGCCCATCTGCTGCAGGCCCTTGATGTGCTGGTCGACCGGCCGCGCGCCGATGCCGCAGCCGCCCGGCAACGATACGCGCGCATGGCCGAAGCGCGCCAGCAGCGGCCCCAGCACGAGGATCGACGCACGCATGGTCTTCACCAGGTCGTACGACGCTTCCGGCGTGTGGATATCGGCGGCATCGAGCGTGACGTCATGACCGTTCTGCGTGCCCTCTACGCCCATCTGGCGCAGCAGCTTGAGCATGGTGCGCACATCCTGCAGATTGGGCACGTTGTGCAGCGTGAGCGGCTCGGGCGTCAGCAGCGCGGCGCACATGATCGGCAGCGCGGCATTCTTGGCACCGGAAACGCGGATTTCGCCCGACAGCGGGCCATTGCCTTCGATCAGCAGTTTGTCCATGAGCGAGACATCACGTCGTACGGGGCGCTCGGCGAGCGCAAGGTCGGAATCGGTATCGGCGGCAGCCGGAGTGGGATCGAGCTCAGCCATGTCAGGGTCTCCACTCCGTCGGCGTCAGGGTCTTCATCGACAGGGCGTGAATCTCCGCGCGCATGCGGTCGCCCAGCGCCGCATAGACGAGCTGGTGGCGCTGGATCAACCGCTTGCCTTCGAACTGCACGCTGACGATGGTGGCGAAGAAGTGCTGGCCGTCGCCCTCGACTTCGAGGTGCTCGCACGGCAGGCCGGCTTCGATGTACTGCTTGACTTGTTCGGGTGTGGGCAACATGGCCTTCCCTTCTCCAGAAACGTTAGGGTGGTGCGTCCTTGGTCTGTTATCGACGCATCAATGGCGCAGCTTGTAGCCCGTGCGGAGCATCTGCAGGGCGATCCCCCCCACCACGACCAGCGCGATCACCATCACGCCGAGGCTCATCGCCACCGGCACGTCGGACACCCCGAAGAAACCGTAGCGAAAGCCGTCGATCATGTAGAAGAACGGGTTGGCGTGGGACACCGCCTGCCAGAAGGCGGGCAGCGAATGGATCGAATAGAACACGCCCGCCAGGAAGGTGGCCGGCACGATCAGGAAATTCTGGAACGCCGCGAGCTGGTCGAACTTCTCGGCCCAGACGCCGGCGATCAACCCCAGCGTACCGAGCACGGCCGCGCCCAGGATCGCGAAGACGATGATCCACAACGGCTGCGGGAAGTGCAGGTGGGCAAACCACGCCGTCACGACGAGCACGCCCGCGCCCACCGCCAGCCCGCGGATCACCGAAGCGACCACGTACGCACCGAACATCTCCCAGTGCGACAGCGGCGGCAGCATGATGAACACCAGGTTGCCCGTGATCTTCGACTGGATCAGCGACGACGAGCTGTTGGCGAACGCATTCTGCAGCACGCTCATCATCACCAGGCCGGGAATCAGGAAGGCGGTGTAGCTGATCTGGCCGAACACCTGCACGTGGTCTTCCAGCACGTGGCCGAAGATCAGCAGGTACAGCAGCGCCGTCAGCACCGGCGCGGCCACGGTCTGGAAACTGACCTTCCAGAAGCGCAGCACTTCCTTGTACAGCAGCGTGCGGAAACCGGTCCAGCGGCCCGGGCGGATTTGCGGAATGGCGCTCATGCGGCGGGCTCCAGCGCGGAATCGGGAATCGCCGGCACGCCCGGCACGGCGGGCATGCCGCCCTCGCGCCGCATGATCCGCACAAACACGTCTTCCAGGTCGGCCTTAGCGATCTCCATGTCGTCGATCTCGCAGCCGGCCTGGCGGCAGGTGGAGAGAATCTGCTCGACTTCGCCGTAGCCCGACAGGCGCAGCCGCACGCCGCGCTCACCGTGGTTGCCCGGCATGCGCAGCCCTTCCAGCGACGCCGGCAGCGCCCCCTGGGCAAAGCTCAGCACGAGCTGCAGCCCCGCGAACTGCGACAGCAGGTTGGCGGTACGGTCCAGGGCCACCACCTCGCCGAACTTGAGCATGGCGATGCGGTCGCACAGCGACTCGGCCTCTTCCAGATAGTGCGTGGTCAGCACGACGGTGTGGCCCTCGCGATTCAGGCGCGCGATGAACTTCCACAGCGTCTGGCGCAGTTCGACGTCCACGCCGGCGGTCGGCTCATCGAGCACGATCACCGGCGGGCGGTGTACCAGCGCCTGCGCCACCAGCACGCGGCGCTTCATGCCGCCGGACAGGGCGCGCATGTTGGCGTCCGCCTTGGAGGTCAGGTCGAGGTTGGCCATCACCTCGTCGATCCAGTCGTCGTTCCGGGTCAGGCCGAAGTAGCCCGATTGCAGCCGCAGCGTCTCGCGCACCGTGAAGAACGGATCGAACACCAGTTCCTGCGGCACCACCCCCAGCATGCGGCGCGCCATCCGGTAGTCGGACACCACATCGTGGCCGAGCACGCGCACCTGGCCGGAATCGGCGCGATTCAGGCCGGCGAGGATGGAGATCAGCGTGGTCTTGCCCGCGCCGTTGGGGCCCAGCAGGCCGAAAAACTCGCCCTGCTCGACGGACAGGCTCACGCCCTTGAGCGCTTGCAACGACTTGTAGCGCTTGCGGACGTCAGCGATTTCGATGGCTTTCATGGCCGACTATATGAACTGCTTTGCTCTTTAGAGGCGCGAGGATCACTTCGATCGACACGGCCCGGACGCCGCGTGTGGCGGCGGCAGAGCGACAAACCCAGGATTATAGGGGAACTGCACCACGGGCCACCGGCACGGCTTGCGGCGCCGGACCGGGGTTGCCACGAGCGCGCGGCTCATGGCCGGAGCGCGGCATCGCGATGTGGGGGAAGACCGCCCCGCACCGGACGCCGCCTCAATGTCGTGCCGGGTGATGGGATGCGGTGGTGGCCGGCGCGATCGCCAGCAGGGTGTCGACGCCATACAGCGCAGCGAGGTTGCGCAGTGCCTCGGGGGCCGCGGCGATATCCAGCGCGATGCCGGCAACCTGCGCC
The DNA here is from genome assembly GCA_919592095.1 of Ralstonia syzygii subsp. syzygii. GTDB lineage: Bacteria > Pseudomonadota > Gammaproteobacteria > Burkholderiales > Burkholderiaceae > Ralstonia > Ralstonia syzygii. Next base: position 4,365 of record CAKKOY010000026.1, on the reverse strand, counting down.
GTGCGCTGCCACGACAGCAACACCGCCAGCGCGGAGGAGTCAACCTGCGACAGACCCGCACAATCGACCCGCATGGCCGCGGTGCCGGCCTGGCGCGCCTGGCCGAGCTGAGCCTCGCCCTCGCGCAGGACGCGCGGCGCTTCGCAGTGAGTCAGCGGGCCGGACAGGGTCAGCATGGTGGGAGCAGAAAAAGAAACAGCGGCCGCTATCGACCGCTGCGAGGATTCTACCGGAGATCGGCTTACTTTGCCGGCCCCTTCGCCAGTTGGGCATTGCGCTCGTCCAGGAACTGCACCAGACCGCTCACGCCGCCGCGCTTGCTGATGACGTCGGCAAACTGGTTTTTGTAGGTTTCCGACAGCCACAGCCCGCTGATGTTGATGTCATAAACCTTCCAGCCGTTCGGGGACTTTTCCATGCGGTAGTCCAGGGCCACCGGCTCGCCGTTATTGTTGACCGTCGAGCGCACCACCACATCGGTGTCGTCCGCTGCGGCGCGGAACGGCTTGTACGACACCGTCTGGTTGCGCACGTTCGCCAGCGCGCCCGCGTAGGTACGGATCAGCAGCGTCTTGAAACCCTCTTGGATCTGTTGCTGCTGCTCCGGCGTGGCCTGGCTCCAGAAACGGCCCATCGCAATTTGCGTGGTGCGCTTGAAGTCCGCACGCGGCACGATCTTCTGATCGACCAGCTGGAAGACCTTTTGCATGTTGCCGTTACGCAGATCCGAGTCGCCCTTGATGCTGGCGAGCACGTCGTCCACGGCCGTCTTGACGGTGGCCTGGGCATCGGCTTCCTGCGCGTGCGCGGGAACGGCAGCCACGGCGGCCACGAAGGTCAGACCGGCAAACAGGGAGTGGAGGAGTTTCTTGAACATATCGCGTCCTTCTAGTGTGATTTCTGGGCCGCACACAGCATTGCCGCTGCGATCTTGCTGGCGGTTAGAACCGACCGCTCCCGGCCAAGTTCGACGGGGAGCGGCCAGTTTTACGCCTTGTCACCATTGAGGCGAGGCTGTTACGTGTGACGGGTCAGTGGCGGAGCACCGGCCAGTTGGGCGTGATGCGATGGTACGGCGACATGGTCCCGCCCTGCTCCGTCCCCTCCGGCGGATTCTTGCCATCGGTGTCCTCGGGCAGGTTGCCGTCGTAGATCAGATAGCGGCGCCGCTGCAGATAGGCATCGCGCATGAAGGTGTATTTGTCGACCGCCGCCTCTTCCAGCACATTGCTTACGCCCAGCAGGCTTGCGCGCTTATCGACCACGCGCAAGACCGCCAGCGGATAGGTGATCGCGCCGTTATGAATGTACGTGAGCGGGTCCATCTGCCTGTCGACCAGAAAGCCCGCGGTGTCGCGCACCGTGCTCGGGCCCAGCAGCGGCCAGACGATGTACGCGCCAGCCGGCACGCCCCAGACGCCCAGGGTCTGGCCGAAGTCTTCCTTGTGCTTGGGCAGGCCGGCGTCCGACGCGATATCGATCAGGCCGCCCAGGCCCAGCACGGTATTGATGGCCACCCGCATGGTGTCTTCCAGCGCGGCCGTGCCCTTCAACTGCAGCAGGTTGTTGACCGCCGAGTAGACATCGCCCGCGTTGGAGAAGAAGTTCGACACGGCCGTGCGCGCCGGCGACGGCACCACGTCGACATACGTTTGCGCAACGGGCTTGAGTACGCCCTTGTCGAAATCGTCGTTGATGCGGAAGACTTCGCGGTTGAACGGCTCGATCGGGTCGGCCGGATTGGCGTTCGGTCCGGTGGCGCAGCCCGCGAGCAGAACGGCGCTTGCCGCCATGCCCAGCGCAAGGCTGCGCAGGGTCCGGTTCGATGTTGTTATTCTCATGATTTATTGACTCCCGCTCCCGCTGCCCTCGGCCGGCTTGCCAGCGCCGCCGGCATTACCCGCACCGGCGTCCGCCGCCTTGCTGTAGAGGAACTGGCTGATCAGATTCTCCAGCACCACGGCCGACTGCGTCATCGTGATCTTGCTGCCGCTGGCCAGCATGGCCGAATCGCCGCCCGGCTCCAGGCCGACGTACTGCTCGCCGAGAAGGCCCGAGGTCAGGACCTTGGCCGAGGTGTCCTTGGCAAACTGGTAGCGCTGGTCCATGTCGAGCACGACGGTGGCCTGGTACGACTTGTCGTCGAACAGTATCTGCGACACGCGGCCCACCACCACGCCCGCGCTCTTGACCGGCGCGCGCACCTTCAATCCGCCGATGTTGTCGAACGCCGCGCGCACCTGGTAGGTCTTGGCAAACGAGAACGCGCTCATGTTGCCCGCCTTCAGCGCCAGGAACAGCAGCGCGATGATGCCCACCAGTACGAACAGTCCGACCCAGAAATCGAGGAGGCTCTTACGCATGATCTTTTCTCTCTGAATGCCGACCGCTTCAGCTGAACATCAGCGCGGTCAGCACGAAGTCCAACGCCAGCACGGCCAGCGACGCGATCACCACAGTACGGGTGGTCGCACGCGCCACACCCTCGGGCGTGGCCTTAGCCTCATAGCCCTGGTACAGCGCGACGAAAGTGACCGCCACGCCGAACACCACACTCTTGATGACGCCGTTAAGCACGTCGTCCACCACATCCACGCCGGCCTGCATCTGCGACCAGAATGCGCCGGCATCCACGCCGATCAGGCCCACACCGACGAAGTATCCACCCAGGACACCCACCGCGCTGAAGATGGCAGCCAGCAGCGGCATGGCAATGAAGCCGCCCCAGAAGCGCGGCGCCAGCACGCGGGCAAGCGGATCGACCGCCATCATTTCCATGGCGATCAGCTCTTCGTTGGCCTTCATCAGGCCGATCTCGGCGGTCAGCGAGGTACCGGCGCGGCCGGCGAACAGCAGCGCCGTCACCACCGGCCCCAGCTCGCGCACCAGTGACAGCGCCACCAGCAGGCCCAGCGCCTGCTCCGAGCCGTAGCGGTTGAGCGTGTAGTAGCCTTGCAGGCCCAGCACGAAACCGACGAACAGGCCCGACACCGCAATGATGATGAACGAGTCGTTGCCGATGAAGCGCAGTTGCTCGATCACCAGGCGCGGGCGACGCAGCACGTCGCGCCAAGCGCCGACCAGCGGCACCAGTATGCGCGCCGCATAGCCGAGGCGGCTGATCAGGACGCGAACCAGGAAACCGATCGACGAAATCATCGCGCCTCCCCGTCACGCCGGCCACCCACGCCGAAATCCTCGGCCAGCGGCACGCCCGGGTAATGGAACGGCACGGGACCATCAGGCTCGCCGCGCACGAACTGGCGCACGAACGGATCGGTCGAGGCCGACAGCTCCGCCGGGGTCCCCTCGGCGGCGATGCTGCCATTGGCGACGAAGTAGACGTAGTCGGCGATCTGGAAGGTCTCCTGCACATCGTGCGAGACGATGATGCTGGTCGCGCCCAGAGCGTTGTTCAGGCTGCGGATCAGCGAGGCCGTCAGGCCCAGCGAGATCGGGTCCAGCCCGGCGAACGGCTCGTCGTAGAGAATCAGTGACGGGTCCAGCGCAATCGCGCGGGCCAGTGCCACGCGGCGCGCCATGCCGCCCGATATCTGCGACGGCATCAGGTCGCGCGCGCCGCGCAGGCCGACGGCGTTGAGCTTCATCAGCACCAGGTCGCGGATCAGCAGCTCGGGCAGCTCGGTGTGCTCGCGCAGCGGGAAGGCCACGTTATCGAACACCGACATATCGGAGAACAGCGCGCCGAACTGGAACAGCATGCCCATCTGGCGGCGCGCGGCGTAGAGCGCGGGCTTGTCCATCGCGCCAATATCGGCACCATGCACGCGCACGGTGCCGGCGGCCGCGGCGACCTGCCCGCCGATCAGGCGCAGCACGGTGGTCTTGCCGCAGCCGGAGCCGCCCATGACGGCGACCACGCTGCCCTTGGGCACGCGCATGCACAGCCCGGACAGGATGCGTCGCGCGCCCGGCTGGTAGGCGAAATCGACCTGGTCGAGTTCGACAACGGCGGTGGAGGACTGGGACGACACGATAGATTTCGGCGCTGAGGGCTCGTAGCGGCGCCTGGACGGGGCCGCCTCGTTCTAGGGTCTGGCCGCACCAGTGGGGTGCGGCCCGCCATTATAGGGGGAAACCCGCGTCGCCCGCCGGTCACCTCCCCGCTTACCGACGCATTCTGTGGCTTGGGTGCCGCGTCCGGACAGGCCGGATCGCGGATCGCCAGGACAGAAATGCGGTGTTGCGCGATCCGGCGCCCCGCTCGCCTAGTACTACAGCCGTACCTATCGTCTAAGATGTTGTCCATGTGAGATGAGACGATCATGGTCCGATGCAAGGAACGGTGAGTGGCTGGGAGAGAGAGCTGGAAGGGTTGCACGAACGGCTGGGGATGCTGTTCAA
>CAKKOY010000025.1 GCA_919592095.1 Ralstonia syzygii subsp. syzygii | reverse complement strand
CAACCCTTCCAGCTCTCTCTCCCAGCCCCTCACCGTTCCTTGCATCGGACCATGATCGTCTCATCTCACATGGACAACATCTTAGGCGATAGGTACGGCTGTAGTACTAGGCTTACTTCTTGTCGTTCACTTCCTTGAACTCGGCGTCCACGACGTTGTCGTCCTGCGGCGCGCCGTGCCCGGCCTGTGCGCCCGCGTGGGCACCGGCCGCGGCGGCCTGCTCGGCGCCGGCTTCCGCACCGCCCTTGGCCTGCATGTCGGCGTAGACCTTCTCGCCCAGCTTCTGCGAGGCGGTCGCCAGCGCTTCGACCTTGGCGTCGATCACGGCCTTGTCGCCGCCCTTCAGGGCGTCTTCCAGTTCCTTGATCGCGGCTTCGATCTTGTCCTTCTCGCCGGCGTCCAGCTTGTCGCCGTATTCGCCCAGCGCCTTCCGGGTCGAGTGCACCAGCGCATCGCCATGATTGCGCGACTCGGCCAGCTCGCGCAGCTTGTGGTCTTCGGCGGCGTTGGCCTCGGCGTCCTTCACCATGCGCTGGATCTCGCCTTCCGACAGGCCCGAGTTCGCCTTGATGGTGATCTTGTTTTCCTTGCCGGTGGCCTTGTCCTTGGCGCCCACGTGCAGGATGCCGTTGGCGTCGATGTCGAACGACACCTCGATCTGCGGCGTGCCGCGCGGTGCCGGCGCAATGCCTTCGAGGTTGAACTCGCCCAGCATCTTGTTGCCGGAGGCCATTTCGCGTTCGCCCTGGTAGACCTTGATCGTCACGGCCGGCTGGTTGTCGTCGGCGGTCGAGAAAGTCTGCGAGAACTTGGTCGGGATGGTCGTGTTCTTGCCGATCATCTTGGTCATCACGCCGCCCAGCGTCTCGATGCCCAGCGACAGCGGCGTCACGTCCAGCAGCAGCACGTCCGTGCGGTCGCCGCCCAGCACCTGGCCCTGGATGGCTGCGCCCACGGCAACGGCCTCATCCGGGTTCACGTCCTTGCGGGCTTCCTTGCCGAAGAACTCCTTCACCTTCTCCTGCACCTTCGGCATGCGGGTCATGCCGCCGACCAGGATCACGTCATGGATGTCCGACACCTTCACGCCGGCGTCCTTGATGGCGGTGCGGCACGGCTCGATGGTGCGCTCGATAAGGTCTTCCACCAGCGCTTCGAGCTTGGCGCGCGTGATCTTCAGGTTCAAGTGCTTCGGACCGGAGGCGTCCGCCGTGATATACGGCAGGTTGATCTCGGTCTGCTGCGTCGACGACAGCTCGATCTTGGCCTTCTCGGCCGCATCCTTCAGGCGCTGCAGCGCGAGCACGTCCTTGGACAGGTCGACGCCCGACTCCTTCTTGAACTCGCCGATGATGTAATCGATGATGCGCTGGTCGAAGTCTTCGCCGCCCAGGAAGGTGTCGCCGTTGGTCGACAGCACTTCGAACTGCTTCTCGCCGTCCACGTCGGCGATCTCGATGATCGAGATGTCGAACGTGCCGCCGCCCAGGTCATACACCGCGATCTTGCGGTCGCCCTTCTCGTTCTTGTCCAGGCCGAAGGCCAGCGCGGCCGCGGTCGGCTCGTTGATGATGCGCTTGACGTCCAGGCCCGCGATGCGGCCGGCGTCCTTGGTCGCCTGGCGCTGCGAATCGTTGAAGTAGGCCGGCACCGTGATCACGGCTTCGGTCACTTCCTCGCCCAGGTAGTCCTCGGCGGTCTTCTTCATCTTGCGCAGGACTTCGGCCGAGATCTGCGGCGGCGCCATCTTCTTGTCGCGCACTTCCACCCAGGCGTCGCCGTTGTCGGCCTTGGAGATGGTGTACGGCATCAGGCCGATGTCCTTCTGGACTTCCTTCTCTTCGAACTTGCGGCCGATCAGGCGCTTGACGGCGTACAGCGTGTTCCTCGGATTGGTGACAGCCTGGCGCTTGGCGGGGGCGCCGACCAGGATCTCGCCGTCTTCCATGTAGGCGATGATCGACGGCGTGGTGCGCGCGCCTTCCGCGTTCTCGATCACTTTGGGCGAGTTGCCCTCCATGATGGACACGCAGCTGTTGGTGGTACCCAGGTCGATACCGATGATTTTGCCCATGTTCTTGCTCCTCGAATCTGGTCTCAGGACTGCACTGAATACAAACTTGGCTCGGATGTGGGAGTGCCGCCCGGCTTTTCAAGATCGATTTTTGAAAAGTTGAGCATTTTGGCCGGTTTTTCTCCGGAAAGCACTCCAAACCGGCACGAATCGGCAGGAACCCCGCGGCGGCGGCCCGGATGCCCCCGCCAGGGCCACATTGGACGCGATGGGCAGCGGGAACAGCCTCCTGCGCACGTCGCGGCGGCAACCGCCCGCCGATCCGCACAAAGTGACGCAGAGCTGACAGCACGCCAGGGGCCGGGAACACCCCACGACTCTATGCGGCCCGCTGCAGTGTGCTGGGAGCGGGTCGCCACGCTGATCGGGGCGCCCGGCCCGCGCATCACAAGGCGTAGTGACCGGCTGCCTCGGGCTGAAAGATGATCGCGTCGATCCGCAGTGCATGCGCGGAACCATCCGGCGCGGCGCAGTGCACCTCATCGCCCGCGCGACCGCCGAGCAGCGCCGAGCCCATCGGCGACAGCACCGAGAGCCTGGCCGCGGCCAGGTTGGCCTCGTCCGGATAGACCAGCGTCCACTCCTATGCCGCGCCGGAGCCGGCGCGCACGCGCACCACCGCATTCATCGTCACGACGTCGGCGGGAATCTTGTCACTGGAAACGACGTTGGCTCGAGCGATCAGGTCGTCGACCAGCTCGGCCAGCGGCGAGCTGTTGCCGGCTCGAACCGCGGCGTTTTCCGGGCGGGTGAGGTCGAGCTCGGTCAGGTGCATGGCGTGCTTCGCGAGCGCGCAGTTGACGCAGTCTTCGCCCCAGAAGAACACGCAGACGAGATCATCACCCGCCACCGCGATGGCCGCGTCGATCGTCTCGCCATCCACCTCGCCCATCCCGAACGCCATCAACACGGTCATATCGACCGGGCCGACGGCATGCGGATCGTGCGAGGCGGTGCCCTGGATCATGTGCGGATGCGGCTTACTTGGGCGCGGCCACCGTCACCAGCGCCGGGCGCAGCACGCGGTCGGCCAGCGTATAGCCGCGCTGGAGCACGCTCACCACGGTGTTGGCTTCCTGCTCGGCCGGCACCATCGAGATGGCCTGGTGGCGATGCGGGTCGAACTTCTCGCCGACCGGGTTCAGCTCGGTCACGCGGCCCTTCTCGAAGGCGGCATAGAGCTGCTTGAGCGTCAGTTCCACGCCTTCGCGCAGCTTGGCGGCATCGCCCGAGGTATCAGCCAGCGCAGCCTGCAGGCTGTCCATCACGGGCAGCAGGTATTCGGCAAAGCTCTCGATGGCGAACTTGTGCGCACGGGCCACGTCGTCCTGCGCGCGGCGGCGGATGTTCTCGCCATCGGCGACAGCGCGCGCCCAGTTCTCGTAGTTCTGGCGGGCCTTCTCGTCGGCGGCTTCCAACTGGCGGCGCAGTTCGGCGGTGTCCGGCTCGACCACGGCCTCGGCCACCGCGGCCTCGTCGCCGGCGATAGCCTGCGCATTGGCGCTGGCGCTGGCGCGCTGGGCTTGGCTCGAGTAGGCGCTGGCGGCCTGGCCAGCCGTGGCGGCCGAGGGTTGCGCCGACTCGGCGGCTTGCGTATCCGGTTGCGAAGTGGGTTCCGAAGTGTGTTTCATAGCGCTGGATAGAAGGGGTCGACGTGGAGTCCGATGCCCAGATTGGAGCACGCGGCGCCAGCGATCGATCCGCTGGAGTTCACAAAACGATTCTCCCCGATGTGGGGCATCTGGCGCGCTTTTCAAGGGCGCGGCATGCGCGGTTGCAGTGCTTCGCGCATCACGAAATACGACGTTACAACTTTGCGCGAATTGGAATGGCACGTCGATTGCGAGCACTCGATCGGCCACCTATGATGCAAGAAAAAATACGTGGGGGCGCGAGCTTCTTATTCGAGGGTTCGTACCATGCACAAGCTGCCCATTCTGACGGTGCTTCTGCTGTTGACCTTGACGGCCGTCACAACGTTCATCTGCCTGTCCGGCGCCGTCACTCCGCGCGACACGGAGTATGGCGGTGGCAAGGCGATCTTCAAGCACTACATAATGCAACCCCGCATGCTGCAGGCACCACGCGCGCTGGGTGTAACAAGCTAGCACAACACACTTGCCGTCATCCGCCCAGCTTGTCGATGCGGCGCCGGTCGCGCTTGGTCGGGCGGCCGGCGATCTGCGTGGCGGGTTCCCGATACAGGCGCCGCCGCTCTGCCTCCCCGGTGCGTTTTAAACGGCTGGCTTCCGTCTCGGCGTAGAGGGTCTGCGCCACCGAGGCGGGCCCGCGGACTTCCGCCAGCGCCAGCACGTCCACTTCCCACTGCTGTTCATGTGCGGCCACACGCACGCGGTCGCCGATCTTCACGTCCTTGGCCGGGCGCACGGGCTGGTCGTTGAGCTGCACGCGGCCGCGCTCCACCGCATCGGTCGCCTGCGAACGCGTCTTGAAGAAGCGCGCCGCCCACAGCCACTTGTCGATACGCACGCGGCCGTCCGCATCGGTGCTCACCTTCATGCCGCGGCCCCCTTGCTCTGCGCACGCGTGCGGCTGGCTTCCAGCACATGCGGATGCGGCAGCGCGAGCGGCCAGCCCTGCAGGTGCGCCTGCGCGATGTCGGCCAGACCGGCAATCCAGGACTCGCTGTCGTTCAGGCACGGGATGTAATGGAAGTCCTTGCCACCGGCGACACGGAAGGTGGACTGTCCTTCCATGGCGATCTCCTCCAGCGTCTCCAGGCAGTCGGCCGGAAAGCCCGGACAGAACACGTCGACGCGGCCGGTGCCGACGCGGCCGAGTTCCTCGAGCGTGGGCGCGGTATACGGCTGCAGCCACTCTGCGCGGCCGAAGCGCGACTGGAACGTCACCAGATACTGGCCCGGCTGCAGGCCGAGCGCTTCGCCGAGCTGGCGACCGGTCTTCAGGCATTCGCAGTGGTACGGATCGCCGAATTCGAGCGTGCGGCGCGGCACGCCGTGGAACGACAGCACCAGCTTATCGCCGCGCGCGAAATCCGGCGCCCCATGCTGCGCCCAGTACGCGCCCAGCTGCTGATGCAGCGCGTTGAGATAGGCCGGATGGTCGTGGAAATGCTTGACCAGCCGCAGCTCCGGCTGATTGCGCATCTGGCCCAGCACGCGAAAGACCTCGTCGAACGCGGTGGCGGTGGTGGTACCGGAATACTGCGGATACATCGGCAGCACCAGGATGCGCTCCACGCCCTGCTTGCGCAGCGCCTGCATCACCGAGGGGATCGACGGGTTGCCGTAGCGCATCGCGCAGGCCACCACCACGTCGTGTCCCTGTGCATTGAGCAACTGCTGCAAGGCGTGCGCCTGGCGCTCGCTGTAGACCAGCAGCGGCGAGCCCGTCATGTTGGCCTCGCGCAGCCAGACCGTCTCGTACTTGTGCGCCGAGGCACGCGAGCGCAACGGCAGGATCAGCACGTTGAGGATGAACCACCACGCCGCCCGTGGAATCTCCACCACGCGTGGGTCGGACAGGAACTGGCGCAGGTAGCGGCCGACCTCGCGCGGCGAGGTGCCGTCGGGCGTGCCGAGGTTGACCAGCAGGATCGCGGTGCGATCGGGCTGGCCGTGCTGAAACAGGGGTTCGGGCAAGAAGGACATGGGGCGCGGCTTCGCGGATGATCCGGTCGATTATACGAGCCGGTCCGCCAGGCCGCGCTCAGCTTGCCGGCACGCCGTCCTTCACCACACCGGCACAGGGGTTGAGGCCCATCGTATAGGCCAGGTCCGCCGGCCGGTCGATGCGCCACAGCGCGAAGTCGGCGACGCAGCCAGGAGCCAGTGCGCCGCAGGTGCCGGCCAGACCCAGTGCGGCCGCGGCATGGCGCGTGGCGCCGGTCAGCGCCTCCAGCGGGGTCAGGCGGAACAGCGTGCAGGCCATGTTCATCGCCAGCAGCAGCGACGACAGCGGCGAGGTGCCGGGGTTGCAGTCGGTCGAGACCGCCATCGGCACACCCGCCTGGCGCAGCGCGTCCACCGGCGGCAGGCACGTTTCGCGCAGGCAGTAGAACGCGCCGGGCAGCAGCACGGCCACCGTGCCCGCCTCGGCCATGGCAGCGACGCCGGCATCGGTCAGGCATTCGAGGTGGTCCGCCGACAGGCCGCCGTAGCGCGCCGCCAGCGCCGCGCCGCCCTGATCAGACAACTGTTCGGCATGCAGCTTGACCCGCAGGCCGAGCGCCTGCGCGGCATCGAACATGCGCGCCGTCTGCGCGGGAGAAAAGCCGATGGTTTCGCAGAACGCATCGACCGCGTCGACGAGCCCTTCCGCCACCAATGCCGGCAGCACGTCGGCGCACAGGTGGCCGATGTAGTCGTCCGCGCGGCCGGTGAATTCGAGCGGCACGGCGTGGGCGCCGAGGAAGGTGGTCCGTACCCGCACCGGCAACGTCTGGCTGAAGCGGCGCGCGACGCGCAACATGCGGCGCTCGGTTTCCAGGTCCAGCCCGTAGCCGGATTTGATTTCCACGGTCGTCACGCCCTCCGCACGCAGCGCATTCAGGCGCGGCAGGCTCGCTTCGGCAAGGGCGTCTTCGCTGGCCGCGCGCGTGGCGCGGACGGTGGACAGGATGCCGCCTCCGGCCCGGGCGATGTGTTCGTAAGGCACGCCATTGAGCCGCGCCTCGAATTCATTGCTGCGGTTGCCGGCGTAGACGAGGTGCGTGTGGCAGTCGATCAGACCCGGCGTGAGCCAGGCGCCGCCGCCATCGTGCTCGCGTTCGGCACGGGCGCCGGCGGGCAGGTCCGCGCGGGCGCCGAGCCACGCGATGCGGCCGTCCTTGGCGGCGATGGCACCGTCGCGGATTTCACCATAGCCGTCGGCATCGGCCGCCAGCGTGGCGAGGTGGACATGGGTCCACAGTGCATCCCATCGGATGTCAGCCATGCGCGGCTCCTCGCGAGGCGATCCCATCGACGACGCGCGCCACGAGGCGCGCGGCGACACGCGCCGTATGGTTGTCGATGTCCAGCGACGGATTCAGCTCCGCCACGTCGGCCAGCCGCAGCTTGCCGGACGCGGCGACGCAATCGACGATGGGCTCGATCACCTCCATCGCCACGCCGCGCGCGGACGGCGCACTCACGCCCGGCGCGACGCCGGCCGGCAGCACGTCAAGGCACATCGTCAGATAGACATGATCGACTTCGGCGAGGAAGGTGTCGACGGTCTGCAGCACCCGTGGCAAGTGCAGGAGATCCATCTCGTCGTCGCGCAGCCAGCGCACGCCGAGCTGCTTCGCACGCGCGAACAATGCCTCGGTGTTGGCGTAGGCGCTGATGCCCAGGCACGCGTAGTGGAACGGCCAGCCGCGCCGCGCGCAATCTTCGGCGATCTGGCGGAACGGCGTGCCGGAGCTGCCGCGCTCGCCCGCGCGCAGATCGAAATGCGCGTCGAGGTTCAGGATGCCGATGCGCGGCGCCTGCGCGGCACGGGCCGCCAGATGCTGCGCCAATCCGCCGAACGACGCCCAGGCGATTTCGTGGCCGCCGCCCAGCGCGATCGGGAACGCGCCCCGGTCGAGCAGACCGTGCAGCACACCGGACAGCGCCTCCTGCGCGGCCTCCAGCGCATCGCCCTGGCAGGCCACGTCGCCGGCGTCGACGATCGCGCGGCCGGGCCGGGCCGGCAGGTTGGCGAGCATCCGGCGGATGGCCGCCGGCCCCGCCTGCGCGCCGACGCGGCCATGGTTGCGCGCGACGCCGGCATCGCAGGCGAAGCCGGCCAGCGCGACCGCGCCGGTCAGCGGCGATGCGGCATCGAGACTGCGCACGGTCTGGTGCCAGCGCTGGCCCAGCCCCCCCTCTTCCGCATCGACGCGGCCCTGCCAGACGGTCGGATCAGCCTCGGTGCGCATGGTCATGCGAGCGCCAGGTCCGCCAGGTGAGCGTGGCAGCTGTCGCCCAGGTCGCCGTCGAGCACGAGGCGGCGGGCCGCCTCGATGTCGGGCGCGAACAGGCGGTCTTCACCATAGTACGCCACGCGCGAGCGAATGCACGTGTGGGCGCGCGCCAGCGCGTCGGAGGTGGCGAGCGGCTTGTGGAAGTCGATGCCCTGCGCAGCGGCCAATGCCTCGATGCCGACGATGGTGGCGGTATTGCCTGGCCATCTCGGCCAGGCGGCGGCCGGCGAAGGTGGCCATGCTGACGTGGTCTTCCTGGTTGGCCGAGGTCGGCAGGCTGTCGACGCTGGCCGGATGCGCCAGCGACTTGTTCTCCGAGGCCAGCGCGGCAGCCGTCACGTGAGCGATCATGAAGCCGGAATTCAGCCCCGGCTGCTCGACCAGGAACGGCGGCAGGCCCGACAGCGTGGCATCGATCAGCAGCGCGATCCGCCGCTCGGACAGCGCGCCGATCTCGGCGATCGCCAGTGCCAGCATGTCGGCGGCGAAAGCGACCGGCTCGGCGTGGAAGTTGCCGCCCGAGATCACCTCGCCCGCATCGGCGTAGACCAGCGGGTTGTCGGTGACGGCGTTGGCTTCGGTGAGCAGCGTGGCGCCGGCCTGGCGGATCAGGTCGAAGCACGCGCCCATCACCTGCGGCTGGCAGCGCAGGCTGTACGGGTCCTGCACGCGCGTGTCGCCGACCAGGTGCGAACGCCGGATGGCGCTGCCGGCCAGCAGGTTGCGATAGACCGCGGCGGTGGCGATCTGCCCGGCCTGGCCGCGCACAGTGTGCACGCGCGGGTCGAACGGCGCGTCGCTGCCCTTGGCCGCATCGATCGACAGCGCGCCGGCCACGGTGGCCGCCTGCAGCAGGCGCTCGGCGAGGAACAGGCCGTTGAGCGCCAGCGCGGTCGACACCTGGGTGCCGTTGATCAGCGCCAGCCCCTCCTTGGCGGCCAGCGCGATGGGCTCGATGCCCGCCGCGGCCAGGGCTTCGCGCGCCGGCTTGCGCACGCCGTTCACGCGCACATCGCCCTCGCCCAGCATGGCCAGCGTCATGTGCGCGAGCGGCGCCAGGTCGCCGGACGCGCCCACCGAGCCCTTGGACGGAACGCACGGCACGATGCCCGCGTTGAGCATCGCCAGCAGCGTGTCGATGACGATGCGGCGCACACCGGAGTAGCCGCGCGCGAGGCTCGCTGCCTTCATCAGCAGCACCAGGCGCGCGACGCTGTCGTCGAGATCATCGCCGGTGCCGACCGCGTGCGACAGGATCAGGTTGCGCTGCAGGCGCTCCAGCTCGTGCGTGGCGATCTGCGTCTTGGCAAGCTTGCCGAAGCCGGTATTGATGCCATAGGCCGGCTCGCCCTTGGCGACGATGGCCTGCACGGTTGCCGCCGAGGCCTCGATGGCCGCGGCGCAATCGCCCGACAGCGTCACGGGCATGGGGGCCAGCCAGACGCGACGCAGATCGGCAAAGGTCATCTCACCCGGATGCAGCGTCAGGATGGAAGGCGTGGTCATGGTGTTCATGGGCAATGCGGGATCCGGTTAACCAATCATGGGCAATCTGAGGTCGTTGCGCTTGGCGCAGGCGATCGCGGTCTCGTAGCCGGCATCGGCATGGCGCATCACGCCCGAGCCCGCGTCGTTGACCAGCACGCGCGCAAGGCGCTTGGCCGCGCTTTCCGTGCCGTCTGCAACGATCACGCCCCCCGCGTGCTGCGAGTAGCCCATGCCGACACCACCGCCATGGTGCAGCGACACCCACGTCGCGCCGCCCGCGGTGTTCAGCAGCGCATTGAGCAGCGGCCAGTCCGACACGGCGTCGGTGCCGTCGCGCATGGCTTCGGTCTCGCGGTTGGGGCTGGCGACGGAGCCGGTGTCAAGGTGATCCCGACCGATCACGACCGGCGCCTTCAGTTCGCCCTTGCGCACCATCTCGTTGAAGGCTAGGCCCGCCAGGTGGCGCTCGCCCAGGCCCAGCCAGCAGATGCGCGCGGGCAGGCCCTGGAAGGCAATGCGCTCGCGCGCCATGTCGAGCCAGCGGTGCACGTGCGCGTGGTGCGGGAACAGTGCCTTGATCTTGGCATCGGTCTTGTAGATGTCTTCCGGATCGCCCGACAGCGCGACCCAGCGGAACGGACCCTTGCCCTCGCAGAACAGCGGGCGGATGTAGGCCTGCACGAAGCCGGGGAAATCGAAGGCGTGCTTCACGCCCTGGTCGAACGCGACCTGGCGGATGTTGTTGCCGTAGTCGACGGTCGGGATGCCCATCGGCTGGAAGTCGAGCATGGCCTGCACGTGCACGGCGCACGACTTGGCGGCGTCCGCGGTCAAACGCGCGTGCTGCGACGGATCGTGCTGCGCGGCACGCCATTGCTCGACCGTCCAGCCGGCCGGCAAGTAACCGTTGACGAGATCGTGCGCGGAGGTCTGGTCGGTCACCAGGTCCGGCTTCAGCCCGCCGGCGCGGGCGCGCTCGACCAGCGCCGGCAGGATCTCGGCCGCGTTGCCGAGCAGGCCGATCGACACGGCCTCGCCGCGCTCGCAATGGTGGCGGATCAGGTTCAGGGCGTCGTCGATGTCCTTGGCCTGCTTGTCGAGGTAGCGCGTGCGCAGGCGGAAGTCGATGCTGGACTGCTGGCACTCGATGGTGAGCGACACCGCGCCGGCCAGCGTGGCGGCCAGCGGCTGCGCACCGCCCATGCCGCCCAGGCCCGCCGTCAGGATCCAGCGGCCGGCGAGCTTGCCGCCATAGTGCTGGCGGCCGGCCTCGGCAAAGGTCTCGTAGGTGCCCTGCACGATGCCCTGGCTGCCGATATAGATCCAACTGCCGGCGGTCATCTGGCCGTACATGAACAGGCCCTTGCGGTCAAGCTCGTTGAAGTGCTCCCAGTTGGCCCACTTGGGCACCAGGTTCGAATTGGCGATCAGCACGCGCGGCGCGTCCGGGTGCGTCTTGAACACGCCGACCGGCTTGCCGGACTGCACCAGCAGCGATTCGTCGTCGTTCAGCTCGCGCAGCGTCTCCAGGATCTTGTCGAAGCAGGCCCAGTCGCGCGCGGCGCGGCCGATGCCGCCGTAGACGACGAGGTGCTTGGGGTTCTCGGCCACGTCCGGGTCGAGGTTGTTCTGGAGCATGCGGTAGGCGGCCTCGGTCAGCCAGCTCTTGCAGTGCAGCTCGGTGCCGCGGGGCGCGCGGATTTCGCGCGCGGCGTCGTAGCGCGGATCGGCAGCCAGGTGTGCGGCGTCGGTCACGGTGTTCATGTCGGAGGTCTCCTGCGGTGGATGCGCGCTTGGATGCCATGTTGTATATACAAATAAATCAAGGCAACTTTACAACTCACCCGCAAACCGGGATCATGCTGCCAGCCATCCGCCACCCCCACCTTCCGGCCGCCCCATGCCCCCGCGTCAATCCACTCCCGCCCCCGCCTTCCAGCGCATCAAGGAAGACATCCTGTCGCGCATCCGCAGCGGCGAATGGCAGGAAGGCGAGATGATTCCGGGGGAAACGTCGCTGGCACAGACCTTCGGCGTCTCGCGCATGACGGTCAACCGCGCGCTGCGCGAGCTGACCGCCGAGCAGATCCTCACGCGCGTGCAGGGTTCGGGAACCTTCGTCGCGCAGCAGAAGTACCAGGCGACGCTGGTGGCGATCCGCAACATCGCCGAGGAGATCGCCGCGCGCGGCCACCAGCACCGCGCCGAGCTGCACAGGCTCGAGCGCGTGCGCGCCACCGAAGGGATGTCCGCGCCGTTCGGCGTGCCGGCCGGGCGCACGCTGTTCCACTCGCTGATCGTCCACTTCGAGAACGACGTGCCGATCCAGGTGGAAGACCGCTGGGTCAACGCCGAACTGGCGCCCGACTACATGGAGCAGGATTTCACGCAGACCACGCCCAATGCCTACCTGATGCGGGCCGCCCCGCTGCAGGGCGTGGAGTACCGGATCGAGGCGCGGCAGCCACCGCGCGAGATCGCCGAGATGCTGCACATGGACGTGCGCGAGCCGTGCCTGATGCTGCGGCGCAAGACGCTGTCGCAGGGACAGGTCGCCTCAGTGGCGACCATGTGGCACCCGGGCGGGCGGTATCAGTTCACGGGGAGTTTCTGAGACAGGCCGGGCCAGCCCCGATCAATGCTGGCTGAGCGTGCTGGACAGCAGCTTGGCCGTGATGTCCACGATCGGGATCACGCGCTCGTAAGCCATCCGCATCGGCCCGATCACGCCCAGCGTGCCGACGATCTTGCCGTCCACCTCGTAGGGCGCGGTGATGACAGCCATGTCCTCGTGCGGCACCAGGCTGCTCTCGCCGCCGATGAAAATCTGCACGCCCTCGGCGCGGCTGGACACATCGAGCAGCTGCAGCAGGCCGGTCTTCTGCTCGAACACGGCGAACAGCCGGCGCAGCTTGTCCATGGAGGAGGACAGATCCTCCACATCGAGCAGCTTGCGCTCGCCGGAGATGACCACCGGGTCTTCGTCCGACACGGCATTGCTGCCCGCCTCCACGGCCGCCTGCATCAGCGAGGTCATGTCGGCCTGCAGCGCGCTCAGCTCGCCGCGCAGGCCTTCGCGCACGGCGTCGAACGTCATGCCGCCATAGTGCGCGTTGATGTAATTGGCCGCCTCCACCAACTGCGACGGGGTGTACGGCGTATCGGTATGGATGATGCGGTTCTGCACGTCGCCCTCGGGCGTGACGACGATCAGCAGGATGCGCGTTTCGGACAGCCGCAGGAATTCGATCTGCCGGAAGGCATGCGTGCGGCGCGGCGTCATCACGATGCCCGCGAACTGCGACAGGTTGGACAGCGTCTGCGCCGCCGCCGCAATGACCCGCTGCGACGACTCCGACCCGTGCGAGGCGAGCTGCGCACGCACCTGCTCGGCAATCGCGCCGACCATCTGCTGCGCCATGCGGTCGTGCATGCTGAGCACGTCCAGCGGGCTGGCCGTCAGCATCGTATCGACGAAGAGGCGGTAACCACGCGGCGTCGGTACGCGGCCGGCCGAGGTGTGCGGGCTGGCGATGAACCCCATCTCCTCCAGGTCGGACATCACGTTGCGGATGGTGGCCGGCGACAGGTCGAGCCCCGAGTACTTCGACAAGGTGCGCGAGCCCACGGGCTGGCCCTCGGCGATGTAGCGCTCGATCAGCGTCTTGAGGAGGATGGTGGCGCGTTTGTCCATGATCTGTTCAATTTTACGCAAATTCACACCGGAAGCGCCGGATGGCGACAACGTTCCATCTTCAAACGCGCGCCGGCCATGGCGACCGTCATATCGATATGGTGTAATGCGCGCATGTCGATCTCGCCATCCCCCGTGGCTTCCCGCGCGCACGCCACCTCGCCCTTCAAGACCGTCGCGCTGGTCGGCCGCTATTCGGCCGCCAATATCGCCGCTCCGCTGCTGGAACTGGCGTCGTGCATCGCCGCGCGCGGCCAAGATATCGTCTTCGAGCGGGAAACCGCCCTGAACATCGGGGTCCAGGACTACCCGGCCCTGCCGCCCGACGAAATGGCGCGCCATGCCGATGTGGCCGTGGTGCTGGGCGGCGACGGTACGCTGCTCGGCATCGGCCGCCACCTGGCCGGGGCGTCGGTGCCGGTCATCGGAGTCAACCACGGCCGGCTCGGCTTCATGACGGACATCCCGTTCGAAGACGTGCACAACGTGCTGCCCGACATGCTGGCCGGCCACTACGAGGCCGAGACCCGCACGCTGCTGCAGGCCCAAGTCGTGCGCGACGACGAGACCATCTTCTCCACCCTGGCCTTCAACGACGTGGTGGTCAACCGCTCGGGCTTTTCCGGGATGGTCGAGCTAGCCGTCTCGGTGGACGGCTTCTTCATGTACAACCAGCGCTCGGACGGCCTGATCGTTTCCACGCCCACCGGGTCGACGGCCTATGCGTTGTCGGCGGGCGGGCCGATCCTGCACCCGGCGCTGTCGGGCCTGGTGCTGGTGCCGATCGCGCCGCACGCGCTGTCCAACCGCCCCATCGTCATTCCGCACGACGCCGAGGTCGTCATCCAGGTCACCAGCGGGCGCGACGCCAGCGTCAACTTCGACATGCAGTCCCTCACTTCGCTGCTGCCGGGCGATCGCATCGTGGTGCGCCGCTCCGAGCGCACCGTGCGGTTGCTGCATCCGGTAGGCTACAACTACTACGCCACGCTGCGCAAGAAACTGCACTGGCACGAGTACCCGACCGAAGACAACCGGCTGTAAACCCAGATATCGCTCGACGCTCCATGCTGCGCAGCCTGACCATCCGTGATTTCGTCATCGTCCATGCCCTGGACCTCGATCTGGCCGACGGCTTTACCGTGTTCACGGGCGAGACCGGCGCCGGCAAGTCCATCCTGATCGACGCGCTAGCGCTGGCGCTCGGTGAACGCGCCGATGCCGTCGTGGTGCGCGAGGGCGCGCCGCGCGCCGACATCACCGCCGCGTTCGACACGCACCCGCAGGTGACCGCCTGGCTGGAAGCGCACGAGCTGCATGGCGACGACGGCACCATCCTGTTGCGCCGCACGGTCGATGCCGCCGGCCGCAGCAAGGCCTTCATCAACGGCGCGGCCGTCACGCTGGCGCAGCTGCGCGAGGTCGGCGAACAACTGGTCGACATCCATGGCCAGCATGCGCACCAGCTGCTGCTCAAGACCGATGCGCAGCGCCGCCTGCTCGATGCCCATGCGGGGCTGGAAGACGAGGTGCGCACGGTCGGCGAGAGATATCGCGCGTGGCAAGCGGTGGTCCGCCTGCGCGAGGCGGCCGAGCAGCAGTCGCGCGAAGCACAGCTCGAGTGCGAGCGCGTGGAATGGCAGGTCAACGAATTGCAGAAGCTCGCCCCGCAACCGGGCGAGTGGGAAGACATCCAGGCCGAGCATCACCGCCTGTCGCACGCGGCCAGCCTGATCGAGGGGACGCGCGCGGCGCTGGATGCGCTGTCCGAATCGGACGGTGCCGTGCTCACGCAGCTCGGTGCCGCGGTGCACAGCCTGCAGGCCCTGGCCGAGATCGACCCGGCCCTAGCCGACGTGCTGGCCGCGCTGGAGCCCGCGCAGGTGCAGGTCCAGGAGGCCGTGCATTCACTGGCACGCTACGCCGACCGCGCCGAACTGGATCCGGACCGGCTGGCCGAGGTCGACGCACGCCTGCAGGCGCTGCACACCATGGCGCGCAAGTACCGTGTCGCCCCCGAGACCCTGCCTGCCGAACTGGCGCAGCGACAGGCGCAGCTGGCCGCATTGCAGGCGGCGTCCGACCTGGACGCACTGCAGGCGCAAGAGGCGCAGACCCATGCGGCCTATCTGCAAGCCGCGCAGGCGCTCTCGCGCGGGCGCGCCAAAGCCGCACGCGAGCTGGCGGACGCCGTGACCGGCGCCATGCAGGGGCTGTCGATGGCGGGCGGGCGGTTCGATATCGCACTGCATCCGCTGGAACATGGCGGCGCGGCCGGACTGGAACAGGTGGAGTTCCTGGTCGCCGGACATGCGGGCGTGTCGCCGCGTCCGCTGGCCAAGGTGGCCTCGGGCGGCGAACTCGCCCGGATCAGCCTGGCGATCTCGGTGATCGCCAGCGAGGCCAGTCCGACCCCGACGCTGATCTTCGACGAGGTCGACTCCGGCATCGGTGGCGCGGTGGCCGAGGTGGTCGGCCGGCGTCTGCGCGAACTGGGCACGCGCCGCCAGGTGCTGTGCGTGACCCACCTGCCGCAGGTGGCGGCGCTGGCCAACCACCACGTACAGGTCGCCAAGCAGACCGTGGGCGGCAACACGCGCTCCGACCTGATGGTGCTCGATGCCACCGGCCGCGTCGACGAGATCGCCCGCATGCTGGGCGGCGCGTCGCTGACCGACACCACGCGCCGCCACGCCGACGAGATGCTCGCCGCAGGCCGGGCGCATCCGGCGCCTGCGTCCGCCGGGCAGCGGAAATCCCGGCGCGCGGCCCAGTGATTGCCTATACCGACAACATCGCCGACCGCATCGCGCTGCAGCGTTCCTACGAACCGACGTTTCAACCCGAAGGAGAATTCCATGGCCCGACCGGCTGCCCGATCCCGTTCCTCGCTGTCGTCCGCCAAGCCCGCGCTGGCGGCGGCACTGGGCCTGTGCCTGCTGGCCGCCTGCAAGTCGGTGCCGGCGATTGATCCGGGCAAGCCGCCCGCCATGGACCCGGCTACGGGCAACACCACGCCGCCGGCTTCCGTGTCGGCCGCGCAGAACCTCGGCGATATCATCGTCGGCCTGCGCACGCCCACCGACTCGACCGCCACGCTGCAAAACCTGCTGAACGGGATCGGCGCCCGGGCCACACCGCCCTATGCCTTCACGCCGGTGCGGCCGATGTCGGGCGGCTTCTGGGTCGTGCGCGCCGCCTCGGGCGAGCCGTCGGCCACGCTGGATGGCGCCATCGCGGCCCTGCGCGCAGCACCCGGCATCACGTCGGCGGATGCGGACCGCATCCTCAAGCCGCAGCGTTGATTGGGCGGCCCGTGGGCCGCATCGGGCATACGACGGAAAGCACGCCAGACCGCGCGCACCTTCACAATGTGTAGTTCCAGGCACAAGCACCGCGAAACGCTTGTTTGCATGCTACGTTTTCCAATGCCACCCCCGCCTTGGCTGATGGATCACCTGTAGCATGGCAAGAGTCACGATGGAGCCCCCACGCATGACTTCCTTCTTCTCCCGATCGCAGCGCAGCCTGCGCACAGGCGCAGGGCTGCTGGGTGCGGCACTGATGCTGGCATGCCATGCCGTATCGGCCGCCGGCACCGCCCAGCCGCACTACACCGGCGACCTGATCATCAAGTGGCGCGACGACACCAGCGGCACGCAGAAGCCGCTGTCCGCCACGGAAGCGAGCAATCGC
The DNA here is from genome assembly GCA_919592095.1 of Ralstonia syzygii subsp. syzygii. Lineage (GTDB taxonomy): Bacteria > Pseudomonadota > Gammaproteobacteria > Burkholderiales > Burkholderiaceae > Ralstonia > Ralstonia syzygii. The sequence goes on along the minus strand of CAKKOY010000025.1, from coordinate 17,907 downwards.
CTGCTGTCGGTCGCGCAGGCCGCCAGCAGCACGCTGCAGGTCAAGCGCACGCTGGCCACCGATGCCCAGTTGATGCGCACCGGGCTGTCCGATGCCGCCGGCATCGAGGCCGCCGCAGCCAAGGTCGCACAGGATGCGCGGGTGGCCTATGCCGTACCGGACCGCATCCTGTACCCGACCGCGACACCCAACGACCCGCTGTTCAACTCGCAGAACAACCTGCAGAGTCCGACCGTAGTGGCCGGCGGCATCAACGTCGCGTCGGCATGGGACATCACGCTCGGGTCGTCCACCCTGGTGGTGGCGGTGGTCGATACCGGCTATACCGACCATCCCGATCTGTCCGGCAAGATCCTGCCCGGCTACAACTTCATCTCGGATCCCGCACGTGCCGGCAACAGCACCGGCCGGGGCAGCGATGCGCACGACACGGGCGACGGCGTGACCAGTTCCGATGTCTCCGCGATCAGCGGCTGCACGAGCAGCGACATCGGCAACAGCACCTGGCACGGCACGGAAGTGATGAGCGTGCTGGCCGCCGGCACCAACAATGCACTGGATATCGCCGGCGTGGGCTGGAACACCCGCATCGTGCCGGTGCGCACGTCGGGCAAGTGCGGCGCGCTGCTGTCCGATACCGTCGACGGCATGCTGTGGGCAGGAGGAATCTCGGTGTCGGGTGTGCCGGCCAACCCCAACCCGGCGCGCGTGGTCAACGTGAGCCTGGGCAGCGTCGGCACTTGTTCGGCAGCGGAGCAGGATGCGATCAACCGGCTGGCCGCGCTTGGCACCGTAGTCGTCGCGGCGGCGGGCAACGAAGGCGGCGCGGTCGATGCACCCGCCAATTGCAGCGGCGCCATTGCCGTCACTGCGCACGTCGACAGCGGCGAGAACGCGAGCTACGCCAACGTCGGCTCCCAAGTGGCGCTCAGCGCGCCCGGCGGCGGCGGCGCCAACTCGCAGGCAACGAGCAGCGGCTGCACCGGCCCCGTGTCCGTGATCCAGGCCGACTCCAACGACGGGCAGTACAGCCTGCGCAACTATGTCGTCAAGTCCGTGGCCGGCACCAGCTTCTCCACGCCGGAGGTGGCTGGCACGATCGCGCTGATGCTGAGCGTGCAGTCGCAGCTGTCGAACGCGCAGATCCTGGCCGGACTGCAGCAGACCGCACGCGCGCATCCGAGCGGCACCTATTGCGCGATCCGGGGAGGCTGCGGCGCGGGCCTGCTCGATACGGCAGGGGCGGTGCGGTACGCGCAGACGACGACACCGGCCGGGATCGGCAGCGGCTCGTCGAGTTCGAGCAGTAGCTCCAGCAGCAGTGGCGGCGGCGGCGGCGCCATCGAGGTGGCCGGCGCGGCGTTGCTGCTGGCAGCCGGCCTGGCATGCCGCCGCCGGCGCACGACCGGCCGCTGAAACCCCGTCCTCCCCATGACACGCCTCGCACGCACCGTGCGGGGCGCAATCTCCCGCGCGCGCGTCTGGCCGCCATCGACGCCGTGACGGCGCACGATCACATCTGCTCGAGCGGCTCATACTAGGGTTTACCCCTACCCCTTATTCGGAGACACCGTTTCAAACCTTCCTGACAATGCAGTCGAATTTCTTTACACAAGAACAGGACTGCTCTGATGAAGACGTTGGTTCCCGGGGGTGTCGTCCGCGCGCTGGTTGCGCTCGGACTGGTGTCGTATAACGCCGTGCCTGCCCTGGCGACGGGCAAGACAGGCACAACGGATACACGGCTGCAATGGGTGACGCAGCTGATCGTTAAGGAAAAGAGCGGGGCCAGCAGTACGGTCAAGGCGCAATCGGCTGCTACGGATGTAGCAACGGTACAACGCTGGTCGGTCGCCGCCCAGCTGCCGGTGACGTACAAGCGCGCCATGTCGGGCGGCGCGCATGTGGTGACGCTGCCGAAGGTGATGTCGGCGGCCGACGCGCAAACGGTGGCGGCACGCATGGAATCCACGGGCCAGTTCGAGTATGTGTCGCCGGATGCCATTCTGCGTCCGGCCTCCACGACGACCGACCCCTGGTTCGTCAATCAATGGAACCTGCTGCCCAACACCGGTACGGTGAACACCGTCACCACCAGCGGCGGCGCCACCGCGGCCAACGGCGCCACCACCAAGGGCGGCGCCAACCTGACCACGGCGTGGGACACGACCAAGGGTTCGAACACCGTCACGGTGACGATCATCGACACCGGGATTCTCGCCGGCCACGCCGACCTGTCGGGGGCCACGATCCAGCCCCCGGCTATGACTTCATCAGCAACACCGCGCTGACCGGCACACCGGACCCTGTCACCAACCTGTCGATTCCCAACGGCTTCGTGGAGAACGACACGCCAGCCGGCAGCGACAGCGATCCCACCGACCCCGGCGACTGGATCAGCACCTCGGACGCCGCGAACTACCCCAGCCTCTGCGGCACCTCGGCGACGGACAGAAGTTGGCACGGCACCTTCGTCACCGGCCTGATCGCCGCCCAGCACAACGCCATCGGCGTGGCCGGCGTGGCGCCCGGCGTCAGCGTGCAGATGGCACGCGCACTGGGCAAGTGCGGCGGCGCCAGCTCCGACATCATCGACGCCCTCACCTGGGCGGCCGGCGGCCGGCGGCACCGTGCCGGGCGTGACGACCAATGCAACGCCTGCCAAGGTGATCAACATGAGCCTGGGCGGCACCACCACGTGTACCGCGGCACAGCAAAGCGCGATCACGGCGGCGCGGGCGCTTGGTGCCGCCGTGGTGGTGGCCACCGGCAACGAAGCCCGGGCTTCGGCCATCGACGCGCCGGCGAACTGCTCGGGCACGATTGCGGTGACGGCCCATACCCTCGAGGGAGATAACGCCAACTACGCCAACGTTGGAACGGGCACCACCCTGAGCGCCCCCGGCGGCGGCAACGGCTCAGCCGTCACGGGCCTCGGCGCACTGGTGCCATCGACGTCGAACAGCGGCACGACCACCGCCAGTGGAGACACGTATGTGAGCGAAGAAGGCACGTCGATGGCCGCACCCCACGTCGCGGGCGTCGCGGCGCTGATGCTGTCGGTCAACTCCGCACTGACGCCGGACCAGCTCAGCGCCATCCTCCAGCAGTCGTCGCGCCCGTTCCCGCCGGATACGTACTGTGCCTCGCACACGGGCGTGTGTGGCGCCGGCATGCTCGACGCAGGTTCTGCCATCGCACAGGCCCAGGGCGTGCCGACCGTGCATGCGTCGGTCTCTTCGAGCTCGGTCACGGCCGGCACACAGATCACCCTGACGGCGGTGGGCGGTGCGGGTTACGGCAAGACGGTCGGCAGCCTGAGCTGGGTCCAGACCAGCGGTACGGGCGTCACCCTTTCGACCAACAGCCTCGACTCGACCGGCAACGCTACGGCGACGTTCACGCCGACGGCTGCCGGCACGTACACCTTTACCGTCACGCTGGTCGCGAACGATAGCACCACGGCAAGCGACACCACCAGCCTGACGGTCACGGCAGCGTCGACCTCGGGTGGCACGGGTGGCAGCACCGGCACGCTCCCCTTCTCTGGCGGCACCAGCGGCACCGGCACGCTGAACAACAGCGGCGGCGGCGGCCAGTTGCCGCTGTGGCTCGCCGGCCTGCTGCTGGCAGCCGGCGCCTTCGGCTTCCAGCGCCGCAAGCGCGCTTAAGCGCAGAACGGACACGCCGCTCGCCGGCGTGTCCCGCGCATCGCTCCGGCCGCCTGCCGGTCAGCCGCGTGCCCGCCTGCCCTGGGCGCGCCATTCGCCCAGCACCCAGAGCAGCAATCCGCTGCCGGCTCCGAGCGCGTGGGCAATCCGCACCACACCGAAACCCCAGTGCGGGTCATAGGCGACCGGCGACAGCCACGACTGCTCCAGCCAGACCTTCACCAGCACGCCCACGCAGAGCAGCGAACCGATCCAGCGCGACAGGCGATCGTTGCCGGCGTCTTCGTCGGAGGGCCGCAGGAGGCGCAGACCGCCCCAGGCCGCCAGCCCGTGCAGCGCACCGGACAGCCCGCCGTACCACTGCACCGACGGCTGGCTGAGCAGCGCCACCTGGACCAGCACGCCGCACGCCACCAGCACCGCGAGGATGGCACCCGGCCGCAGCACCCGTGCCAGCAGCAGGATCAGTCCTGCCGCCGCCATGCCGTCGGCCAACCAGTGCCACGCATCCAGATGCACCCACATGGCAGTGATCACGCGCCACCACTGTCCCGCACGGACCGCATCGCGCTGGTACAGGCCGACCGCATAAAGCCACGGCACGAAGGAGAACGCGGCAGACACCGCGAACACCCCCGCACAGGCCCCCCAGCTGCGGATCGCGTGGGCGCGCGCGCTCATTGCGCGTGCGACGCCGCGTCGACGCTGCCGAACACCTGCTCCCACAGCGCACGCACATGGGCCACCTCATGCGCGCAGGTCCCGGCCGGCACGCGCGCGGCGGACTGGCCGTCCAGGCGCAGCTTGTGCTGGCGCGCGCGGAAATCGCGGTAGGCATCGGCCACCTGGGCGGCGCGCGCGGCGTCGATCAGGCCCAGCTCGCCCGCCATGCGCAGCAGCGCGATGTTGCCGGCATTGCGCGTGAGCTCGGCATGGGCGGCGCTGTGCAGCAGCACCAGGAACTGCACGGTGAATTCGATATCGACCATGCCGCCGCGGTCGTGTTTGAGATCGAACAGCGGCGTCGGATTGGCGTGCACTTCCAGCACGCGCTCGCGCATGGCCGCGATCTCGTCGCGCAGCGGGCGGGCCTCGCGTGGCTGGCGCAGCACGGCGATGCGCAACGCCTCGAAGCGCGCGCCGATCTCCGGGTCGCCCGCGCAGAAGCGCGCACGCGTGAGCGCCTGGTGCTCCCAGACCCAGGCGGCGTTGTCGCCCTCGCGCATCTGATAGCGACGGAACGCCTCGAAGTGGGTGACCATCAGCCCGGCGGCGCCGTTGGGCCGCAGCCGCGTGTCGACATCGAACAGCGTGCCGGCGGCCGTGTGGCTGGTCAGCCAGGTGATCAGCTTGCGCGCGAAGGCGGCATAGACTTCGGGCGCGCGTTCGTCGTCATCGTCGTAGAGGAAGATCAGGTCGAGGTCGGACGCATAGCCGAGCTCCTTGCCGCCGAGGCGCCCGTAGGCCACCACCGCAAAGCGCGGCGTCTCGCGGTGGCGCGTGGACACCTGTTGCCACACGGTCTCCAGCGTCAGGTCGAGCACGGCGTCGGCCAGGTCGGACAGGCGGTCGCTGATCGGCTCGACGGTGAGCATGCCCTGCAGGTCCTGCAGCAGGATGCGGAAGGTCTCCGCATGATGCTCCTGGCGCAGGATGTCCATCTGCATCTCGACGTGGTCGCCGGCGGCGCGCAGCCGGTCGCGCGCTCGCTCGCGGAAGGCCTGCCAGTCGGGTGGGGCGGACAGCACGTCGGTGTCGAGCAGTTCGTCCAGCAGCTGCGGATGGCGTGTCAGGTAGTCGGCCGCCCAGCGCGAGGCGTGCAGTGTGTGGGCGACGCGCGCCATCGCCTGCGGGTATTCGCACAGCAGGGACAGGTACGACGCGCGGCGGCTGATCGCATCGAAAAAATCCAGAAAGCGCGCGATGGTGACGTCGGCATCGGTCTGCTGCGCGGCATGGTCGAGCGCGCGGTTGATCAGCAGGTCGAAGCGTTGGCGACTGACCTCCGACAGCGCCCGGTAGCGCGGCGAATGGCGCGAGGCACGCAGCCGCTCCAGCACGCTGTCGGCATCGGCATAGCCGAGTTCGAGCAGCTGCGCGCGGGCGCTTTCGGTGCGCTCGTCGTCGAGCAGATCGGCGTGCCAGATGGCGGCGCACGGCGGCTGGTTGTCCTGCTTGTCGGAGAACGTCTGCTCGAAGTGCTGGGCCACCTCGTCCTGGTGGCGTTCCAGTTGCGCCACCAGCGCGGCGTAGTCCGCGAAACCCATCATGCGGGCAATGCGCAGCTGGTCCTCCGGCGCGCCCGGCAAGTTGTGCGTCTGGGCATCGTCGACGTACTGCAGCCGATGCTCGAGCTGGCGCAGGAAGCGGTAGGCGTCGGTCAGGCGGGCGATGGCGTCGGCGCCGATCAGGCCGCGCTCGGCGGCCGTGCGCAGCACCTCCAGCGTCGGCCGGATGCGCAAGGCGAAATCCTGCCCGCCGCGAATCAACTGGAACACCTGCGCGACGAACTCGATCTCGCGGATGCCGCCGCGCCCGAGCTTGATGTTGGGCGAACGCGCCTGCACGTGGCCGTGGTGTCCGCCATGGTGGCGATTGGCGCTATTGCTGCGCTTGGCGGCCTCCGCCCGAATCTGCGCATGCAGTGCGCGGATCGCCGCGATCACGCCGTAGTCGAGGTAGCGGCGGAACACGAAGGGGGTGGTCACCCGCTCGAGCTGCTGGATCACGCGGGCCGCGTGCAGGCTGCCCGGGTCGGTGATGACACGGCCCTTGATCCATGCATAGCGTTCCCACTCGCGGCCCTGGACAACGAAATACTCCTCCAGCATCCCCAGGCTGCAGGCGAGCGGACCGGCATCCCCATTGGGCCGCAGGCGCATGTCGACGCGGAAGACATAGCCATCTTCGGTCACGTCGGCCAGCGCGTTGATCAGCCGGCGGCCAAGCTTCGTGAAATATTCATGGTTGGACAATGGGCGCGGTCCGCCCTGCGTGTCACCCTCTTCGTCGTAGAGAAAGATCAGATCGATATCGGACGACACGTTCAGCTCGCGCCCGCCCAGCTTGCCCATGCCGACCACCACCAGTTCCTGCATCTCGCCCGACGACTGGCCGACCGGCTGGCCGTGGAGCGCGCCCAGTTCCTGGCCGATCACGGAGATGGCGGCGCGCACGGCAAACTCGGCGAAGTCGGTCATGGTGCCGGTCACCTCGTCGAGCGTGGCGGCACCGGACAGATCGCGCTCCGCGAGCGCCGCGAACACCTCGTTGCGCAGCAACCGCAGCGCGCGCTTGAGCGCCTGTTCGGGCTCCACGGCAGCGGCCTCGAACAGTTCGCCGAAGCGGGCCGACAGCCAGGCCACGCCGATCGGACCAGCGGCCGCGGCCTGCACCCGCTCCGCCCAGCCGGCGCGCGCCTGCGCCAGCCGCTGGACATAGCACGAGTAGGTGAGCGAGAACGGCAGCAGGGCACCCGGCGCCTCGGACGGGCAAGCCGGCGTCTGCAAAAACGGGGCAACGGACAGGGGAGCTTGGGCGGTCATGCGGTGCAGTGAAGTGCGGCGGCAATTCTCCATTCTCGCTGAAATGGACGCGAGTGGTCATCGAGGCCGGATCGACTGCCTGCGGCATGCGCGGCCGTGGGCGGACGTGGCCATACACCGTCCCGGTGACAAACGTGGCGTCTGCCCGTGAATATCGGATAATCCGGGTCATGCAGCGCCCCCTCCAGCCCCCTGAATCGCCGAAGTCCGATGGCGGACACACCCGCACCCTGTCCACCGCTCGGGCCGGCGTGCGCGCGGCTGCACCGGGGGCATGGGCCTGGCTCATGCAGGGCGCGCGGCGCGTCGGAGCAGGCATCGGTGCCGTGGCGCGCTCGCCGGTCTGGCGCAAGCTATGGCGCCTGCTCTGGAAGACCGCGGTCGCGCTGACCATGCTGGCCGTGATCGGCGTGCTGCTGGTGCGGTTCGTCCTGTGGCCGCGCGTGGGGCTGGCGCGCGAATGGATGGAGCGGGAAGCCTCGGCCACCCTGCAGGCCAAGGTCGGCATCGGCGCGCTGGAGACCTACTGGGAAGGCTGGCACCCGGCCTTCCGCGCCCAGCGCATCGAGGCACACGACGCCGCCGGCCGCCAGACCTTCGCCGTACAGGATGTGCAGGCCCGGCTATCGTGGCGCTCGCTGCCGCGGCTGCAGATCACATTTGCCGTCCTGCATGTCAGCCACGCCGACGTACTGGTCCGGCGCGACGCCGCGGGCGCCCTGTCCGTGGCCGGCATCAAGGTGGAGCCCGGCGCCGGCAGCGACGGCACCTTCTTCGACCAGTTGCTGTCCCAGGGCGACATCGATTTCCGTGAAAGCGCGGTGCGCTGGCTCGACGAGCAGCATGGCCTGCCCGAAGCCGTGCTGGGCAATGTCCGCCTGCACCTGCGCGGCGGTCCGACCCGCCACCGGCTGGACGCCAGCGCCACCTCGACGACGCTGTTCAACGGCCTCATCAAGCTGCACGCCGATTTCCGCCACGACCTGCTGGCCCGTCCCGGCGACTGGCACCACTGGCACGGCCAGGCCAGCTGGCAGGTCGACGCGCTGCGACTGGCGACCGCGCAGCGCTATCTGCCGGTCCTGGCCTCGGCTGCCGGCGGCACGCTCACGTCCGACGGCTCGGTGGAGTTCTCCGGCGGGGCGCTCACCCGCGGCCAGGCACGCCTGACCGGCCAGCAGATCGACCTGCAGCTGCGGCAAGACCTGGACCCGATCCGCCTGCGCAGCCTGCAGGTGCGGGGCTCGCACCAGCGCAGCGCCAGCGGCGAACACACGCTGCGCCTCGAGACGCTGCAATGGCTGCCGCTGTCGCCGGCCTCGCCGCAGGCGGTGCCGCTGCCGGCGCCCGCGCAGGCCACGCTGGCGGGCCCCACGCTGGAGGCGCCCGCCAACCCCGCCGGCACCCCGCGCGGCTTCCGCAACGTCACGATCGGCTGGGCGACGGATGCGCACGAGGCGCTGCGCCGCCTGCAGGTCAAGGCCGCCACGCTCGATCTCGCCGATGTGCGCGCCATCGCCACCGCCCTGCCGCTGCCGGCCGACGTGCTCGAACCGCTGCGCAGCAAGCAGCCCACGGGCCGGCTCGACGACCTGGAAGTCAGTTGGCAGCGCGACGTCTCGCGCTGGCGCCCGAACAGCCCGGCGCCCGAGCACTACAGCGGACGCGGCACGCTGCGCCAAGTATCGTTCGGGCCCGGGCCCCTGCCGGCCGTGCCGCCCGGCCATCACCCCGATCCGGCCGTGCCCGGTGTCGAAAACCTGTCCGGCAACGTCGTCTTCTCCGATGAAAAGGGCACGCTGCGCATCGATTCCGCCGACACCGCGCTGCTACTGCCTGGCATGTTCGATGAGTCGCGCGTGCCGCTCGACCGCCTGCAGGGCACCTTCACCTGGACCCACCGCAAGCAGGAACTGGTGGTCAGCAGCGACAACCTGGCGTTCTCCAATGCCGACCTGTCGGCCCGGATCACCGGCAGCTATCGCCACGCCCCCGACACCAGCCACATCGGCGCGGTGGACTTGAAGGGCACGCTGGACCAGGCCATGGTGCCGCGCGTCCCGCGCTACCTGCCGCTGTCGCTGCCGCAGCATCTGCGCGACTACCTGTCCGGCGCACTGCAGACCGGCACGGCCAGCAACGTCACCCTTGTACTGGCCGGCGATCTGTTCGATTTCCCGTATCGCGCCCAGCACAAGGGCAGCTTCCGCGTCGAGGTGCCCATCAAGGACGTGACCTACCAGGCGGCACCGCTCGAAGCCGTGCGCAACCCGCCGGGCCCGGTGCCGACCCACCCGGGCGGCTGGCCATCCTTCACCGGCATCGAGGGGACGGTGGTGTTCGACAAGCCATCGCTGTCGTTCCAGGTGGCACGCGCCAAGGTGATGGGCGTGAACCTGACCGACGTGACCGGCAGCCTGCCCGACATGGGCGCCTCCCTGCCGTTGCTCGCCATCGACGGCCACGCCGACGGCGCCACGCAGAACTTCCTGCAGTACGTCGAAGCCAGCCCGGTGGGCGAATGGATCGGCCACTTCACCCGCGAGACGCGCACGCAGGGCAACGCCACGCTGGCGCTCAAGCTCGAACTGCCGCTGCACGAAATGCATGCGACGCGCGCGCAGGGCAGTGTCAGCTTCCTGCACAACGACGTCACGCTGATCCCGCAAGCGCCGCCGCTGACCGACGTGACCGGCGCCCTCACCTTCACGCAGCAGGGCATCGGCTTCGACAACCTGCGCGCACACTTCGCCGGCGGCGAGATCCGCCCGACCGGCGGCACGCTGCCCGACGGCACGATCCGCATCCAGGTGGCCGGCACCGCATCGGCGCAAGGGCTGCGCGATACCACGCCGGCCGACAGCGCCGTCGCCGCGGTCGCGCGAGCGCTGGATGGCAGCGTGCCCTACAGCGCCACCATCAGCGTCAAGCAGCGCCGCACAGCCGTGCTGGTGCAGTCCGACCTCACACCGATGACGGTGCGGTTGCCCGCGCCACTGGCCAAGGCCGCCGGCCAGCCGCTGCCGGTGCGCTTCGAGATGCGCCCCGCGACCAACGGCAGCGCCGCTGACATCGACGAGGTCCTGCTGCAGCTCGGCAACGTGGTGAATGCGCGCTACGAACAGCGCAGCAGCGGCAACGGCACCGAAGTGCTGCGCGGCGGCATCGGCGTGCGCCAGCCCGTGCCGCAACCGGCCGAGGGCGTACTCGCCGCCCTCGTACTGGACCGCCTGGACATCGACGCCTGGCGCCAGGTCTTTGCCACGCCGGCGACCGACAAAAGCACCAGCCAGACCGCCGGCGCAGCCGCGACCGTCGCCAGCCCGGCGCGCGGCAATCCGTACCTGCCGACCCGCCTGGCAGGACGCGTGCAGGCGTTGCGCATCCTCGGCCGCGATTTCAACGCCGTCAGCGTGGACGCCTCGCGCGACGGCGCCAAATGGCAATCGACCATTGACTCGCGCGAGATCGCCGGCACGGCGCGCTGGCACGCCGAAAGCGCCGCGGTGCCGTTCGGCGAGCTGACCATGCGGCTGTCGCGCATGAGCATCCCCGATGCACGGGAAGAGACCGCGCTGACGGAATCGCTGGCGCGCAACACGCAGGAGATTCCGTCCCTCGACCTGGTGGCCGACAGCTTCGACCTGCGCGGCAAGCCGCTCGGCAAGCTCGAACTGAAAGCGCGCAGCCAGATCAACGACGGCGCGCCGGTGTGGACACTGGAGACGCTGAAGATCGACCAGCCGGCCGCCACGCTCACCGCGCAGGGCACCTGGCGCATCCCGCGCCGCCTGCTCGGCAGCGACGACCCCGAACGCCGCACCCTGCTCGATTTCCGCCTCGACCTGCGCGACTCCGGCGAGCTGCTGCAGAAGATGGGCTTCGCCAAGGTGCTCGACGGCGCCCGCGGCAAGCTGGAAGGCCGCGTCGTCTGGCGCGGCTCGCCGATGTCGCTCGACCTCCCTTCGCTCAACGGCCGCATGGCACTGAACCTGGAGCGCGGTCAGTTCCTGCCGGTCGACCCGGGCCTGGCCAAGCTCGCCGGCGTGCTGAGCCTGCAGGGCCTGCTGCATTTCGCCACCGACCTGCGCGGCGCCACCGGGCGCGGCACGCCGTTCGACAGAGTGGCGGCCACCGGCACCATCGCCAACGGCATCGCCCGCACCGACGACTTTGCCGTGAAAGGTCCACAGTTCCAGGTGGCGATGCAGGGCTCGGCCAACGTCCTCGACGAGACGCAGGACCTGCGCGTGAACGTCACGCCGAAGGTGGATGCCACCTCGGCATCGCTGGCAGCGGCGTTCATCAACCCGGCCATCGGGCTGGGCACGCTGGCGGCGCAGTTGATCCTGGGCGACCAGATGTCCAAGGCGTTCGCCACGCAATACCACGTCACCGGCAGCTGGGCCGACCCGAAAATCGAGACGGCCAGCAACGGCGGGCAAACCCCGGCAAAATAGCCCCCATGAGCACGACCACCCTCGCCTCCGCTGCCACCGCGTCCGTCCCGGATGCGCCGTTCGATGCCCCCTTCCGCGTCGCCGCCATCCAGACCGTGACGGGCATCGGCGTGGACGCCAACCTGGCCCGTGCCGACGCGCTGCTCGCCGAAGCCGCGGCCCGGGGCGCGCAGCTGGCGCTGCTGCCCGAGTATTTCTGCATGATGGGCCGCAAGGACAGCGACAAGGTCGGCATCCGCGAGGCGGACCAGGACGGCCCGATCCAGGCCTTCCTGGCCGATGCCGCGCGCCGGCACCGGCTGTGGCTGGTCGGCGGCACGCTGCCGTTGTGGTGCGAGGACGCCGAGCGCGTGCGCAATACGTCGCTCGCGTTCGATCCGGCCGGCCAGCGAGTGGCCCGCTACGACAAGATCCATCTGTTCAACTTCGTGCGCGGCGAAGAGCGCTACGACGAAGCGCGCACCATCGAGCCGGGCGCCACGCCGGTTGCGTTCGAGGCGCCGTGCGGCCGCGTCGGCATGTCGGTGTGCTACGACCTGCGCTTCCCGGAGCTGTACCGGACGCTGTCGGCGCAGGGCAACCTGAACCTGATCCTGATGCCGGCCGCCTTCACCTACGTGACGGGCGCGGCGCACTGGGAAATCCTGCTGCGCGCCCGCGCCGTCGAGAACCAGTGCTACGTGCTCGCCGCCGCACAGGGCGGACGCCACGAGAACGGCCGCCGCACCTGGGGCCACTCCATGCTGATCGACCCGTGGGGTGAGATCATCGCCTCCGTACCGGAAGGCGAAGGCGTGGCCATCGGCGACATGGACCCGGCGCGCCTGTCGCAGGTCCGCCGCGACCTGCCGGCACTCAAGCACCGCGTGATGTAGCCCAACCGAATTCCCCGAGGACCCACCATGAACGCAGGCGACATCGCCATCCAGAATCTCTCCGTCGCGCGCCGCGTGCTGCTCGATCCGTATGGTCTCGACGAGGCCCAACTGCAGCGCGCGCTGGCCGACATCTTCACCCACCGCGTCGATTACGCCGACCTCTACTTCCAGTACACCCGCAATGAGGCATGGAGCCTCGAAGAAGGCATCGTCAAGTCGGGCAGCTTCAGCATCGATCAGGGCGTTGGCGTGCGCGCGGTCTCGGGCGACCGGACCGCCTTCGCCTATTCCGACGACATCAGCCTGCCGGCGCTGATGCAGGCGGCTGCGGCCACCCGCACCATCGGCCGCGCGGGCGCCGGACGCGTGAAGGTGGCCGGCAGCCTGCAGAGCCAGGGCGGCCGTGCACTGTATGCCCCCAACGACCCGCTCGATTCGATGACGGCATCGGAGAAGGTCGCGCTGCTGGAGCGCATCGAAAAGCTCGCGCGCGCCAAGGACCCGCGCGTGGTGCAGGTGATGGCAGGCCTGGCCGGCGAGTACGATGTGATGCTGGTCGCGCGCAGCGACGGCGTGATCGCCGCCGACGTGCGGCCGCTGGTACGCGTCTCGGTCACCGTCATCGCCGAACAGAACGGGCGCCGCGAGATTGGCAACTCGGGGGGCGGCGGCCGCTACGCCTACGGCTACTTCACCGACGACCTACTGCAGCAGTACGTGGACGAAGCCGTGTCCTCCGCCCTGGTCAACCTGGAGGCCAAGCCGGCGCCGGCTGGCGCCATGACCGTGGTGCTCGGCCCGGGCTGGCCCGGCGTGCTGCTGCACGAGGCGATCGGCCACGGGCTGGAGGGCGACTTCAACCGCAAGGGCTCGTCCGCCTTCTCGGGCCGCATGGGCGAACGCGTGGCGGCCAAGGGCGTGACCGTGGTGGACGACGGCACGCTGCCCAACCGCCGCGGCTCGCTCAACCTCGACGACGAGGGCAACCCCACGCAGTACAACCCCCTGATCGAAGACGGCATCCTGACCGGCTACATGCAGGACACGCTCAACGCGCGCCTGATGAAGATGCCCGTGACCGGCAACGCGCGCCGCGAAAGCTACGCGTCCCTGCCGATGCCGCGCATGACCAACACCTACATGCTCGGCGGCGACAAGGATCCCCAGGAGATCATCGCCAGCGTCAAGCGCGGCCTCTATGCCGCAAACTTCGGCGGCGGCCAGGTCGACATCACCAACGGCAAGTTCGTGTTCTCGGCCAGCGAGGCCTACCTGATCGAGGACGGCAGGATCACCACACCGGTCAAGGGCGCCACGCTGGTCGGCAACGGCCCGGAATCGCTCAAGGACGTCACCATGATCGGCAACGACATGCGCCTCGATTCGGGCATCGGCGTGTGCGGCAAGGAAGGCCAGAGCGTACCGGTGGGCGTGGGCCAGCCGACCCTGCGCATCGAGAACATGACGGTGGGCGGCACGATCTGAGCTGAGCGCCGGATCAAACCGATGCGGGGCTGCAACACGGAACCGGGCGGTTCCGACTTGCAGCCCCTGTGGAAACCGGTTATAAAGTCGGTTCGATTGGTGCGGCGCAAGAGCGCCTTTCCTTCACTTTTTGCTTCATTCCCGTTTCCTCTCCATGTTTGCCAAGTTTTTTTACTTTTATTTTTGGCATCTCGCACCGCTGGCGGAGGGAGAGGGGCACTTGCAGCAAAAATAAAGGCACCCGACACATACCGAAAACCGCCAGCGACCCTGGCGGTTTTTTTTCGCCCCGTCACCCGCCCGACCCCGGCCCGACGCGAAAACATGATCCGAACACAGTAGCCGTTTCCAATACACGACACGAACCAAGACATCCCCCGGGAGCTTTCCATGCCGAAGAACACCGATGACCTGCGCATTCGCGAACTGAAAGAGCTGACGCCGCCGGCGCACCTGATCCGCGAATTCCCGTGCAATGACGCCGTTTCCGAGCTGATCTACCAGAGCCGCACGGCGATGCACAGCATCCTGCACGGCATGGACGACCGCTTGATCGTCATCATCGGGCCGTGCTCCATCCACGACACCAAGGCCGCCGTCGACTACGCGCGCCGCCTGGTCGAACAGCGCGAACGCTTCCAGAACGACCTGGAAATCGTCATGCGCGTGTACTTCGAGAAGCCGCGCACCACGGTCGGCTGGAAGGGCCTGATCAACGACCCGTACATGGACGGCAGCTTCAAGATCAACGACGGCCTGCGCACCGCGCGCGAGCTGCTGATGAACATCAACGAACTGGGCCTGCCGGCGGGCACCGAATACCTCGACATGATCAGCCCGCAGTACATCGCCGACCTGGTGAGCTGGGGCGCGATCGGGGCGCGCACGACCGAATCGCAGGTGCACCGCGAGCTGGCCTCCGGACTGTCGTGCCCGGTCGGCTTCAAGAACGGCACCGACGGCAACGTGAAGATCGCCGTGGACGCCATCAAGGCCGCATCGCAGCCGCACCACTTCCTGTCGGTCACCAAGGGCGGCCACTCGGCCATCGTGTCGACGGCGGGCAACGAGGATTGCCACATCATCCTGCGCGGCGGCAAGACGCCCAACTACGATGCCGCCAGCGTGCAGGAGGCCTGCGAGGCCATCGCCAAGTCTGGCCTGGCCGCGCGCCTGATGATCGATGCCTCGCACGCCAACAGCAGCAAGAAGCACGAGAACCAGATCCCGGTCTGCGAAGACATCGGCCACCAGATCGCCGGCGGCGACGACCGCATCGTCGGCGTGATGGTGGAATCGCACATCAATGCAGGCCGCCAGAACCACGTGCAGGGCACCCCGGTCGAAGACCTGAACTACGGCCAGAGCGTGACCGACGCCTGCATCTGCTGGGACGATTCGCTCAAGGTGCTGGAGACGCTGGCCGACGCCGTGCGCAAGCGCCGGCTGGTGCCGCGCAACGGCAACTGAGCCCGCAGCCCGCGCACACGCACTTGCACCGACAGGCCGACGCCAACCTCCGGGTTGGCGTTGTCTTTTTGTATTCAGGCAAGCCGCTGCACCATCTCCGCGATGACGATATGGCGGATGGCGGATGGCACGCAGGCATTGCAGCTCGCCGGCGAAGGTGGCGCACAATTCCGGGCGCGTCTCGAGCATGGTCGCGTTCTCCAGCTCGACCTCGAGCAGCAGCGCATCGGCCTGCACGGGAATGGCGCCAAGCAGCGCCTCAAGCAGGCGCGCCGCGGTGCGCGGCGCCAGACCCAGCGCCTGACCGGCGCCGAGCACCTGCTGTCGCGTGAATTCAGCGTAACGGGTAATGCCCGCCACGGGCGCGATGAACTCGGTCAGGGCGGGCCAGCGCCCCTTGCCGCTGTAGCCGGCGGTTTCGTAGACCCCATCCGACAGCAGGTCATAGTGCGGCGACAACCGGAGGCCGTCCGCCTCCACCAGCACGCTCAGGTTCTTCAAGTGGCTGTCGCCATTGCAGACCGTCAGGCAGAACACCAGCCACGCGAACACGCGCACGCGCGCGGCGGCCGACGCACGGCAAGCGTCCACGATCTTGCCCAGGGATTCGAGGTTCCAGCTCGTGTACTTGAACACCCTGGCCAGATTCAGCACCTGACAGCCATCGATCGCGTGCAGGCGCTTCCATTCGCCCGCCTGCAAAGTGCGGTCGAAGCGCTCGATCAGGTAGACCGGGCTCGGAACATAGCGCCGGGACACCGTCGGCACCTCCAGCCCCACCCGCGCAGCAAGCGTCATCACGAACCACTCGTTGATGACGGAGTGCGGATAGTCGTCCACGCTCTGGTGATTCGGTTTCAGGAGATGCGTGGACGCCGTATGGCCGGACGGCTCGAACAGCGCGCCCTCCTTGAGCACCACCGCCAACTTGTGCTGCGCACCGGCCAGCGACATCTTCTTGGGGGCGTCATGGCTGAGCGGCACCGTTGGCAGGGCCTGGATACGTGCCTCAAGCACATCGTCGGACAGCGGCACGAGCATCTCGTCCGTGTCGGGCATGCGGCCAGGCGGCAACAGCGTCAGCGAGCCGGCCGATTCCGCACCGTAGTAGTCCAGCAGGGCGAAAGCATCCTCCGGAGTCCGGACACCGGCATCCTGAGCCAGCAGGACGCGCGCGCCCTCTTCGGGCAGCAGGTTGTCGAAATAGGATTGGACCGGCCGGTCCGTACCGCCATCGACAATGGCATCCGGCCCCAGCGGCAGGTGCGGACTCAGCGCGAAGCGGGCCGGATGGGCCAGCCACGCGGGCGAATACTGGAATGACCAGATGTTGTTGCGCTCGGCCAGTTCGCCAATGACGTCGCTGTTGATGAAAGCGACGAGCGCGCGGTTATCCATTGGAGGAGGACTTCTTGGCGGCGGCCGCCTTGCGAGCGGTTTCGCGCAGTTGCCAACGGTCCGATCTTTCCTGCGTTCGCGCGATCTCTTTCGACAGCAGCTCGGGGCTCGCCTCGGGAATGTCTACCGTCACGCGCGCCCCCAGCCCCTCCAGTATCTGGAACAGCTTGCCCCACTGAACGGTCTCGGCGCCCCGCTCCACCTTGACCATAAAGGATTCGCTGACACCGACACTGCCGGCTGCATCATCCTGCCGCAGCTTCTGTGCTTTGCGCACCGCACGGATGACGGCACCGATTTCCGATGGGCTGCCGATCGAATGTTTCATAAAAATCTCGCTGAACGCACTGATTTTATGGAAAAACCCCACTCAAAACAAGCCAATCTATTCGATTGCACAGATTTTTCTCGCGCGGCCGCTAGGGTCTGTCATCAATCGCCCGTCCGGGGCTTGAAGTAGAGGCGATTCGGCTATAGATGCGAGCGCATGAAAAGAAGATACGCGCTGAGGGATGACCAATGGGAACGCATCGAGGAGTTGCTGCCAGGTCGATCCGGACATGTTGGGGTGACGGCCCGGGACAACCGGCTATTCGTGGAAGCGGTGTTGTACCGCTATAGGGCAGGCATCCCATGGCGTGATCTGCCGGAGCGCTTTGGGGATTTCCGGGTGGTGCACCTGCGCCATATGCGCTGGAGCAAAAGTGGCGTGTGGGAGCGCGTATTCCAGGCCTTGGCGCAGGACGCCGACAACGAATACGCCATGATCGACGCGACCATCGTGCGAGCCCATCAGCACAGCGCGGGGGCAAAAGGGGGGCGCAAGCCATCGGACGCAGCCGAGGCGGGCTGAGCACGAGATCCACGCTACCGTGGATGCCCTGGGCAACCCGACGGGTTTTTACCTCACGCCCGGGCAGGCCTCGGATCTGGAGGGAGCCGATGTCCTGCTCAAGGACACGCCTGCCGAGGTGGTCATCGCCGACAAAGCCTACGATGC
>CAKKOY010000024.1 GCA_919592095.1 Ralstonia syzygii subsp. syzygii | reverse complement strand
CGCTCGCATCAACTGGATGTTCTCTACTGAAACGGCTCGCAAAAAATTGGCCAAAGCCTACCCTGTAACCACCTCTGACAAACCGTCATAACCCCTGTGCAGAGGTACTAGGCGTTCAGCAAGGGCCAGATCTCACCGGGCTGCGGCGGGGATTCGCGCGTGCGCGGCGGCGGCTGCCACGCCGGCTGGCGCCACGCGGAACCCGCTTCGATGCTGTGACGGCGGCCGGCATGGCTGCTGCGCATCGCCTGCTCTGCCCCGCCGAGCCCCAGCGCGGTGGGCTTGAGGCCGTCGTCGGATTCGTCGTGCCGGGCGTCGGCCGGGTGCGGGCTCGCCTCGCCGGTCTTGCGAAGGCGCGCGAGCAGCTGGCGCCACGTGCGCCCGAACACCATCGGTGCCGCCCAGAGCAGAACGCCCAGCATCAGCAGGAAGGCGCCCGTCCACCCCAGCATGTGTGTGAACAGCGACGCCAGGCCGCGTCCGGCCGCCCCACCCGCCTTGCCGTGCAGATCGTGGCCCGCAGTCAGGGCTTCGAGCGAAGCGCTGGCGCACAGCACGGTCAGCGTCGCGAGCCACATCCGTACGGTGCCCGACCCCTTCAGGCCGCGCTCACCCGCCATCACACGCATGACGTACCGCCACACCGATGGCAACAGCCATACGGAGGAAATGCCAAACCAGCCAAGCCCCATTGTCGAAATGCCGTCTTCACGATCAAGGATCGCGATTGTAGCGGGGCGCGCCCGGCATCCCGCTTTACTGACCTGGCAAGCTCTGAGAAAAGTTGAGCATCGAAGCGGCAACGTCGATTGTGGCCAGTACAGTATCGCCTACGATGGAACCGAGGGCGTCGCTTCCCCGCACGCGCTCCTTCCCTCGGGCCCGCCACCGGTGCGGGTCCTTTTTTTGCGCGCTGGCAGGAATGCCCGACAAAACACGGTGCGGCAGGCGTGCGCCGATCGGCGTCCCGGGGGCGCGGGCATGAGCATTCTTGAGACACAGGCGGTGCCGTGCTCCCTAGAATGGGTTGCAATCGAACCCTCTGGCCGCACGTTCCGCCTGCCTGGCCACTCTCAAGACATGATGACGATCGACATGCACGCGCTCGATGCGCTCAACACCTCGATCAGTGAAAACCTCGGGCGCGTCTCCAGGCTCGGCGCCAGGGTGGTTGCGCTGAGCCGCTTCGTGGCCGTCGCGTTCCCCCATCTGCCGGCCGGCGAGTGCGCCGCGATCGAGCGCGCGTTCCGCGAGCAGATCAACGACGCCATGTCGATGACCAGCGACGAGCCGGTGCCCGGCTTCTACGAGGAAGCGCTGCTCGCGGAAGTGAACCTCCTGCTGGCGGCGCTCAAGCAGCGCTCGCAGTCCCTGCTGTAGACACTCAGGCCGACAGGCCGCCGAACCGCTGCCGGATCAGCGCCGGCGCATAGCGATAGTTCCAGCGCAGCTCGTCGCCCGCCTGGACGGTCTCGATGGCGAAGAAGGCGCGGATGGCAAGCCGCCGTCCGCAGCGGGTGGTGGCCTGGAACACCGCCGCTTCCATGTTGTAGCCGTCGTCAGCCTGGCTGACCGCGCGCTCCCCCTCATAGGCGAACACCGTGTTGGCCATCGCCAGGATGTTCTCGCCGTCGACCGAGGATTCGATGCCGTCGGCCGTGGTCGACAGCACGAAGGCATCGTCCAGGCACGTGTAGTAGGTGGCGGGCGTCATGAGGCGCCCGCCATAGACACCCAGGCATTCGCCGCGCGCGATCCCACGCGTCGCGAAGACGCCGCGCTCCCCCACCAAGGCACCTTCACACGGATCGTACAGGTCGGCGGGCGTCATCGTGCGGCAATGCAGCCGGCCGTGGTAATGGGCGCCGCGCACCTCGGGCGCCGCGTCGGCTTCCAGATAGGGCCAGACCGGATGGGCACCGTAGCTGCGGGCGCCTTGCGCGGGCCGGCCGGTCGGCGCGAGCGTGGCCAGGTAGACCGGGTTGCCCATCGCGTCGCGGAAGGGGTAACGCTGATCGACCGCAGGCGAATACGGCAGCCGGGCGATCGCGTGCGCCTGCTTGAAGGCAGCGACTTCCTCATGGAACACGCGGATGCAGCGGACGACGCACGCATCGTCCGGCTCCCGGTTCGACAGCGCCAGGATTTCGGACCGGAGCGCCTGCATGACCAGGTAGAAGTGCTCGTGCCGCGCGGCCACGTCCGGCGCATCGCCGGTCTGGCGGATGTCGATGCGGATACGGTCGATGAGCGCATCTGCGGAAAGCGGAGCCGGTGAGGACATGGAAACGGGCCACTGCGTCGTGGCGAAAGCTGCATGTTGTCGGCAGCGTAGCGGGCCATGACCGTCCGTGTCCGACGAGGCACGAAACGAGCAGCGGAAGAACGAAGGCCGCGGTGGACATGCTCGCCGCACCTTCAACAAACCTCAACGGAACTGCCCGTTCGTTGATGTAATCCGACGCATTCTGTCAAGACATTCGCCAAAATACGTCACCCCACGTCAGTGGGGTGCCTGGCATGGTTCCTGCACCTATCCGCCCGCTTTGACGACAACAACGGGGAAAGCGGGTGCGATGAACCAGGCGAGCGCAGTGTTGGGGGTGCCGGGCACGGCAGATCAGGCGGACGGCGGCATAGAGAGCGCCGCCCGGCGACATTTCATGTATGGCCTGGGCGCCGTCCTGGTGTCCGGCTGCGGCGGCGGGGGGGGACGCCGGCAGCGACGGGACCACAGCCACTGCCACCACGAGCAGCACCGGCACCCCCGCCTCTGGGACAGACACCACAAGCGGTACGACAAGCGGCACATCGACCGATACGTCGGGCAGTACCGCGACAGTGCAGAGCTTCACGCACCCGGGCCTGCTGCACACCGAGACGGACTTCGCCCGCATGCGCGCCAAAGTGGCCGCCCAGGCCGCACCCTGGATCGACGGCTGGAATGTGCTGATCGCCAATGGCCACACCAGCCTGTCGCGCAACCCGAATCCGCAGGCGGCCATCTACCGCGGCGACGACGGCGTGCACGCGCAGAACTACGGGATCCTCTACAACGACATCGCGGCGGCCTACGGTTGCGCGCTGCGCTGGAAGGTCTCGGGCGACACGGCCTACGCGGACAAGGCCGTGCAGTACCTGGACGCCTGGTCGTCGACGCTGACGCTGATCGGCGGCGACACCAACGCGGCGCTGGCGGCCGGCATCTATGGCTACGAATTCGCCAACGCGGGCGAGATCATGCGCAGCTACGCAGGATGGACAGCCTCGGGCCTGGCGGCGTTCCAGAAGATGATGCGCAACGTCTTCTACCCGATCAACCACGACTTCCTGAACCGCCACAACAACACCGAGGTCACGCACTACTGGGCCAACTGGGACCTGTGCAACCTGGCGTCGGTGCTTGCCATCGGCGTGCTGTGCGACGACGCCGACCTGTTCAACGAGGCCATCACGTACTTCAAGAGCGGCGCGGGCAACGGCTGCATCGAACAGGCGGTCTACTACGTGCATCCGGGCTACCTGGGCCAATGGCAGGAGACCGGCCGCGACCAGGGCCACAACACGCTGGGCATCGCGCTGGGCGGCGCCATCTGCGAGATGGCATGGAACCAGGGCATCGACCTGTACGGGTTCGACAACAACCGCTTCCTGGCCGGCGCCGAATACGTGGCCAAGGCCAACCTGATCGAGTCCGGCAGCACGTACTACACCGTGCCCTACGTCACGTACCAGAACGTGGACGTGGCGCAGACGGCGTTCTCCACGGCCGCGCAGAGCACCGTGCGCCCGTGCTGGGCGCTGGTCGCCAACCACTACATCAACCGCAAGGGGCTGGCCGCGCCCTACTCGAAACAGTTCGCGGCGCAGATCCAGCCCGAGGGCGGCGGCGGCAACTACGGCCCCAACAGCAGCGGCTACGACCAGCTCGGCTACGGCACGCTCACCTGCACGCGCGACGCCGACACGCCGGCCGCCGCGCCGAGCGGCCTGACCGGCTACGCCACGGCGGGCAGCGTCGTCCTGTCATGGTGGGGCTGCAGCCATGCCAGCAGCTACACCGTCAAGCGCGCCACCATCGCGGGCGGCCCCTATGCCACGGTCACCAGCGGCATCACCGACCTGCTGAGCTACACCGACACGCCGCCGGCCGCCGGCACGTATTACTACGTGGTGACCGCGCAGACGTCTTCGGGCGAGTCCGCGGTGTCGGGCGAGGTCAAGGTGGCGACGGCCATCCAGCTGCACACCGACCTGCCATTCGACGAGGGCAGCGGCACCGTGACCGCCGACAGCAGCGGCAACGGCCATGCCGGCACGCTGGCGGGCGGTGCGGCCTGGGCCACGGGCCGCCGCGGCAACGCCGTGTCGCTCAGCGGGGGCGCCTACGTGGCCCTGCCCTCCGGCCTGCTGACCGACGTGTCGGACTTCACCATCTCGGCCTGGGTCTTCTGGAACGCCTCGCAGACGTGGGCCCGTCTCTTCGATTTCGGCTCCGGGACCGGCCATTACCTGATGCTGACGCCGCTCGGCAGCGCCGGCACGGTGCGCTTCGCCATGACCACCAACGGCCGCCACGGCGAGCAGTCCATCGACGGCACTGGCGCGCTGCCGACAGGGCAATGGATCCACGTGGCCGTCACGCTGTCGGGCACGACCGGCACGCTGTACGTGAACGGCACCGCGGTCAACACCAACACGGCGATGTTCCTGGCCCCGTTCCGGCTGGGCAGCACCGCGCAGAACTGGCTGGGCCGGTCGCAATACAGCGCGGATCCGGGCTTCAACGGCCTGATCGACGATTTCCGCATTCACCGCGGCGCGCTCACGGCCGCGCAGATTGCATCCCTCATGAACAGCTGATTCTTTTCCTGGAGTCCTTGCCCATGCTTGCCCCCTCTCGCCTGTTGACCGTTGCAGCTATTGCCGCTTCAGCCAGTGTTCATGCCGCCGATGCTCCGGTATCGACCCAATGGGGGCAGGTCAGAGAGCCCAGCCTGCCCGCAGCGTCGGCCGTCTGCAAGACACTGCGTGCCACGCTCACGCCGAGCGGAGGTTCGATCGACTCGGCGGACGGCAACCCGGCCAACTCGCAGCCGAACACGGCAGACATCCAGTCCGCCATCGACAACTGTCCGAGCGGCCAGGCGGTCAAGCTGATCAAGGGCGCCTCCGGGCAAACCGGTTTCCTGATCGGACCGCTGCAGCTGAAGTCGGGGGTCACGCTGTGGATCGATACCGGTGTCACGCTGTTCGCCTCGCGCAACCCGAAGGACTACGACAACGGCCTGGGCACCTGCGGCACCGCCACCACCAGCAACGACAAGTCGTGCAACGCGCTGATCGTGGCGCGCGATACGGTGGGCAGCGGCATTGTCGGTGACGGCATCATCGAAGGGCGCGGCGGCAGCCTGGTCACCAGCGGCCCGAACGCGAACCAGCTCACCTGGTGGGACATCGCCTACCTGAACAAGACCAAGGGGCTGAACCAGCAGAACCCGCGTCTCATCCAGCTGTACAACGGCAGCGCGTTCACGCTGTACCGCGTGACGGTGCAGAACTCGCCCAACTTCCACATCGTCACCACCGGCACGTCGGGCGTGACGGCATGGGGCATCAAGATCGTGACGCCGAGCCTGGCCTACGCCGTGCCGGGCTACAAGTGCCCGTCCGGCTCCACGCCCGACAAGGTCACGCCCGCGACCTGCTTCACGCCCAAGACGGTCAAGAACACGGACGGCTTCGATCCTGGCCAGTCGACCAACGTGGTGCTCGCCTACTCGTACATCAGCACCGGCGACGACCACGTGGCCGTCAAGGCCAGCAGCGGCGCGACGCGCAACCTGCTCTTCGCGCACAACCACTTCTACTACGGGCATGGCCTGTCGATCGGCAGCGAAACCAATGCGGGCGTCAGCAACATGCTGGTCACCGACCTGACGATGGACGGCAACGACAGCGCGAGCGGCAACGGCCTGCGCATCAAGTCCGATGTCTCGCGCGGCGGCAAGGTCAACAAAATCGTCTACGACGGCATCTGCATGCGCAACGTCAAGGCGCCGCTGGTGTTCGACCCCTTCTACAGCAGCGCGAAGGGCACGCTCTATCCGAACTTCACCAACATCGTCGTCAAGAACTTCCACGACCTGGGCAGCGCCAAGCTCACCAATCGCACCATGACCTTCCTGGGCTACGCAGCCAACCAGCAGAAAAACCCGCTGAAGATCACGCTCGACAACGTGGTCTTCGACGGTACGCTGCCGGCCTTCGAAGGGTCGCACAACGGCGGGCCGGCTTCGCCCAACGCGGTGCAATTCACGTTCGGCGGCAACGGCCCGGTGAGCTTTGCCGACGCCATCGTCACCTCGTCGTCCAATAACGTGACGGTGACCGGCGCGCCGGGCACGGCCGCGCCGGTGAATTGCAGCGGTGCGTTCGTGCCGCTGAAGTCCGTGGCGCCGACCTCGCCGATCTGATCGGGCGGCACCGCTCAGCTCAGCTGTACCCGTTCTGCATCTTGTAGCGGCGGATTGCCTCGTCGTGGTCGGGATATTCGTTTTCCTGCTCCGCGCGCTGGTTTTCAAACTGGCGGATGGACTCGATCTGGTCCTCCGTCAGTTTGGGCCGCGGCTGCGTGCGCTGCGGGCGCGTGGCGGTGCCGTATGTCACCGGCTGTTGTCGGGCGAGATGGTCCTCGTGGGCGAGGTGGTGGCCGCCCGTTTCACCGTGATACGCGTTGCGGGCGTCGGTTTCGCGGTCTAGCCCGTTTCGCTGCAGGAAATCGAGGTGCGGCGCGGGATCGGCCCGCATGCGCGGCGGCGCGGATTGCGTGCGGGCCGGCCTGGACTGCGGTTTGGCGGCCCCATCGCCCTTGTCATTGAGCCGGGCGAGGTAGCTGTCGTACTCCGCCTGTGCTCGACTGTGGATTTCCGCCTCGCTGTACCGCAGCCCCGAATCCTGCTGGGCCGCATCCCTGACGAAGCCGATGAAGTGCTTGAGCTCAAACTGGGGCTGCGGCTGTGCCGCCGGCCGGGCGCCCGCGCTGCCTGAGCGCCCATATTGCGGTGGCGCGCTGGCGGTGCGCGCAGGGGCGGCCGTGGCCGCCGGCCGGTTCCGCAGAGACGCCACCTCGCCGCGGGCGTCGAAACTGTGGTTGAGCCTGGATGGCTGGGGCTGCGGCGCAGCCACCGGCCGCCCCATTCCGCGGGCGGGTGCCAGCACGGGCCGGCCTGCATGGGGCATCGGCGCCGGTTTCGCCGCATAAGGCGCCGGGGCCGGTCTTGCCACCGCAGCCCCCTGCACCAGCCGGTTGTGGGCCACGAAGCTGGCCAGCGCGCTATGGCGCTCGCGCGTATTCGGGTTGCCGAGAATGCTCTGCAATTCCTTGAGCAGCGCGATGGATTTTGCCGCCGGCAATTGCGGGAGGCGCGCCTTGACCAGCTTCGCGACCTTCAGCGGCCGCTCCCACGCGCTCTTGCCGCCGTGCTTCCCCAGGATCTGGATCTGGCGCGTGATGGCTTCGAGATGATTGTGGACCGCCTGACCGATCGAGACCCCGTGTCCGGACGTGCGCATCGAATGCGGCTTGGCCGGCGCCTGCCTTGCCTGGGACTGCGGCACGCCGATATTCAGATTCCTCGCCTGCAGCGGCGCACGGCCGGCGGAGGCGAGATCCCTGAATGCCTCCTGCCTGGTCCTGGGCTGCCGGCCGGAATGCTGCGTTTGCTGCGGCGGAATGTTCTCCTGGCCGACCGTTCTGCGGGTCTGCGGGGCAATGGAACGCGAGCCGATTCTGTTGTTGCCAGCCATGGATTTTCGTGGTGAGCGGTGAGAACCCGCCATCTGGCACGCCTTCGCGGCCGCATGGCGACACGCAATCATGCTAGCCGCCCCCTCCCGGCCCCGTGCCGGCGCAGGCGAAACGCCGGAGCACGCACCGAACGCGGTCACCCACAATTTGAAGCCGGCGTCGGAGCGGCGCTCTGCTCACTCAGGAAATGTTCTGGCGTGCCGATGTTGACCAGGGTGACGGTAGGCTAAGATGCGTGGCCTCGCCAGCGCATTTCAACCTTGCTCGCCACCCGGACTCCGCCGCACGATGCCTGCGTTTTTCTCCACGACCACGACATCTGCACGATCCTCCGCACCGCGCCGTACCTGTTTAGCCCTGCTGATTGCGCTGTCCGCCACGCGGCAGGCCCATGCCCTGGCCGACGAGATTCCGCGCCTGTTCCACATCGAACGTGCACCGCTGGAGCACGTGCTGCTCGAGATCGCCCGTGTGAGCGGGCAGCACGTCTCATTCGCGTCCGGCGTGGTCAAGGCGCGGTGGGCGGGGCCCATCGACGGCACGATGTCTGCGCGGGAGGCCGCCCGGCGCGCGCTGCAAGGCTCCGGCCTGGCGCTCGCCAGCCTGCCGGACGGCACGCTGACCGTGGTGGCCTCCGATACCGCGGACCCGCCGCCCAACGTCGGCACGCTGGCGGCCACGGAGGTGCATGGCGCCCCCGGCAACGGTTTCGCGGTGTTTTCGACCGACGCCATCACGCGTGTCGAGATGGCCGTGTCGAACGTGCCGCATGCCGTCAACACGCTGTCCAGCGGCCTGCTGGCGAGCCGGCAACCGCCCTCCCTGTCCGAGGCCGTCATCCAGGCCGGCGCGGTGCCGGTTGTGGTCGACCCGGCGACGCCGCCGCAATATGCCATCCGCGGCGTCATGACCGACACCATCTCGGTGGACGGCCTGCCCGACCGGCTCGCCTCGATGCGTCCGATCGAGGCGCTGGACGAGATTACCGTCACCAAGGGGCCGAACGCCGACGTGGCGGGCGTCACCATGGCCGGCGGCACGATCAACGCCAGCCTGAAGGCGCCGGGGGCCGCACCCGGACGCAGCATCGCCGTGGAGGCCGGCTCGCACACCGGGCGCAAGGTGATCGCCGACCTGGGCGGCGCGATCGGAACGAATGGGCTGACTTACCGCGTGGTCGGCGTGCAGGATACTTCCGCCAACAGCGACGCCGGCCACACCGGTCACCGCGCCAGTTACGGGCATGCGGCACTGGGCTGGTCCGACGCGAGCACCGAGGTCGCCATCGGCGTGGAGTCGCTGGCCAGCCGCCAGCCGGTGCAGCCCTCCACTTTCGCGCTCAACGGGAGGCCGGTCCGGCTGGCTTCGGAAAGCCCGCTCGGCAATGCCGATGACAACGTACAGGGCCACGCCGAGCGGTTCTACTACAGCCTCTCCCACAGCCTGACGGACGACTGGGCCGTGCACTCGCGCGGGTCGTATGAGAACCTCAGGCCGCAATCCGCCCAGTGGCACCTGGTGCCGACCGCCGACGGCAGCACGCCCATGCCGAGCGTGGGCATGGGCTACCGCAGCGACAACCGGGTCTGGGCCCTGTCGAACGACCTGACCGGCACGGTCCGGCAAGGGCCGCTGACCCACTCGCTGGCACTGGGCTGGGACGAGATACAGAACCGGCTCGACTTCCACTACCCCGGCGACATCATGATGGCCCAGCAGAATCCGTATGTGCCGACGCCGCTGCCGTCGGTGGACTTCGTCCCCGGCCTGTCGCTGTCGCAAACGGTGCGGCAGTCGGTGTTCAGGCTGCGCGACCGCATCGCCATCGGCGAGCGCTGGGAGGTGTCCGGCTCGATCCGGGCAAACGATTACATCGCCAAGCTGCCGCACGCCACGCTGCGGGGGCTGGCCTGGACACCGGCCTTCGGCGTGGTCTACAAGCTGGACGCGCGGATGTCCTGGTTCGCGAACTATTCGCACGGCTTCCAGATCAACACCGACTACTTTTACAACGGCGCGACCATGCAACCGGAGCGCAGCCAGCAGCTCGAAACCGGCCTGCGCTGGGAAGACCGGCAACGCAAGCTGACGGCGCAGGTTGCGCTGTACCGCATCAATGCCAACCACGTGGGCGTTGCCGATACGTCGCACCCCGGCTACTACACCGAGATCGTGGAACAGAGCAGCGACGGGATCGAACTGTCGCTGCAGGGCTCGATCGCGCGCGGCTGGGAGACCTCGCTGTGGCTCACCGCGGCGCACGTCAAGCGCAAGCTGCCGGGCGATCCGCCGTTCACGGCGCCCGCCCTGGGCGGTGCCATGTGGACGACGTATACGGTGCAGGGCGGCGCGCTGGCCGGCGCGGGCGCGGGGCTCGGCGTCACTGCCCAGCGCTGGATTCCATGCTACGACGGCGCCCCGTTCCTCGTGCCCGGCTTCGTGCAGGTGGACGGCAGCCTGTTCTGGCGCCACAAGCAGTGGCGCATCGACCTGATCGCACGCAATCTCTTCAACGTGCGGGCCTACGGCAACACCGTATCGAGCGGCTTTATGCCCATCCTCCCGGGCCGCACATTGACGCTGCGGCTGGCCCGCAACTTCTGAGTCCGCCGCCACCCCGCCCCGCGCGGAAAGGTCCGGCCGCGGCGTGCCGCGCACCCTCTCGCGCCGTTTTCATGACCCGGCTTCGCGTGGATGACCACGGTTTCGGCATGGCGGGCGCGCGCGCGGCCGACACTCTTTAACGTTCTAGCAAAGTCGTCCGGTGGGCCTGTCCAGCGCAGGCCAGGCCGGTATGAGACCGCCCGGGGCGGCCCGGCACAGGCAGGCGTATGGGCAGGCAATGTCCGGCGACCGATTCAGTGAGCGCGGTCTGTGCGTCGCTCGCTTCCCCGGTCTTCACGAGGGCCGGTGGACCGACAGCGCGCGGCGCCCGCTTGTTTCGCATCGGCGGCTCCCAGCACGGCGGCCCGTGGAGCGCGGCCAATGCACCCACCTGTCCTCAAGGGTATTCATCACCATGAAAATCGATAACTCCTCCAACGTATCGAACTCGTACAACCTGTCCACCAACAACAGCCAGCAGTCGGGCCAGTCCACGCAAGACCTGATCAAGCAGCTCGAGAAGGACATGCTCAATATCATCGCAGCCCTCGTGCAGAAGGCCTCGCAGTCGCTGGGCGGCAACAACGGCAACGCGCCGGCGAAGGACGGCAATGCCAACGCCAACGATCCGTCCAAGAGCCAGGCTTCGCAGTCGACCAGCAAGACCGGCAACGTCGACGACGCCAACAACCAGGATCCGATGCAGGCCCTGATGCAGTTGCTGGAAGACCTGGTGAAGCTGCTGAAGGCGGCCATGCAGCAGCCCGGCGGCGGTGACCAGGGCAAGGGCGTGGACGGTGCCAAGGGCGCCGGCGGCAAGGGCGGCAGCGGCGGCCTGGCCGATGCGCTGCAGCAGATCGAGCAGATCCTTGGCCAGCTCAACGGCAACGGTGGTGCTGGTGCTGCCGGTGGTGCTGGTGGTGCTGGTGCTGCCGGTGGCGCAAATGGTCCCGAGAACAACCCGGCGAACGGCCCGCAGAACCCGGGCGATGTCAACGACCCGTCCAAGGCCAACTCCCTGGATGACGGCAGCGACCAGGGCGGCCTCACCGGCATGCTGCAAAAGCTGATGAAGATACTGAACGCGCTGGTGCAAATGCTGCAGCAGGGCGGCCTCGGCGGCGGCAACCAAGCCCAGGGCGGCGCGAAGGGTGCCGGCAATGCCTCGCCGGCTCCGGGCTCGAACCCGGGTGCGAACCAGCCCGGCTCGCCGGACGGTCAGACGCCCGGCCAGAACGATCTGCAATCCCAGATCATGGACGTGGTGAAGAACGTCGTCCAGATCCTCGAGCAGATGCTGGCGGCACAGAAGGGTGGCCAGCAGAACACCACGACGCAGCCGATGTAATGGCGACTGCGGACAGCCGGCGACGGCTGTCCGCTTTCGATTGATTCTCTTGGACGAAAAAGAGACATACCTATGAGCCACAGCAAAGTCAAGCTGGGCGGACACGGCAGCAGCGGGATCGGCAACGATTTCACGCCGACGAAGACGCCCGCCCCGTCCACCCCGGCTGCGCAGCCGCAGCAGATCAACGACCTGCTCAACCGCGGCGTCGGCAACGCGATCAACAAGACCGGTTTCGGATCGGACCCGCAGACCTGGACCCCGGGCAGCACGATCGTCTCGCTCAAGTCGCGCTCATCGTCGGGCCGCAAGCCCGACACGGGCGGCGATACGAAGCCGGACCCGACGTCCGGCGGCAAGCGCAAGCGTGACGACGAAACCGATCCGAACGCGGAAACCGACGACAAGAAGAAGAAAAAGAAACGCGACGACGAGAACAATTCCAGCCAGACCGGCGACGCCGGCAGCCCTGCCGGGGCCGGTGGATCCACCCCGGAAGATGCGCTGATGAACATCGTCATGCAGCGCGCCATCCAGCGTCAAACGCAGACGCGCCAAAAGATGCAGGACGCCATGAAGATCAAAGACGACGATGACTGATCTTGCGGATGCCCCGGAATGCGCCACCAGCGATTCCGGGGCATCCGTTTTTTGGGGCCATCGGTTTTTTCCAATAACAACAAGCGTGAGGCACGACACGATCTTGCGCGACTCAGCCTGACTCTTATGCCTAACATTCTGCGTTCCTTGAACCTCTTCCATCGGTCATCGCGCACATCGTCGGCCGACACGCGCAACGAAGCGCGGACACCACCGTATGCCACGCCGATGCGCGAGGAGCCGAGGCGGCAGCCACGCTCCCGTGGTGTATTCGACCGCATTCTGCATCCGCGACGCTCACGCGCCAGTGCGCAGGCCGAAAGCCCCCTCGCATCGCCGATGCATCCGAGGATTTCCGCGACGCCACCGCGTACGGTTCCCAATAGTCCGCTTCATCCCCAAAACGGTCGGGCTCCGGCGCGCGCGGCGCCGAGCAGCCCTTTCCGGATGCTAGGCGGACGGACGCCGGAACGGGCGATGCCCAGCCGATCGCCGCGAGCGGCAGCCGGGCCCAGCCACGCAGCGAATCCTGCCCAGATCGAGCATCAGTTGAATGAGTGGGAGCATCAAATGGAGGCCAGACTGGACAGTTTCTCTCGGGTCAGTACCATGCAGTATGGCCAGACACCGGCCCAGGCGCTGAGTGAAGCCACTGCATGGCTGCGCTCCGCCGTGATGCTGGGACCCGACGGCAACAGCGACTCGCTGGTGATCCGGAATGCGCCGATCCAATATCTGCCGGACGCGGTGAGCCAGCTCACACACCTGCGGCAGATACACCTGGAAGACTGCGATCTCCGCGTGCTGCCCGAGCACTTCGGTAACCTGAATCAGTTGCAGCAACTGAACCTGCTGTACCACCCGAATCTGGAGCGCCTTCCCGACTCACTGAACAACCTGGGCGAGCTTCAGAAACTGGAATTGAGGGACACGGGAATCACAGAGCTGCCACCGATCAACCGATTGTCCCAGCTCAAGACCTTGAGCATCAACGGTACACCACTCGCAGCGATGCCGAGTGGCCTCTCGGCACTGAGCGACCTGAAGCACCTGATGGTTACTCGCACGAACATCAGAGAAGTACCGTCGACGATCAGTAATCTCATGCATCTCAAGACCCTGAGCCTCAGCAGGAGTCGTCATTTGCGAGAGGTGCCCGCTTCGATCGGAAACTTGTCAGGACTAGAGCTGCTCGCGCTGAACGGCTGCCCTGAATTGCGGGCGGTGCCCTACTCCATCGGGGATCTGCGAAACCTGAAAAAGCTGTACATGCACGATTGCCCGCAATTGCGGACCTTGCCGGAAAGCATTGCAAACCTGATGCCGCACCTGACGCGCCTCGACCTCGACGGGTGCACCAGTCTTCAGAGACTGCCGGAATGCCTGCGGAACCCGCCCGGCCATTTGAATCTCACACTGCCGCAGCATCTGCGGCAGCAGAGCAGGGCTTCGTCTTCGGGTACCCCGGTGGGCGCTTCGCCCAACGGCGGCGCGTCTCCGCTGCGAGGCCATCGACCAGCCGCCACCCCGATCGCCGATGCATTCGCTGGCTTTCAGCCACATCTTGCGCCGGCGGCTGCCGAGCCCATTGGGGCCCCCGCAACCCGGCAGCCTGCCCCGGAATGGCAGGTAAAGCTCGCCTCGCTGAAGGCGCAAGGCGGCGATGCAGCCCGGGTGGCTCAATGGCTGAAGAGGACCATCACCAATACATACGATCTCTTTTCACGGAACCTGCCCCCCGCATTCCATGAACGAACGGCAGAACTCGTCGCAGCGGTGACGGCCAGCGGTCCGCATACGGCGGCGCTGCATGCGGCAATCGCCCAGGAGTTAGGCCAGCGCGGCTCGACAAGCCTGGCCCAGATTGAACGGGTGCACCTGCTGCATCGCCAGCAGACCGAGCATTTGGACTGGAAGGACTTCATTGCACTGGCTGTCCAGCAAGTGAGCCGCAATACACCGGCTGATCCGGCAGGCGCACTTCAGAACTGGCCTGCGTTACGCAACTACGCGCGCGAACACGATCCGCTGGTCAACATGCTGGAGACCGATATCGAGCGGGCGAATAATGACATGACCGACATGCTGCTCAACTCTCAGCCTGATCTGAGAGCGAGCTCCGAGCAAACCTATGTGCTGGGCAAGCAACTGAAGCACGCCAACGACACGAGGCTGCCGCAGGAGTACGCGCGGGTTGCGAATGAATGGATCAACGGCAGGCCGTCGTCGTCTGCCATGCAGGAAGCGCTCGGCAACCTGGCTGGCACATTGACGTCGGATGCGTACGCACGCCTGGCAAGGGCCGTGACAGCCCTGCCCGTCAAGCTGCAAGATGCGCTATCGCCGCTGTTGGCGCACCAAACGGGCCGCCAGATGGTGCGGGTCATTGGCGAAACGTCTTCCGGCGTGGAGGTCCCCAGGAATCTGCCGTCACAACTGGACGAACTGGCAGAGAAGATCGATCGAGGCATGCGGCAAATCCAGAAGCTGATGGCCGACGACAAGTCGTCCACTGCTGAGCAGAAGGAGGCCGGTTTCGCCATGTCGATCCCGCTCACGGTGCAGCCGCTATGGGAGGCCACGCTGAGCAACGCTAAAGCGATCGATGTGGCGCAAGATGCCGCCGCAAAACAAGATCGGCTTGCCACAGAAGAAGCGCAGCGCAATCGTCGGCGCTGAATGACGCGGCACGCAAATGCCAACGCCTCCGGATCGGAGGCGTTGGCGTGCGGCATCGGGTGAAATGTTCCGCTACGGCGTAATCACCCGCGGCGTCACCAGGAACATCCGCTGGAACCGCTGCCCGGTGGTCTGGTCGGTCCGGAACAGCGCACCCACCAGCGGGATCTTCGACAGCCCCGGCACCGCGTCCACCGTCTTGGCCTGCTGGTCCACCGAGTAGCCGGCGATCAGCAGGCTCTCGCCTTCGTTGATCAGCGCCTGCGTATCGATTTCGCTCTGGCTGGTGACGGGCAGGTTGCCGACCTGCTGGCTGGTGATCTGGCCATCCTCGATGTGCACGTTCATGCGGATGCGCACGGTGCCGCCGTCCATCACCACCATCGGCAGCACGCGCAGCGACACGCCCGCCGAAATGGCGTACAGATCGGCCGACTGGTAGCCGGCGACGGGCACGTAGAAGTTCTGCCGGTTGTCCATCACGGCTTCGGTGTTGTCCAGCGTGGCCACCTTCGGGTTGGCGGTGATGCGCGCCTGGTTGGTCTGCTGCAAGGCACTGATGCGCGCCATCAGGTAACGCGAGTTGCCGCCGATCACCGCGCTCAGCACCCCGCCCGCCGGCGTGGCGGCAATGGCGGCCGCAGCGGCCGCGGTGGTGGCCACCGAATCGAGCGAGCCGGGGTTGTTGAGCATGGTGTTGGCGCTGTTGCCGGTCTGCAGATCGAAGCGGCTGTTGTGCAGGCGCCAGTCCACGCCCAGCTGTTCGAGCGCGGTCTCGCTGATCTCGATGATGCTGGCGCTGATCTCCAGCACGGCCGGGCGGCTGTCCAGCGATTCGATCAGCGACTGGTGCGCCGCCATGCGGTCGGCGCGGTCGCGCACCAGCACCGAATTGCTGCGCGAATCGGCGCGGATGATGGGCGCGCTGCCGCGGTCATCCAGTTCGTCGGCACGCATGCGCGAGTCGCCGGAAGGTGGCGGCGCATATGCGGTGTTGCTGCCTGCGTACTGGCCCACGCCGCCGGGCGGCAGCGGAGACTTGCCGCCGCCCAGGCTCGACAGCGCCCGCGTGCCGCCGCTGCCGGCGTTGGCTTCGCCCGGGGCGACGCTGTCCAGGCGGCGATCCTGCGCGCGCGGCGCGGTGGCACTGTCGGACGGGCCATCGCCGCCGTACATGCTGTTCAGGATGGAAGCCACGCCGCGGATGTTGACCGACTGCCCGTTGACCGTGACCTTGTGGTCCGTCGCCCATGCGTAGCGCAGCGGGAAGGCGCGCACCACGGTGCGGTTGGCATCCTCGCGGCCGCGATCGATCACCTGGGCGATGTCCCGCACCAGCTCGACCAGGCGCGGCGGGCCGGAGACGACAATGCTGCCGGAGTCGTCGTCATACTGGACCGGGAAGCGCGGGTCGGTGATGCCCATGCGCGTCAGGGCCCGCTTGACCTGCGCGGTCGAGGCGCGGTTGAGCGCGATGGTGGTGCTCTGCGCTTCGTTGGCCCCGGTCACGCGCAGCACGGCACCGTCGTAGTACCAGGCAAAGCCGAAGGTCCCGGCCATGCGGTCGAGGAATTTCTGCGGCGACTCGTTGAACGAGCCCGTCACGCTACCCTCGACCTGCGTCGAAATCGATGTCATCACATGCTGGCTGGCCCCCAGGTCACGCAGGACTTCCTTGATGTCCTTGCGATCGGCCACGTATTCGAATTTCTGCGACTGCCAGGGAACGGGCGCGGCGCAGACCGTGCCCGCCGTCCACAGCAGCAGCGCGGCGGCCATGCCTTTCAGCCGCCCGGGAAAAGTCCGCACGCCGGCCTTCCGGCCCGTCGCTCGAGTCAGATGCATGATGTTGTGCAGGAGATAGGAAGGAGTGGACCCCCGCTGCCTGCGCCGCACCGGGCGCGGCGGCGGTCCGTTGGAGGGCTCAGCGCCAGATGGTTTCGGAGGGGGCTTCGTTGAACTGCTTGCGGTAGCCCTTGACCAGCGCCGAGCGGCTGCGGATGCCCCAGCGCGACGCGGTGTCGATGATGTTGGACGAATTGCGCTCGCTGTCGAGCAGGTCGGAGCGGATGCCCTCGAGCCGCATGCGCCGGATGACCGAGCTGGGCGACATGCCCACGGCGCTCTTGAACGCCAGCTGCAGCGCGCGCTCGGTCACGTTGATATGGGCGGCCACTTCGCGCGTGGTCAGGTCGCTGCGCTCGATGTTCTCGATGATGTAGCGATAGGCACGGCGATACTTGGCGGACAGCCGCGCGCTGACGTCGTCGGAGGCACGCGAGGCGACGGGCACGGCGGCGCTGGCGCGGCGCACGTTGACCGTCTCGGTGCGCAGGCAGCGCAGCGCGTCCTGCATGTAGGAAGTGTAGTACTTCAGCGCGCCGGCCGCATCGCCGCGCTGAGCGGCCATCTTCGCGCGGCAGTACAGGTAGTCGAAATTCCAGCGGCGCGCGCCGTAGGTGGTCTCGCGGTTGCATATCTGGTCGAAGACGCGGCCGGCGACGTCGTACTGCTCGCCGCTCAGCGCGGCCAGCACGACCTCCACCTTGGTCTGCATCAGCAGGCGGCCGCCGAGCTTGCGCGAATGGTTGAGCATCGCCATCAGCGGATCGCTCGCTGCGCGGTCCCCATCGGCCATGCGGCGCAGCAGGCCGAGGTATTCGGCGCGGCGCTGGATCAGTGCCGGCATCAATGCCTCCTGCGATGAGGTCGGCGACCAGCCGTTGCGGCCGCCATGGTTGGCCAGCAGGGTCGCGCCCATCTCGGCGGATTGCCAGAACGCGTGCTCCAGCAGGCGATTGGAGCAACGGATGCCGGCTTGCACGGCGAATTCGTAGATGATGAGATCGATGGTGGCCAGCCAGCCGCGATCGCTACGACCGCCGGCGGCCTCTCGCGCCGCCCGCAGCGCGTCGTCGGCGGCATCCTGCTGGCCGAGCTGGTGATGCACCAGCGCCAGCCCGATCAGGCCCTCGACCTGCTGGGTCCAGGTCGCACCTTCGTCTTCCGCCATGCGCGAGAAGCAGCTTGCCGCCGCGGCGTAGCGGTCGCGCAGCAGCGCCTGCCAGCCGGTATTGCGGCACGACACCACGCGCAGCTGGTCGTCCGAATGGCGGATCAGGCGTTGCGCCAGACGGAAACCCTCTTCCGCTTCTTCATCGCACTCGAGCAGCAGCGAGGCATCGGCCATGGCCAGCACACCGGCGTAGTTGTCGGACTTGCCGCGCTGAGAGGAATGATGATCGACGAGCTGATACGCGCGGTCGAAGTCAGCGGCGAAGACCGCATTCGCGTATTCGGGCAGGCGCTCGCGGGCGGCGAGGCCTGAGGCCAGGGCGAAGTAGATGTTTCCCAGCATGGCAATGCTCCTGAAGCGTCAAGTCGAACCAGCCCGCGACATGCAGGCCGCATCAATCAAAACTGCTTGGAGTTATCGTAGAAAAATGCCGGAAAAATAATCTCAACAAAGCTGCGCCTTGCCCTGAACAATCCTCACTGTGAAGTTTTCGCTTTTGGCGACGTGCCGTCACCCACCAAACCTTGCTTGACCTGCTCTTTCAACTGGCTGTAAGTGAGCGTACCCTTGACTTGAGTGGACAGCGCCGTGACCAACGCCATCACCATCAGCAGCGCCACCGCGCCTTTGATCGGCTGACCGAGCGAAGTCGGCTCGAGCTTGTCCGCCGCGCGCGCCAGCAGACCGATGCCGGCGTCGATCAGCAGCACCGTCATCATCACGGGCGCGGCGAGCTTGACGGCCATGGAGAAGATCGAGTCGGTCTGCTGCAGCAGGAAGCTTTGCGCAACCACGTTCATATCGGGCAGCGCGGCACCGAGCGGCCACCACTGGAACGATTCGAACACGACGCCGAGCAGGAACAGCATGCCGCCGGCCGCATAGAACAGCGTCACGGCCAGGTTCACCAGCGTGTTGCCGATCGGTGTGTTCTGATCGCCGCGCAGGGGGTTGGTCATCTGCACGTTATTGAACCCGGAGACGTTGTCGATGATGGTGCCGGCCGTTTCCGCCACCCAGAACACCGTTGACGCCGCGAAGCCCAGGCACGCGCCCAGGAATATCTCCTTGCAGGTCAGCATGAACAGCTGCGCCGCGCCGAGATGCGCGGCGAGCCCCACCGGCTGGCCCGCCGCCACCAGGATCGCCAGCGCGTAGACCACGCCGTTGCGCGCGACGCCGGTCAGCATCTGGTCGTTGGTAGCGGGCAGGATGGCGAAGAGCGTCATGATGCGCACGCAGCTCAGCGCCAGCAGCACGAGCAGCGTCTCCAGACTTTCACCGGCATCGAACCAGGTGTGCACAACAGTATCGATCGATTCCATGGGCTTGCGACTCAGTGTGTCGTGGTGTAACGCGCGCGGGCGAGGATGGCTTCGACGGCCTCTTCCTCGGTGGCCAGCTCGCGCTCGGCGTCTTCCTTGCGGTCGAGGCGGTCGGCGGTTTCGCGGCAGCGCTCGAGCATCGCGTCCAGGCGCGCCAGCCTGCGGCGCTGCGCCTGCAGCGCGGCTTCGCGCTCCGCCACGACACCTTGCGCCGCAGCGACCGCTTGCTCTGCCTGGGCGATCGCACCGTCGAGCTGCATCCGGTACGCGTCGTATTGCAGATAGGCCTGCGCCGTGAGGCTGGGGCCGGTGGTCAGGTCATCCATGCTGCGCAGATGCGCATCCATGCGCTGCTCGGCCTGGCGCAGCGCGTCCTCGCGGGCCTCGACGACGGCCTGCGCTTCGGCCAGGGCCGCCTGCGCGGCTTCGATGTCGGCCTCGACGCGGCGCCGCTCGCGGGTCTTCGCCTCGATCAGCGCGCGCCAGACCGACGAGCGGCGCTTGCGCTTCATGACTGCGCGATGTCGTCAAGCAGCCGTCGGGTCTCGTCGGGGCTGCACCACTCGTCGGTACGCTGGCGCAGAAAGGATTCCATCCAGTCGTTCCACTGCACCGCGGCGTCCGCCACCGGATCGCTGCCCTCCTTATACTCGCCCATCTGCAGCAGCGTCTCGACCTCGTTGTACTTGGCCAGCAGCTGGCGCATGCGCCCGGCCGCATCGCAGTGCTCGCGCGGCATCACCTGCGTCATCACCCGGCTCAGGCTGTTCAGGATGTCGATGGCCGGATAGCGGTTGCGCGCGGCGATGTCGCGCGACAGGATCAAGTGGCCGTCCAGGATGCCGCGCACTTCTTCGGCCACCGGGTCGTTACCCGACTCGTCTTCGGCCAGTACCGTGTAGAGCGCGGTGATGGAGCCGGCGGCACTCATGCCGGCGCGCTCCAGCAGGCGCGGCAGCTCCGCGAACACCGAAGGCGGAAAGCCGCGCCGCGTGGGCGGCTCGCCGGCGGCCAGGCCGATCTCGCGCTGGGCGCGCGCGAAGCGCGTGAGCGAATCCATCATCAGCAGCACGCGCAGGCCCTGGTCGCGGAAATACTCGGCCACGGCGGTGCCGACGTACGCGGCCTTGGCGCGCTCCACGGCGGAGCGGTCCGACGTCGCGCACACCACCACGGAGCGGCGCATGCCCTCCTCGCCCAGTATCTGCTCGATGAACTCGCGCACTTCGCGGCCGCGCTCGCCGATCAGCACGATCACGTTGACATCGCAGTCCGTGCCGCGCGCGAACATGCCCATCAGCGTACTCTTGCCCACGCCGGCCGGTGCGAAAATGCCCATGCGCTGGCCTTCGGCCAGTGTGGCCAGCCCGTCGATCACGCGCACGCCGGTGGCCAGCGGCTGCTCCACCAGCCGCCGCGTCATCGGGTCCGGCGCATTGGCGAACACCGGGACGTAGTCCACCACCTCCAGCGGCGGCCCGCCGTCGGCCGGCCGGCCGAGCCCGTCCAGCACGCGCCCGAGCAGGCCCGGCCCGATACCGACCGACAGCGCGCGGCCACTGGGCACCACCCGCGTGGAACGCGACAGGCCGGTCACGCCGCTGAACGGCGCCACCAGGGCGAAGTGCTCGCTGAAGCCGACGACCTCGCCTTCCTGCATGACGGTACCGTCCGCTTCCGTGAGCGTGCACAGCTCACCGAGCCTGACATCGACACCGCCCACGCGCAGCAGCGTGCCGGTCACTTCGACCACCTTGCCGAAGCGGCGGATGAGCGGCGTGGTCCGTGCCGCGTTCTCCAGGGACTCGAGCAGCGCGAGATGGGTCATTCGTCGTCCTCCTCGTCCTCCTCGTCCTCCTCGTCCTCCTCGTCTTCCTCGTCTTCCTCGTCCTCTTCGTAGACGTCCTCGTCCTCTTCGTCGTCGCTGTCGTCGTCGTGATCGTCGCCGTCCTCGTCTTCGTCGTCGTGCGACGCGGCGTCTTCGTCCTCGTCGTCTTCAGGGTCGTCGTACTCGTACTCGTATTCGTCCTGCGCATCGGTATCGGCATCGTCATCCGGGGCGGCAACCGGCTGGGCTTGCGATGCCGCTTCCGCATGCGCGGGCGCGTTCGGGGCGAGTGCCCGCCGCAGCGCCGCCAGTTGGACACTCAGGCTGGCATCGGCCACGCCGTGGTCCCATTCGCAGCGGCAATCGCCGGGTTTCGTACTGTCGTCGGCCAGGACTTCGACGGTGGCATTGAGCAGGCCGCCCTCGACGGCGCGGGCGAATGCCGCGCGAGCCGCGTCGAGCTCGGCCGGACAGACGCGCAGGGTCAGCCGCGCCTGGCTCTGCAGCACGCCGCCCAGGGTCGAGGCCACCCGGGCGAACAGCGCCTGGCGGTCCGACTCCAGCACGACGCGCTCCACCGCCTGCATGACGGCCGTCTGCAGGCGGGCCTCCACGCGCCGGGTGGCGTCGGCCTCGCTGTAGGTGCGCGCGATCATGGAGGCATGGAACTCGGCCAATGCTTTGCGCTGCCCCTCGGCATAGCCCAGCTGCTCGCTGTTCTCGGCGCGTTCGTTGGCCTCCTGGAGCAAGCCGTCGGCAACCGCGCGTGCCTCCGCCACGATGGCCTCGGCCCGTGCGCGGGCCGCGGCCAGCACGGCGTCGCGCTCTTCGTACACCGCCTGCACGGCCCCGTCGAGTTCGACGATGCGGTGTCGATCGGCCGCCCGGATCACGTCGGACGACACGCCCAGCGCGGCTTCACGCCTCAGCCAAATAACCATGACAACTCCGGATAGATCGAGGGAACCGCCGTCATGAACGATTCAGACAGCGGCGTCAGCGCGGGCGGCCCGACCCGTCCCCTGGGGGCGGCGCCGATGGTCAGCCGCATCAGGCGAATCAGCGACGGATCGGTCAGCCAACCATCGGACACCAGCGCGACAAGGCCGGCCTGGGCCAGCGACTGCAGCTCGGGCCGCGGCAACGGGCCGCCGGCGTCCGGCTGCCAGTCGGCGCGCGCCGCCATGGCGCTCACTAGCGCGGTGCCCACCGCACCGTTCAGCCGCGACAGGTACGCCCCATCAATGCAACGGGCCAGCGCCGTGCGCCGCGCATAGAGCGCGCGGCCGGCCAGCACGCGGCACAGGTCACCCGCCTCCAGCACCACCAGCCGGTGCGCGCGCTCCAGCAGGGTCTGCA
This sequence comes from Ralstonia syzygii subsp. syzygii, assembly GCA_919592095.1. GTDB lineage: Bacteria > Pseudomonadota > Gammaproteobacteria > Burkholderiales > Burkholderiaceae > Ralstonia > Ralstonia syzygii. Next base: position 12,420 of record CAKKOY010000024.1, on the reverse strand, counting down.
TCGCCACCGACCGCAGGCCCAGCACGTCGCAGGCGCCGCGCCATGATGCGGCAGCGGCAGGCAAGCCATGTGCGCACTCCGACCACGCCCGGCTGTCCAGCATATGCGGCAGGCCTTGCAGCCGCGTCTGGTAGGCGTGGAGGATGCGCAGGATCATGGTGTCTGCCTGATCCGGCATCACGGCGGCGGCGGTCATGCCCCGCCCTTCTTCAGGCGGGCCGGCAGGCGGCTGGCGACGCGCTCGCGCAGCGCGTCCAGGCGGGTGCGTACGGCGGGCATGCGGGTCACCGCGCCCCACAGCGCCACCAGGCCGATCAGCACGCCGACCAGGCTGCCCAGCATCACCCACGACACGCCTGCCGGCCCGCGCCGGGCGGTGGCGACCGCGATGGCGGGATCGTCCGCCGCCCCCGGCACCAGCGTCACGGCAACGTTCTCATAGGTCAGCCCCTCCACGCTGTGCACCACCAGGTTCTTGATGCTGGGCAGCAGCGAGGTCACATTGGCCGTCGGCCGGTACTTGATGAACACCGAGGCGCTGGACGGCTTGACCACGCTGGCCAGCGGATCGTTGTTCGGCAGCACGATCTGCACGCTGGCAACCGCCACGCCATCGATGCGCGACAGCGTCTGCGACAACTGCTGCGACACCCCGTAGATGAAGCGCACCCGTTCCTCGGTCGGCGTGGAGATCAGGCCGTCCTTCTTGAAGATGTCGCCGAGGTTGGCGTATTTCTCGCGCGGCAGGCCGTGGGCGTGCAGCACCTCCATGGACCGCGCGAATTCGTCGTCATCGACCAGCACGGACCAGGTCTTGCCGTCGTCTGGCGAGGTCTTCTGCGCGTCGATGCCGGCCTGCAGCAGCACGGTCAGCATGTCGTTGGCATCGACCTCGGTCAACTGGGCGAAGAGCTGCTTGTTGCAGCCGGCCAGCAGCGTGGTCAGCGCGAGCGCTACGACCAGCGCGCCACGGCGCAAACGCAAGGAACGGGGCTTCATCATTGGTTCTTCATCAAGGTCTGCACGGCGTTCTTGCCGGAATGGGCCACCATGCTGCCCATGTGGATCTTGGTCATGGTGGCGGCGGCCTCCATCTGGATGCGCATGGCATCGACCAGCATTTCCTCCATGGGCTTGACCTTGTCGGTCTCCAGCGTGGCGTTGATGCGGTCCGCCGTGGCGCGCACGGCGGCATCCTCCTTGGCCACCAGCTCGCCGATCGCGGACGGTCCCTTGGAATGCCGGCGGGCGTCCTTGGCGCTACCGAGCAGCGCCTCGAAGCGCGAGACGAGCTCCTGCACCGGCTCCTGCTGGACGGCAGGCAGCGCGGGGGCGTCCACCGGATGGGTGGCGATAGGGGGAACGGAAGTCGGGCCCTGGATCATGGTTCACTCCTGATGGCGATTCAAGCGCGTGTGAAGTAGTGCGAGGTGTGGAAGGCGCTCATGTCGATGGTCTCGGCGGCGGTGGAGGCGGCGTCCGCGGTGCTGGCGCCCGCCTGCTGCGCGCCGAGCAGCGTGCGCACCAGCGTGACGGAGTCGGGATCGGCATCGCGCGCCAGCACCTCGTTGGCATAGACGTGCCATTCCGGATCGTTCAGCGCATTCAGGCTCAGCGCCATCATGGCCGAGGCGAACGGCATGACGCTGGGGGCGCCGTCGCTGTGGAGCAGCTCGCGCAGGATGCGCGCCGCATCGGCGTACTGATGCCGGCCGACCAGCAGCCAGCCCTCCACCAGGTCAAGCTCCTTGAAGTTCGGGCGCAGCCCGCGCAGTGCTACCAGCATCGCCTGGGCGTTTTCGAACTGGCCGCTTCGCGTGGCATACATCAGCACTTCGAGCAGGCCGCCAAGCAGGCGATTGCTGCACTGGATGGGTTCCATAGGGTGTGGGCTCCTGTTGCAAGGGAAGTCAAGGACCGGCATATCCGCATACCGGCCTGCGTTGAGTGGAACCATAGACCCCGCCCCCCACACGCCCGCTGCCCAAGGGCGAAAAAGACCGCTGCGGGCCGAAGCCTGCGCGCAGCGCGGTCGCCGCTTCGGGTCGGCACTCTCCGCTTCGCGCCCGCGCGAAAGCCCGCCGCCGGCCGCCGGCACAATCTGCGGCATTGCCATGGCGATCCGCGCCGTGGCCGCATGCGGCCGATGCCAGGGGCCAGACCATGTCGGACGAAAAGACCGAACAGCCCACAGACAAGAAACTCGAGGATGCGCACAAGGACGGCGAGACCGCCAAGAGCGCGGACCTGACCGCCGCCGCGGTGCTGCTGTCCGGCTGCCTGCTGCTGGCGCTGACCGCCTCCTTCTTCGGCGAGCGATGGCGGGCCCTGCTCGACCTTGCGCTGGACGTCGACAGCAGCCGGCATCCGGTGATGACACTCAAGCAGACGATCAGCCACTTCGCCCTGCAGCTCGTGCTGATGACGCTGCCGGTGGGCTTTGTCTTCGCGCTCATTGCCTGGATCGCGACGTGGGCGCAAACCGGCATCGTGCTGTCGTTCAAGCCGGTCGAGCTGAAGATGAGCGCCATCAACCCGGCCTCGGGCCTCAAGCGCATCTTCTCGCTGCGCTCGATGATCGACCTGGTGAAGATGGTCATCAAGGCCGCGGCGGTGGCGGCAGCGATCTGGAAGCTCATCCTGATCCTGATGCCGGCCATCGTCGGCGCGGCCTATCAGTCCGTCCTCGACATCGCCGAGATCGGCATGACGCTGCTGGTGCGGCTGCTGGCGGCGGGCGGCGGACTGTTCCTGATCCTGGGCGCCGCCGACTTCGGCATCCAGCGCTGGCTGTTCATCCGCGACCACCGCATGAGCAAGGACGAAGTCAAGCGCGAGCACAAGAACAGCGAAGGCGATCCGCACATCAAGGGCGAGCGCAAGAAACTCGCGCGTGAACTGGCGGAGGACGCCAAGCCGAAGCAGAGCGTGGCCGGCGCGCAGGCCGTGGTCGTCAACCCGACCCACTATGCCGTGGCCATCCGCTACGTACCGGAGGAATACGGCCTGCCCCGCATCATCGCCAAGGGCGTGGACGACGAGGCGCTGGCGCTGCGCGAGGAAGCCACCGCGCTCGGCATCCCCATCGTCGGCAACCCGCCGCTGGCGCGCGCGCTGTACCGCGTCGACCTCTACGGCCCCGTGCCGGAGCCTCTTTTCGAGACCGTTGCCGAAGTGCTGGCGTGGGTCGGCGAAATGGGCGCCCCGGGCACCGAACCCCAACACTGATCCTGACCGGACCTCGATATGGCCAAAAAGAACGCAATCCAGGATTTCAGCGGCGAAATCGGCATCGCCTCGCTGGTGGTGGCGGTGGTGGCGCTGATGGTGCTGCCGCTGCCGACCATGCTGATCGACGGGCTGCTCGGCCTGAACATCACGCTTTCGGTCGTGCTGCTGATGGTGACGATGTACATTCCATCGGCGACCTCGCTGTCGGCCTTCCCATCGCTGCTGCTGTTCACGACGCTGCTGCGGCTGTCGCTGAACATCGCCTCCACCAAATCCATTCTGCTGCACGCGGATGCCGGCCACATCATCGAGAGCTTCGGCAAGCTGGTGGTGGGCGGCAACCTGGTGGTGGGCCTGGTGGTGTTCCTGATCATCACCACGGTGCAGTTCATCGTGATCGCCAAGGGCTCGGAGCGGGTGGCCGAAGTCGGCGCGCGTTTCACGCTGGACGCCATGCCCGGCAAGCAGATGAGTATCGACGCCGACCTGCGCGCCGGCCACCTCTCGCCGGAAGAGGCCCGCAAGCGCCGCGCGCTGCTGGCGATGGAAAGCCAGCTGCACGGCGGCATGGACGGCGCCATGAAGTTCGTCAAGGGCGACGCCATCGCCGGGCTGGTCATCACGCTGGTGAACATCCTGGCCGGCATCGTGATCGGCATCACATACCACAACATGACCGCCGGCGAGGCGGCCAACCGCTTCGCGGTGCTATCGATCGGCGATGCCATGGTCTCGCAGATCCCGTCGCTGCTGATCTCGGTGGCGGCCGGCGTGATGATCACCCGCGTCTCCGACGAAGAGAACGCCAACAGGCCCTCGTCGCTGGGCATGGAGATCGTACGGCAGCTGTCCACCAGCGCGCGCGCCATGTTCACCGCCAGCGCCCTGCTGGTGGGCTTCGCGCTGGTACCGGGCTTTCCGTCGTTCCTGTTCTTCGCCCTGGCAGCGCTGATCTTCAGCTTCGGCTACACGCTGCGCAACCGCGCCAAGCAGAGTGACGGCGACGACGGCGACACCCTGCCCGCGCTGCTGCGCGAGGGCTCGAAGGGCAAGGCGCCGAGCATTGCCGAACAGGCTCCGTCCTTTACCGTGCCGGTGGGCGTGCGGCTCGGCGCGCAATTGGCCAAGGGCCTGGACGTGCCCGCGCTCGATACCGCCTTCCAGCAAGGCCGCCATGCACTGGCCGAAGCGCTCGGCCTGCCCTTCCCCGGTATTGCGATCTGGAAGGCCGATGCCCTGCAGCCCGACAGCTACGAGGTGCGCGTCCACGATATTCCGAGCATGCCGGTCGCGGTGCCGGATGGCCATCTGCTGATCCCGAACCTGCCGGAAGCGCTGCGCGCGCAGGCGCTCGAGGCCGCGGAGCTGCCCAATCATCCCGCGCCGCACTGGATCGCACCGGCCCACGTGGCCCATGACGCCGAGCTGACAGCCTCCGGCCTGCGCGTGGAGCGCGTGATCGCCGATCACGTCGTGGACGTGCTGCGCAGGAGCGCGCACCTGTTCGTCGGCCTGCAGGAAACGCAGTGGATGCTGGAGCGCGTCACCACCGACTACCCCGGCCTGGTGGCCGAAGCGCAGAAGGCCGTGCCGGCCCAGCGGATTGCCGACGTGCTGCGGCGCCTGCTGGAAGAACAGGTGCCCATCCGCAACATGCGCGCCATTCTCGAGAGCCTGGTGGTCTGGGGCCCGAAGGAGAAGGACACGCTGATGCTGGTGGAATACGTGCGCGGCGACCTGGGCCGGCAGATCGCGCACCAGGCCACTGGCGGCACCCGCCAGATGCCGGCCATCCTGCTGGACCTGTCGGTCGAGCAGACCGTGCGCCAGGCCATCAAGCCCACGCCGGCGGGCAACTTCCTGACGCTCGATCCGCAGCAGGTGGAAGCCATTGTCATGCGCCTGCACGGCATCATGCAGGGCAGCCCCGTCGAGGCGCCCTCGCAACTGGCCATCGTCACCTCGATGGACATCCGCCGCTATGTCCGGCGCATGATCGAGCCGCACCTGCAAGCGCTGAACGTGTACTCGTTCCAGGAACTGGGCGGCTACGTCGACCTGCGGCCGGTCGGCAAGCTGGTGCTGTAGCGCGGCGGCCATGACGCAAGCCGTCCGCCTCTGGCGCCCCCAACCGGTCGACACGGCCCCGCCGGCCCGGCGCCGCACGCCGCTGCGGACCCCGGATCCGCACGACGCCCTGCCCTATGTGCCGCCGCCCCGTCCCGAGCCCCAGGAACCCGTCTCGGACGACTTCCCGGAGCCTCGGCAGGACGCCCCGGCCAGCGATCCGCCCGTCGATGCGCGCACCGATGCCAGCCCGCCGCCGCCGCACCCCGCCGACCCCGACGCCACGCTCCACACCGCGGCCATCGCCAACCGCCTGGTGCGGGCCTGCTCGGAGATCGGCGCGGGCGAGACCATGACGGAGCACCTTGTCCGGCTGCTCTCGCAGTTCTGCGCCTCGCAGGCCATCCGCTCCGGCGGCGAATGCTGGGAAATCTCACTGGATCTTGATCCTAAGATTCTGCCCGAGACCCGCCTCACGCTGCGGCTTTCGTCCCACACGCTATCGCTTCGCTTCGAGGCCGGACACCCTCGCTCCCGGCACTTACTCTCCGAACATGGCGACACGCTGCGTCAACGCCTCCACGCGCTGCTGCGGCAGCAAGTCGATGTCGAACTCGAACTCTGGTGACCACACCACCCTCCGACATGAACGCCGGGCCCTATTTCTCTGCGCTGGAACCCCACCTGCGCGCCTTCACGCCGGCACACGCCGCACTCACGCGCCTGCTGGACGGGGTGCATCGCGGCGGTGAATCGGACGACTGGCAACTGCAGCTCGCGCGGACGCCGGTCGCGGCGAGCGCGCCGATCACGCTGTCGATCCAGTCGGCGCAGTGCCACGCTGAACTCCTCGTCGACGGCGCCCACTACCCCGCGCTGCACGCCATCGCCCGGGAAACCGACCGCCCGCGCCGCCTCGCGCTGGGGAACCTGTGGCTCGCGCCGGTGCTGCAAGCGCTGGAGGACGCGGGCCTCAGCGACGCGCAGCTGACGAACCTGCGCCGCCTGAAAGCCGATGCCGTGGATACGGCAGGCCCCCTGCTGCCGCTACAGATCGCCAGCGCGGTCCATACGTGCCGCTGCGACATCCGCGCGCTGAACTGGCAGGGTCTGCCGCCTGCGCCTCCGGCCGCCGATCCGGACACCATCCTGCACCGTTTCAGCGGGCTGGCGCTGCCCGGCCGGCTGCGCGTGGCCAGCCGGCGCTGCCGCCGGGACACGCTCGACACGCTGGCACCGGGCGACATCCTGCTCGGCTGGAACGACGCCACCTACCGGCCCGCCACCGACGAAGGCACGGTCTGCCTCGCCTGGGGCGATGCCCGCCAACCGCACCTCACCGCCATTGCCCATTACAAGGACGGAATCGTGACAACACTCGACCTGCCTCCGTTCACCGATGACGACGACGCGTTCCAGGACGACTTCGCCACCGCCCCGCGCATGCCGGCCGGCAACAGCGTCGACAGCAGCGTTCCCCTCGAGCAGTTGGAGGTGCCGGTGCACCTGGAGCTGGCCGTGATGGGCATGCCGCTGTCCGAGCTCGCCGCGCTGCAGCCCCAGCATGTGCTGACGCTGCCGGTGAAGATCCGCGACGCCACCGTGCGGCTGGTCTGCCACGGACAGACACTGGGGCACGGCCAGTTGGTGGCCGTGGGCGAGCAGCTCGGCCTGCAGATCGCATCCATCGGCAAGCACCATGCAGAACGTTGAGTTCGCCTCCCTGATCGTGATGGCGGTGGCGATCGCGCTGCTGCCGTTTGCCGCCATGGTCGTCACCTCGTACACCAAGATCGTCGTGGTGCTCGGCCTGCTGCGCAATGCGCTCGGGGTCCAGCAGGTGCCGCCCAACATGGTCCTCAACGGCATCGCGATGATCGTCTCGTGCTTCATCATGGCGCCGGTCGGCATGGAGGCCATGCAGCGCGCGCATGTGCAGATCAACGCGCAGGGCGGCACCAACATCACCCAGGTCATGCCGCTGCTGGACGCGGCCCGCGATCCGTTCCGCGAATTCCTCAACAAGCACACCAATGCGCGCGAGAAGGCGTTCTTCATGCGCTCCGCGCAGCAGTTGTGGCCGCCGGCCAAGGCCGCGCTGCTCAAGGACGACGACCTGATCGTGCTCGCGCCGGCCTTCACGCTCACCGAGCTGACCTCGGCCTTCCGCATCGGCTTCCTGCTCTACCTCGCCTTCATCGTGATCGACCTGGTGATCGCCAACCTGCTGATGGCACTCGGGCTGTCGCAGGTGACGCCGTCGAACGTGGCCATCCCGTTCAAGCTGCTGCTGTTCGTGGTAATGGACGGCTGGTCGGTGCTCGTCCACGGCCTGGTCAACACTTATCGCTGAGCCCGCCATGGACTACGACAACATCACGCGCCTAACCTCGACCGCTCTGCTGCTGTGTCTGCTGGTTTCGCTGCCGGCGGTGGGCGTGGCGGCCATCGCCGGCCTGCTGATCTCGTTCCTGCAGGCGATCACGTCGCTGCAGGACAGCAGCATCTCGCACGGCCTGAAGCTGATCATCGTGTCGCTGGTGATCGTGGTGGCCGCGCCGTGGGGGGCTGCCGCCATCCTGCAGTTCGCCAATTCGATCATGCAGACACTCTTTACTTAGGGGCCAGCCATGACGCGCATCACGGGTCCATCCTCCATCGTCTACACGTCGCCGGACCCGGCCACCACGCCGACACAGCCGGCTCCGGCCACGCCGGGCACGCACCGCAAGCGGCACCGGCACGCGCACGAGCGGGAGATCGAGCACGAGCAGGACCACGAGCTCCAGCACCAGGAGCAGCTGACCGGCCGTCGCAAGCACATGGCCAAGCTGGCCAGGCGCATCCGCCGGCCGGGCCCCAACCGGCGCAGCGCGGCGGACGAGCCGACCACCGACAGCGACTTCGAAGAGTTGCTGATGATCATGGAGGAGCACGCGCTCCGCACCAAGCCCCTCCTCATCGGTCCCAGCAAGCAGGGCAACCCGCACGACGGCCGGCAACAAGGCCGCGGCAACAACCCGCACAGCGACCTGGCCGGCCGGCACGCCATGCTGCGCCGCTATCTGCTGGAAGCCGCGGAAGAGCCGCCCGCGCAAGCGTCCTCGGCGTCAGGGAAAGGGGCCGGCGGTGCCGCTCCGGTCGTGTCGACGGACCGCAAGGAACTTGCCGCGCAACTGTCGGGCACCCCCGAGATTCCCACCTACAAGACGCTGCTGGCCGAGCTGTGCGCGCTGCTCTATGCCGTGCGGGCCGGGCACGCCATGCCCTTGCGGCTGGCGCTCAACCTCGCGCGCGCCTACATCAAGGCGTCGCCGCTGGCCGGTGCGCCGGACACGCTGCATGCGGTCAAGAAGGACCTCGTGGCCAGCGTTCCTCCCGCCGAAGCCAAGGCCAAGAGCGAGCGTGAGGAGACCTTCCACCTGCTGCTTCCCTTGATGCTGCTCAGCGCGAGCCTGCCCCGCACGTCGCAGATGAAATCCGAAGGCTATGCGCGCAGCGGTGCGCTCGCCCGCCGCTGGGAAGCCGAAGTGTGGTCGCACCAGGCCGGCGTGGCCGGCACGGCCGTCCGTCCCATCAACGTCTCCGCCTGATCCTTATGAACAAGCACATTCGCGTTTTAACCGGCAGGCACGCAGGCGCAAGCCTCGACCTGCTCCCCGGCGACTGGATCGTCGACAGCGCGGACACCGCGGCCGTGCGCATCTCCGACTGGACGGCTGAGCCACTGCAGCTGCAAGTCGGCGCCGAGTCCGGTGTCCTGCGCATCAGCGGCGAAGCCGCCGAGCCCTGGCCCGACCTGGAGCCGCGCCGCTTCGGCGACATCGTGGTCTGCGTCGGGCCGGCCGGCGAGCCGTGGCCGTCCGATCTCGATCTGCTGCAGCGCCTGCTGGCGCCGCCGCCGCCCGCTCCCCTCCCCGCCGCCGACGCCGTTGCGGTCGACGTGCCCGCCAAGGCGCCACCGGCCCACCGGCCACGCGCCCACGCCGGCTGGATGGGCATCGCGGCCGTCGCGCTGCTCACGCCATGCGCGCTGCTGCTGGCCTCCACGCGCGAAGCCCAGCACGCGCCGCAGGCCCCTGCCGTCGCGCCGTTGCCGCTCATCGATCGCGTGTGCACCGCGCTGGGCCAGCACAGCGTCGACGGACTGAACATCGAGCAGCGCGATGGCGAGATCACAGTACACGGCATGGCCCGCACGGCGATGGAATCGCTGAGCGTGCAGCGCGAACTGCGCAACGTATCGCCCAGGGTCCGGATAGACCTGCCGGTCGCGCCCGAGGTGATCGAGAACCTGCGCGAGTCGATGCAGGAGCCCGGGCTGAGCATCAGCTATCTGGGCGACAACCGCTTCTCTGTCTCCGGCGCCGCGCAGAAGCCGGACCGCGTGCGCGCCGTGGTTGACCGCGTGCGCGGCGACCTCGGTGTCAACGTCAAGGACATCGTGCTCAACATCCGGCGGGCCAGCCAGGACGGCAAGCTGGATGCCAACTCCGTGCTCTCCGTCGACGAACTGCACTACGTCGAAAGCCCCGACGGCACCAAGCGTTTCCTGGCCGCGCAGCACTGACGCGACCCTTCCCTTTTCCACCAGGAGCATCACCATGTTCGACCGATTCACGCCCGACATCATCGAGACCTTCAACAGCGTCCAGACCTTCGCCAAGCAGGAGGGGGCCAAGGATTTCGGCCCGATGCGCAAGGCGGTTGCCGCCCTGCGCGAGACGGCCATGGAGTTCGAGCAGCGTGCCTTCCGCGCAGTCAGCACGAGCGACCGCGAGCAGCTTCGCACCCTGGCACAAGGTTTCGGGGCTACAGCCGATGTGTGCAACGGTCTTATCCCATCATAAAACCACGGCGAACACAAACAGCAGCACGTTCGCTGAACCGAATCGACGGCGTCCCATCCCGGGGCGCGGATTGAAAATCCGGTCTCACAAGAGGCCACTTACTTACCACTCAGAGGAAACTATCATGGCTGTCGTTCCGAATACTACGAACACGACGAGCACCACCTCGGCGTTCCAATCCTTCGCCAACGGCGCTGACGACGCTGCGTCCCGCGCTGGCTTCCAGGCGCAATACCAAGCCATCACCGCCGAAGGCCAACAAGACATGCTGGACGCGGCCAAGATGCAGAACGCCCTGAACCGCACCCAGATGCTGGCCAAGCTGATGGAAGCCGGCCCCAAGGCAGCCAAGGACCTGATCAGCTAATGATCGGATCCGCAACGGCGTGCATCGCGCGCGCCGTGAACGTTCGGGAACGGGGCCGCGCCGTTCCCGGACGGCTCACCGCAGTGTGAAGTCCCCACGCGCGGCAGTCTCCCCGCAGTTCCGCACGTTGCGCTGTCCGGCTGGCAGCACCAGGCAGCCTCCCTTCATCCGATCCCGAAGACCGACGCCATGACGATCCGCGGCTCTCTCCGTTTCCCGCAGTATCCGGCAGACCAGACCGCTATCGCGAACGCGGCCGAGCGCACCGGTTTCCAGGTGCAGATGCAAGCGATCGCGCACGAGGGAGCGGACGACATGCGCTTCGCCGCCGAAATGCAGAACGAAGACAACGCACCAATGTGCTCGCCAAGCTGATGGAAGCCGGCCCCAAGGCGGCCAAGGATCTGCATCAGCTGATGCCGGCCGAACGGCTCCTCCCCCCTGCTCCCGCCGCGCCATGAGTCTTGCGCAACGCGATGCACTGGTCCGCGACATGTGCGGCCATCTGGGAATCCCGGATGCGGAGGCCATCCTTGCCGCCGGCCGGCTGACCGTAGAAGGCTTCGACGTCATCATCGACGCCGTCGAGGACGACCCCGCGGCGTTCTACCTGAACTTCGACTACGGTATCGTCACCGGCGGCCGCACCCTGCGCGTCTTCCGGCTGATGCTGGAAGCCAACCTCACCATCTATGCGCAGGACCACGCACAGCTCGGCCTGGACGGCGATACCGGCGGGATCATCCTGATCGTCCGCGTCGCCTATTCGCCCGACCTGGACGGCGAGCAACTGGCCGAATTGCTGGGCCACTATGCAGAACACGGACGTTACTGGCGGAACAACATACTGCAAACCACCGATGACATGTTCGAAAGTCTGTCGAACGGCACTTATCTATGGATTCGCGCATGATGGCGTCTTCTAAATAACCAAAAGGCATGATCAAAGTGCCCTTAATCAGTGCGATAAAAACATTCAATCAAAATTACGCGAGAATTCACTCTTTGTAGGGATGTTTATGGAAATGGTGAAGGTTATGCTGATCCCAACGTTTTCGTAATCGCCATCCGTCGTATCCGAGCATGTGATGGCACCGCATAAACGGGGAACGCTATGAAATTCGCCGTATTGACCTCCAATCCGTCCAGCTTCGCTTATGTGGCCGCATGCCTGGCCGTGCAGAACGTGGAATGCGTTCGGTTTGACGATGCCCTGACGCTGTTGCGTGCGCGGCGTACCGAGGCCTTCAGCCTGCTGATGATCGACGCCCAGCAGTTCCGCACCGCGGGGCAACTGGTGTTGTCCTGGCGCGAGTGCAACGCCGACATGTGCTGGCCAACGCTGGTGTTCGGCCAGTTCGCCGACCGGGAAGACATGGCCCAGGCCTTCGAGGCCTGCGTCGACGATCTGCTCACCGGCCACTTCACCGCCGAGGAGCTGCGCGCCCGCGTGCAGCGCGTGCTGCGCCGCTCTGAACAGCCGCGCCAGAACGCCAGCATGCACGTGGTGGTCGGGCCCTACCGCCTGTGCCGCCTGACCCGCACGGCCACGGTGAACGAGGCACCCATCCGCCTGACCGCGCGCGAGTTCGCCACGGCATGGCTGCTGTTCTCATCGCCGGGCACCTTCCTGTCGCGCCAGCAGATCGCCTCGGCCGTGTGGGGCGCGGATGCCAGCATCGTCGAGCGCTCGATCGAGCAGCACATCTACAAGCTGCGCAAGAAGCTGCACTTCGGGCAGGAGAACGGCGTCGAGCTCAAGACCGTCTATGCGCGTGGCTACCAGCTCGCCGTGGCGTTGTTGCATAAATCGACTTTGAAGTCGAAGCCATCCCTGTGAGGCGTAATTCAGTCGACGCGGACGGACTGCGGGCGGGCAAGCGCAGCCATGCGGTTGAGCACGCC